>CAXUOD010000330.1:0-4180 GCA_964252585.1 uncultured Lichenihabitans sp. | reverse complement strand
ATGCAGATGCCGAGCAGCACCATGACGAACAGGCTGATCACCGTGATGATCGGGAACAGTTCGTAGTTGTAGAAATCGTGTATGTCGCGGGCGATCTCGGTCACGCCAACCTGAAAGCCGATCTGGTCGGGATCCGGATGCCCGATGCCGTTGGCCGAAGCCGCATGGCCAAGAGCGAGCAGCGCCGCGGGCGCTGCCGACAAGGCCCGAACCCAACCGATCTTTCGCATCAATGTCGCCGCTCCTCAGCGCCGGTTCCGGTCGACCCCGGAGCGCCGGACACAAGCAGGCCTTCAAAAACACAAAGGCGCAGGGAGTGCAATGGCGCGGCCATCGGCGCTCTGCGTCATAAGGCCTTGTCACCGCGACCCGGTAGAGGTCGTGAGGAGCCGTGGCCGAACGGCCGTTCGCGGCATCGGCTCGGAAAGGAAGTTACGTGCGGGCAGGTCGGTGCCGCAGGAGAAGCTCAGTCCGGCAAAGCCGAGGCCTTAAGTGGCTTGGCGCGGCGGGAGATGCAGGCAGCGCTTCATCGGAACGGCGCGGAGGTCCCAGGCGCGGTTCGAGGCGTAGTGAATTCCTAGCGCTGGACCAGGTTCAGCGTGCCGTTCTTGATGAAAAGTCCGATTTCATTGTTGCGATGCCAACGCACTTCAGCATCGAAGAGCCCTTTCGATCGCTCGTCATAAACCAGGAGCAGCTTAGGCGGCGTAGCGATCTGCGCCTGCAATTTCAAACGCGCGCCATGCAGCGATATGTCGACGATGAGGCATTCGGCCAGGACATTGCGTCGTAGATCGAGGATCTGACCTGCCCTCAGGTGTGTGCGAACTCTCGGCTCGGAACGGGCGATCTGCGTCCGAGACTCGCCCTTGGGCCTTGAGGCATGGTGCGGCTTCGGCGAACTTTCCACGACGAGACGCTCTCAGAACAACGCCGATCGAACGGCTCACGGAGAGAACATCCCATACCCCGCCTAACAGCTTTTTACATCAGAGATAGAAATTCGATTCAACTCGCCTTTTCGTCGTCTCCTCCGTAGAAGGCAGGCAGGCGCGACGGCGCCGTAGCCGAACGGCTGCTTCGACCTGCCACCGACGGCGCGGCGCTCGGAAGAGCCAATGATCAGAACGCCGTCGCCGCATGCGCCTCAGGCGCCGTCGCGGTCCGGCGTAAGACCGAGGACCTTGTCGAGCTCCACGCGCGTCGGCGGTTGGGCGCCTTGCCGCGTGCAGGTGATGGCTGCGGCCGCGATGGCGAAGATCAGCCAGCGTCCGATCTCGGTTTCGCTCGGCACCGTTGCGCCGGCCCCCAGCGCGCCTGAATCCGCCATCGCGGCGAGCAGACCCGACATGAAGCTGTCGCCGGCCCCGACCGTGTCGACGACGTCGATGGTGGGCGCCGGCTGCACGAGGCGTTCCCCGCGAAAGAAGGCCTCGGCGCCGCCACCACCCCGCGTCATGACCACGAGGCGCGGACCGATGCCGGCCCAGCGGGCCGCGGCATCGGACGGCGGCGTCCCAGGGTAGAGCCAGTCGAAGTCTTCCTCGGAGGCCTTGACGTAGGTCGACAGCGCCACGCGCTCTTCCACCAGGGGAACGGTTTCGGCGCGGGGCGGCACCACGAAGGGCCGGATGTTGGGATCGTAGCTGGTGGTGGCCCGGCCGCCGGCCAGCTTCAGCGCCGCGAGGGCCGCAGCCCCGAGCGCCCCGTCCGTGGCCGAGAACGAACCGATGTGGAGATGACGGGCGTGATCGGGCCAGTCGGACGGCAGGGTCGAGGGCGTGTCGTAGGCGGTCGCGCGAAGGTAGAAGCTGTAGCGCGCGCCCGTGGCGGCCGTGCCGCGCGTCACGAAGGCGAGCGGCGAAGGCGCGGTCGAGCGCGAGACGAAGCGGGTATCGACCCCGGCCTCCGCGAGTTGGGACGCCAGCGCCTCGCCCATGCTGTCCGTCGACACCTGGCCCGTCATGCCGGTCGGGACCCCGAGACGGCCCAGGCCGATCGCGGTATTGAAGGGCGATCCGCCCAGCACGGCCTCGTAGGTGGTCTCTTCCCGCGGTATGAGGTCCACGAGAGCTTCGTGCCCGAACACGAGAACGAGCGTCTTGGCGTCCATGGATCCTCCCGATTGTGCGCGGCCGTTGCCGATCTGCGTCTAGGTCGAAGGACGAGCCTATAACACACCCCGCTGCGCCAGATGCCGCATCAGGTGGCTCGCGCCATAGGTCCAGGGCGCGCAATCGGCGCAGAGCCGCATCCGGTTCGTCAGGCTTCCGAGTTCGGGCGACGCCACCGTCACGACGTCTCCGATCTTGTGGGTGAACCCCTGGCCCGGGGCGTCGCGATCCTCGACGGGCGCGAACAGCGTCCCGAGGAACAGCACGGCGCCGTCCGGGTATTGATGGTTCGGGTTGATCATCTGGGCCACGAGGTCTGCCGGGTCGCGGCTGATCTTGGACAGCGACGACGCGCCGTCGAGCCGATAGCCGTCGAGGCCTTCGACGGTCAGGGCCACCTCCATGCGCCGGACGTGGTCGAGCGAGAAGCTCGCATCGAAGAAGCGCAGGAAAGGACCGATGGCGCAGCTCGCGTTGTTGTCCTTGGCCTTGCCGAGCAGCAGGGCCGACCGCCCCTCGACGTCGCGGAGGTTGACGTCGTTGCCGAGCGTGGCGCCAACGATGCGGCCGTTCGAGGCGACCGCCAGCACCACCTCGGGTTCCGGGTTGTTCCACGACGAGGCCGGGTGAAGCCCGGCATCGGCACCCGCGCCCACCGCCGCCATGGCGGGGGCCTTGGTGAAGATCTCGGCATCGGGCCCGATCCCGACTTCGAGGTATTGCGACCAGGCGCCTTGCGCGATCAGCACGGATTTGAGGTGCATGGCCTCGGGCGAGCCCGGCTTCAGCTTCGAGAAGTCTTCCCCGACGAGCCGGGTGATCTCGGCCCGGATGCCGGCCGCGGCCCCGAGATCGCCCCGCGCCCGCTCCTCGATGACGCGCTCCAGCATGGAGATCGCGAAGGTGACGCCGGCCGCCTTGATGGCCTGGAGGTCGATCGGCGCCAGCAGCCAGGGACTTGACGGGTCGCGCGCCTCTTCGGGCGTGTTGCGCAGGATGTCGTCGAGCGATCCGATCCGATCGCCCTTGGCGAGCAGCAGGGCTTCGGCGGGTTCCGGCGCCTCGCAGAGGTCGCGCATGGTAGGGAACCGCGCCGTGATGTCGAAGACGCCCTCGGGCCTGATCGCCACGACGGCCGGGCCGCCGATGTTTGGCCGCCAGACCCGTCCTGCGAGCGCCCCTTCGGTTCCGTCGCGCGGCAGGGTGGTGGTGGCGTCGAGGATAAGGGCGGTCATGGCCTGTCACTGTTGCTTGTCGATCCGGCCCCGATTTAAAGCCGCTTCGGCCCGGCTCGACAAGGGCAGGGGCGCGGGCCGCCCTTCATCGCTCCCGCAGGGCGGTCGAGCCGATCTCCTCGATGGGGGACAGGAGGTAGTCGATGAGTCTGCGCGTCTCGGTCTGGACCTCGACGTTCACCGTCATGCCGGGCGAGATCGGGGCGGGCCGCCCGTCGACGTCGAGCGTGAGGGCGGACGGCCTGATCCTGATCGGGAAGACGAGGTCCTGGGTGCGCTGCGCGGCCGAGGTGTTGGACAGGCTGCCCGACGGCGCGCGCGAGGGGTCGGATTGCTGCTGGGCCGCGTCGAGCCCCGGGATCGCGTCGCGCGCCACATAGGTCACGCGCCCTTCGATCGTGCCGTAGCGCGTGAACGGCAGCGCATCGACCTTGATGACGGCGCGCTGGCCCTCCTTCACGAAGCCGGCATCCTGGTTGAGGATGTAGGCCTCGATCTCGAGCGGCGTATCGTCCGGCACGACCGTCAGAAGTTCCTGGCCGGTCGTCACGACCTGGCCGAGGGTGGTCACGGCCATGGCCTGGACGGTGCCCGACGTCGGGGCCGTGAGCGTCATGTCGGCGAGGTCCACCCGCGCCTTCTCGACCTGCTCGACGAGGTCGCCGACCTTCTTCTGGGCGAGTTCCCGGGCGTCCGCATTGTCGGCGATGAAGCCCTCGACGGTCTTGCTGATCTGGGCTTCGGCGGCCTCGATCGCGGCCGCCGTCCCGGCCAGTCCGCCCTGCAGGGACACGAGGCTCGTCTGGGCCTGCCGGAGTTCCTGCAGGGCGT
>CAXUOD010000329.1:0-4269 GCA_964252585.1 uncultured Lichenihabitans sp. | reverse complement strand
GGCCGCCCCCACGTTCTCGCCGAGAGCGTACGGGCCATGCTGGGCCTGGCGGATCGGGCGCGGGTCATCGACCTTTTCGAGGCCGTGATGCGGGGCCGGTTGCCCGAGGCCATGACGGGGCTGAAGCTCCTGCACGACAGCGGTGCCGACCCCGGCCACGTCATCTCGGACCTCGCCGATTACGTTCACCTCGTCACGCGCCTGAAGCTCGTGCCGGACGCCGCGAGGGACCCGGGCCTGACCGAGGACGAGCGCCGCCGGGGCGCCGCTTTCGCGGCCGGCCTGTCGCTGCCGGTCCTGACACGGGCGTGGCAGCTCCTGCTCAAGGGTTTGGCCGACATCAAGGATGCGCCGCGTCCGCTCGCGGCGGCCGACATGGTGCTGGTGCGGCTCGCCTGCGCGGCGGACCTGCCGACCCCGGACGAAGCCCTGAAGCGGCTTGCAGCCCTTCCGGCCGTGACGAGTGGTCCCGCGCTCTCGTCTGCACCACCTCCCCTGAACGCTTTGCCGCCGCCGGGGCCCGCGGGTCGCAGCCAGACCATGGGTCACGGCGGGACGGCCGCGGCCCTGGAACTGCCGTCGCAGACCCGCCAGGTGCAGCCTGCGGACGTCAGGCCGGCCGCCCCGTCGGCCCTCGCCCGCGCCGCGCCAATCGCGGCGGAGGCGGCGGTGCCCCGGTTGCAGTCTTTTGCGGAGGTCGTAGCGCTGGCCCAGGCTAGGCGCGACATCCAGCTGAAGGTCGCGCTCGAGCGCGATGTCCGCCTCGTCCGGTTCGAAGACGGTCGGATCGAATTCGAACTCGCACCCGACGGTTCGCCGCAGCTCGCAGCCAATCTGATGCGCCGGCTCGCAGACTGGACCGGCACGCGTTGGATGGTCGCGGTGGTTTCGGGCGGGGGCGCCCCTTCGCTGCGCGAAGCCGCGGATGCGGCGGCCCGCCAGGAGAAGGACGGTGTCGCGGCCGACCCGACGGTCCGCCTCTTGCTCGATACCTTCCCGGGCAGCGAGATCGTCTCGGTGCGATCGCTGCTCGAGCCGCTCGCCCCGGAACCGATCGCGGCGGCCGTGACGGCTGCGGGCGACGAGGAGGTCGGCTACGGCGATTTGGGCCTCGGGGAAGATCGGTTCGACGACGAATTGTGAACGGGACGGGAGGGATCGATGGCCGACATCATGGGCTTGATGAAGCAGGCGCAAGCCTTGCAGGGAAAAGTCGCCGATATTCAAAAGGAGCTCGAAACGCTCGAAGTCGAGGGCGCGGCCGGCGGCGGCCTCGTTCGTGTGACACTGACCGCCAAGGGCCAGATGAAGGGTGTTGCGATCGACGATTCCTTGCTCAAGGCCGATGAGAAGGAGATCCTGGAAGACCTTCTGGTCGCGGCCCATGCCGATGCGCGAGGCAAGGCCGACCGGCTCACCGAGGAGAAGATGAAGGCGGTGACGGCGGGTCTCCCGCTTCCCCCCGGCTTCAAGCTGCCGTTCTGACCCGGCTGTCGGAACCGCAATGGCTGAACGGGTCGCCGGCCCCGAGATCGAACGCCTGATCCAGCTTCTGGCGCGCCTGCCAGGGCTAGGCCCGCGCTCGGCCCGGCGCGCAGCGCTTCATCTGATGCGCAAGCGCGAGGAACTCCTGTCGCCGCTGGCCGAAGCCATGACGGTCGCCCGTGAGCGCATCGTGACCTGCGAGGCTTGCGGCTCGGTCGACACGCTTTCGCCCTGCTCCATTTGCCGCGATGAACGGCGCGATGCGACGCAACTCGTGGTGGTCGAGACGGTCGGCGATCTCTGGGCGCTCGAGCGCGCCGGCGTCGTCAAGGGCCGTTATCACGTTCTCGGCGGGACGCTCTCGCCCCTCGACGGCGTTGGCCCGGCAGACCTCAATCTGTCGAGCCTCGTCGACCGCGTCGGGTCGGGGGGCGTCCGCGAGGTCATCCTGGCCGTCAATGCGACGGTCGACGGCCAGACCACGGCCCATTACGTCACGGATCTGCTGTCCCATCTCGGCATCGTGGTCACGAAACTGGCCCACGGCGTCCCGGTCGGCGGCGAACTCGACTACCTCGACGAAGGAACACTGGCAGCCGCCATCCGCTCCCGCACGGCGTTTTAGATTGTGTCAGTCAGCTTCGTAACCAGCCAGGCGTGCTTCGACTCGGCCTCCGGCCGGCTCAGCGTGAAGTGGTGCAGGGAGGCGGCCCTTGGGCCGACCACCCATGAAGAAGCCAAGTATCCTGCGCGCGTCGTCCCGAGCCGGGTGCAGAGCTCCTGTCGAAGGACGCTCCAGGGCACCACCAGCCGAGGCCGGGCGTGGTTTGACCCGGCCTCCGGCCTGTTCAGGCTAGGCGGCGCCCGCCAGGGCATCCGGCTGCGCCGGGGTGATGGCGACGCTTTCGCCGCAACCGCAGGCCGAGGTCTGATTGGGATTTTCGAAGACGAAACCGGACGACAGCTTGTCGACCTTGAAATCCATCTGGGTGCCGAGCAGGAACAGGACCGCTTTGGGATCAATCAGGATGCGCACACCCTTGTCCTCCACGACCTCGTCGGTCGCAGCGGGCGCCTCGGCCATCTCCATCGTGTAGGACATCCCGGCGCAGCCGCCGTTCTTGATCCCGACCCTCAAGCCGAACAGCGGCTTCGAGGCATTGGACATGATCTCCTGCACGCGATGCGCCGCGGCATCGGTGAGGGTCACGACCTGAAAACGTTTCCTGGCAGCCATCGAGTTTACTTCCACCGGCGAACGACGCGGGACCTGAACCCAATGTAGCGGTTCGGGCGCGGTTTAAAAAGACCGGATCCGAAGCTTGCTTCCTTCGACCCTGGTCGACGACCCTTAAGGGAGCCTTACGGGTTCGGCATCGCCGGCCGGCAACGACGCCGGATCGTCGATGGTCGGCGCAGCGCCGGGTCGCCGATGCGGCATCCGGACGAGCGGGGCCGGCGACCAGGGCCGGTCCTCGCCGATGGCCCGTGCGGCGTAGACCGACCAGGCTTCGCCGTTGCGTTCGAGCATGACCGCGCCGCTGGTCTCGAGGCTGATGCGGTCGATCACCAGCCTGGCATCGCAACGCGCCGGTGCCACGAGCGGTGTCACGATGATGTCGGCCCGGCGGCAGTCCTCGGCGAAAGCCGCGGCGTCCGTCACGAGGGAGAGGGTCCCGCCGCCGGGAACCGGCGACACGCAGGCCAGGCGATCGCAGCGGCTCCCGGGAACCGGCAACGATGCCTTGAGGGCGGCACGCGCGTCGCCGTCGGCGCGCAGCCACTGCTCGATCGTGAAGCCTCCGGCTTTGCCGAGCACCCCGAGCGTTCCGTCCGGGGTTCGGAGCGCCACGGCTTCGCCGGTCGGCGCCACGACGAGATCGGCGGAGCGGCCGGAGACGGCCCCGAGAAGGCCGAGCGCGAGCCACGGGACCGCGGTCAAGCGCAGCAGGGCCGTCTGCCAGATCACGACGCTCAGCAGCGCCATCGCAAGGCACGGCAGTGCCCAGGGCGCGAAAGCGGCGAAATGGACCGTCGCGGCTGGAGCCTCCGCGAGGTGGCGGGCCACTGCCATGACGAACCGGATGCCCCACCCGACCCAATGCCACACCGGAGCGTCGAGACCCAGCGGGTAGAGCAGCGTGCCGAGGAGCGCACCCGGCACAGCGAAGACCTCGATCATCGCGAGGGTCAGCGGATTGCCGATGAACACATAGGGGCTCAGCTCGTGAAAGGCGGCCGCCATGAAGGACGCCGTCGCGGCCGTGGCACAGAGCGTCGCGGTGAAGAGGTGCAGCACGCTCGTGCCGCCCCGCCGCAACCGCCCGGCCCAGGGCCGCGACGGCGGCGCCCGGGGGATTGCCGGAGCGAAGAGGTCTTCGGGTTCCCGTCGCAAGCGCGCTTCCTGCACGGCGATCAAAGCCGCCACGGCCGCGAAGGACAGTTGAAAGCTCGCACCGGCGATCTGCTCGGGTTCGATCGCGATGACGGCCAGCGCCGCGAAGGCGAGGTTGCGCATCGTCAAGGCCCGACGACCGGCCAGGACGGCGCCCAGCATGATCAGGGTCATGAAGAGGGCCCGTTGGGTTCCGACGCGCGATCCGGTCCCGATGTCGTAGGCGATCGCGCCGATGATCGCGACCCCGGCGGCCCAGCTCTTGATGGGGGTGCGCAGTGCCAGCACAGGGCTCAGAGCGAGCAGCCGCCTGACGAGGCCGAACAGCAGTCCTGCCACCAGCGTCATCTGCACGCCCGCGATCGTGATGATGTGAAAGATGCCGGCCT
>CAXUOD010000328.1:0-4330 GCA_964252585.1 uncultured Lichenihabitans sp. | reverse complement strand
CCTAACCGTGAGCGCCTTCGCCATGTGGGTGCCCGCAAAATCAGCGGCTCTCGCCGGGGTGTCAGCGGGGTAACAGGATTAGCCTGTCTTGGCTTGTTACCCCGTGTCCGGGACATTAGCGGACATTTCGGCCCAAACAAGAGGACCGGACAAGCGGTTGGCGGTCCGCTTGTCGCTGTTTTTCCGGCTCTGTCCGGGTATCAGAGCGGTTTCCTAAACCGAAGGTCAGGGGTTCGAATCCCTTCGGGACCGCCATTCTCAGAGGGTTTGCGGGACCCGGTGCCAGTTGCCGCTAGCCTGCCACTCTGAACGGGCGGCCGGCCGCAGTTTCAGGCAGGTACAGCGTGCCGATCGGCGAAGCGTAGAGGATCGGCTTGAGGGCGCGGTGGAGCGGCACCACGGCCTTGTTGCCCGTCTTGATCTGGATCATTCGGATCACGCCCCCGGACAGCTGAAGGCTGGCGCCGGCACGACCGGAGGTTCGACGTGATCCGGAACCGCGCAACCCCGGCCAGCGCCGCGCCCGGCTGCCGGCGGTCAGGGCGTGGTGGTCTTCGTTCCCGTGCCGGGGGTGGGCCGCATCCCGGCGGAAGCATCAGCCGGCTTCGTCGTGCCGCCAGTCGTCCCCGTGCCGCTCCCCATCGGTGGCGCCTTGCCCGGCTCCGCCGGGTCCGTCCCGCCGGTTCCGGCGCCTCCCAGACCAGCCCCCGGCGTCCCGGCGCCGTTCATGCCCGTGGCATTGGTGCCGGCCGCGGGGCTGGCGGTTTGGGCCATGACGACGCCGCCTGTCAGCAGGCAGGCCGCAGCCGCGGTCACGAGGCGTGATGTCTTCGACATGATGATTCTCCCACCGCGAAGAGCGCCGGTCCCGGACTCAATCCACCGCTGCGCTTCTCCGGACAGGACCAATCGGAATGGCGAGTGCGAGTTCCGCGTCGTCACCGGCCAGATGGAGATGTTCGGCCAGCCATGATCGGAGAGCCTCGTGGCGACCCCATCCCGGCCGAGGCTCGCGACATCCTCCGTCGGATCGCCGACGAGCTCCGCCGCACGCCGCGGATGGCGCTCGCCGGCCCGGCCGAGGTCGAGCAGATCGTCGCCCGCACCGCGGAGCGCATCGAGGGCATGGCCGCGACCCTCGTGCCCTGCCTCGGAGTCGCACCCTGCCTCCGTCGCCGACCATGACGGCAGCTTGTGCGTTGCTGTTGTCTTGAGCGGCCCAATCCGATGGGAATCGCTGTCTCGGTCGGAAAGCGACTCCCATGGTGAACATCCCCGAGAAGCCGCCGACATACGGGCCGCCCAGCACCACGACCGGGAGCGGCCCGTCCGGCGTCGAGGACAAGCACCACGACATATTCTTCGCGGCCGTCGAGACGACGCGCATGCCGATGATCGTCACGGACCCTTACCAGCCCGACAACCCGATCATTTTCGCCAACAACGCCTTTCAGCGCATGACGGGCTACACGCGCGACGAGCTGGTCGGCACCAACTGTCGCTTCCTGCAAGGGCAGGAGACCGATCGGGACACCGTCAATGAGATCAGGCAGGCCGTCGCCGAGCGCCGCCAGTTCTCTACCGAGATCCTGAACTACCGGAAGGACGGATCGAGCTTCTGGAACGCGCTGTTCGTCAGGCCGGTTTTCGCCCGTTCAGGCGAACTCGTCTCCTTCTTCGGCGCACCGCGCGCGGGGGCGCGCCGGCGCGACGCCGAGCTTGCACTGTATCAGGCGCAGAAGATGGAGGCGCTGGGCCAGCTTACCGGCGGCATCGCCCACGACTTCAACAATCTCCTGCAGGTCATCTCGGGTTACACCGATGTCGTCCAAGCCCTGGCCGAGAAGGGCCGCAGCGGCCAGCCGGTGAGCATCGACCGGCTGGATCGGGCGGGTGACGCCCTGCGCCAAGCGACGGACCGGGCCAGCAAGCTGACCCATCAGCTTCTCGCTTTCGCCCGCAAGCAGCGTCTCGAAGGGCGGCCCATCAACCTCAACACCTTGTTCGGCGCCATGAGCGACATGGCGGAGCAAACGCTCGGTGGCCACGTCATCGTGCGGCGGGCCTTCGCTCCCCACCTGTGGAACTGCCGCATCGACCCGACGCAGGGCGAGGTGGCCCTCCTCAACGTGCTGATCAATGCCCGAGACGCCATGCCGGAAGGCGGCACCATCACGGTCACGACCGCCAACCTGCACCTGTCCGATGCCGAGCAAGCGCTGCGGCGCAACTTGGCGCCGGGGCGCTACGTGTCGGTGTCGGTCGCCGACGACGGGGTCGGCATGCCGCCGGACATCCTCGTCCGCGTGCTCGAGCCCTTCTTCACCACGAAGCCGGAGGGCAAGGGCACGGGGCTTGGCCTCGCCATGGTTTACGGCTTCGCCAAACAATCCGGCGGAACGGTCGAGATCGAGTCCGTGGTGGGACGCGGTACGATCGTGACGCTGCTGTTCCCAGCGACCGACCAATCCACTGTCGCGGCGCCATCCTCGCCCCGTGCAGCCGACCGCGACGGCACCGAGACCGTGCTGGTCGTCGACGACCGTCCCGACGTGGCCGAGACCGCAGGTATGCTGCTGTCGGACTTCGGCTACACGGTCCACACGGCCCACGGTCCCGAACAGGCCCTCGCCCTGCTCGACGGTGAGTGCCACATCGACCTCCTGTTCACCGACCTCATCATGCCAGGCGGCATCAACGGTGTGATGCTGGCGCGCGCGGCCCGCGAACGGCAACCGAAGGTCAAGGTCCTGCTGACGACCGGCTACGCCGAGGCCTCGATCGAGCGTACCGATGCCGGCGGCTCCGAGTTCGAGATCATCATGAAGCCGTACCGACGCCTCGAACTGGCGCGTCGCATCCGGCGCGTGCTCGACGGTCCGACCGGCGTTGGTTGAATAAAAGGCTGCCTGTATAGATCCGAGGCTGCATGTTTCCAGATGTTTCGACCTTCGAGAAAACCGCGGCAGCGAGCCTCCCTTCCGGTCATAACATGTGTTGGAGACGCGCCCGCGTCGGGATGTTACGACGCCCCTATCGTCGGCCACGTTCTCGGATGTCGATGCCTGAGCGATGCGTGCGCTCCCCCGTCGTGTGACTTGGAAGCGAAATCATGAGTCAGGCGTCATACTACCTTGAGAAGGTGCGGCAATGCCGACGCCTCATTCGCTCGATCAACGATGAGCGAGCGATCGAGGGTTTAACCGCTCTGGCGAACGAGTTCGAGGCCAAGGCGAAGGCTGCTCAGGCAGCGGAGCAAACCGTGGATCTGCTGGGAGATGGGAAGCCGGGACGGCTGGTGCCGAGGGACGACGAGTCCTCTTGACCTCGCAGCTGTTTCGACCGATCGCCCCCTCGGTCAAGTCGCACCTCACCCCTGATGGCGAGGGACGTGGCGGCTGACGTGTAGCCGATGCTACACGATGAACGACGGCACGATGGCCGGCCACCGTATCACCGGCGTCGAGCCCTGGAAGCGTCCGAGTCCGTCACCAGCGGAGGGGCCTGGAGCTTCGGCAGGCGCGCCGGCAGAGGCCGAGCGCCGCCGTGGCAGGCGCGGCGTTGCCGGCCTGGTCGAGCGTCGCGACGGGCAGCGGCGCGCCGCGGTTCTCCGCCGCCCTCCCGGCCTCCATCAGGGCGTTGCGGATCGGCATGAACTTGCCACCCACCGTCCTGACCCATGGCGCCCCGCGCCGGGCGCCATCACCAGCGCGGCCCTCGCCCGCTCCGTTCGCAGCATGCGACGACAAGACGGGCAACAGGGCACCCGTGACCCGAGTTGTCTCGGCTTGAGGAGGACAGATGACCAAAGCTCAATCAGGCGCCCGCAGCGCACCGCCGGAAGCAGTGACGGAGGGCGGCAAGGCCCCGTCCCCGAAGGAGCTCAACGGGCAGATCAAGCCCGCGGCATCAGCCTCGGCCGACCTGGACGGCGGCTCTGAGGGCACGTCGCACGCCACGACGGCCAAGGCCGAGAAGGAACACGCCGAGGGTGTCAGCAAGAACAAGCCGACCTGACGCAGTTCGCGCGAGCCGATCTGTGGTCGGCTCGACCCCATGTGCCGACCGAAACCGCAGCCCCGGGCGCATCATGGAGCGCCGAGGCCGCGGGATCGGCGTCCTCGCCGAACAGGTCGGGGTGGGGCTCACGGCATCGGCCGAGGGACGATGCACAGCGCCAGCGTGGCCAGGATGGCGGCCGGGCAGCGATGCCGATCAGGTCGAGAGCGGAGATCATGCGGCCGGCAACGCCCGCTCGACCGCCCGGGGCTCGGGGTCGATGACGATCAGCGACGTGCGGGCCGCGGCATCGGGCCGGCGCCGGCGCTGC
>CAXUOD010000327.1:0-4340 GCA_964252585.1 uncultured Lichenihabitans sp. | reverse complement strand
AGGGAGAGGTCGAGAGTTCAATCCTCTCTGGCAGCACCACGACACCGTGGCCGTAAGCCCTAGACATTATACCGCGGGTCGAGGACGCCGCCTCGTGCGGCATCGAATCGACGGGGCGGCCGAGGTCATAGGGTGGGGTACCTGGCCCCGGTCGGTCGGCAGAGCCACTGCCGCTTAGCTCGCCGACGGGAAAGGCCGTTGGCCAGAGCGAGCCGATCTGCGGCAGTCGTCACTCCAGCGAACACGAGACGAGCTCCAGCTTTGATACCGGCACGTCGGTCTCGAGCAGAAGGTTGTCGCCGAATACGACGCTGAGCGTCTCGATGCCATCGACCACTGCCACATCGACCACGATGCCGGTCCGATGGCCCACCGGACCGAGAACGTGTCGGCGAGGAGAGTCGGCGCGGAACCGCACAGCGTCACCGATCTCCATCGCCGCCCCCCTCCCGCCGGAGTCTTGATCCACCTTGACTTAATTATCACAAAAGATAAATAAGTGATGTTCATCATGGGCGAGGTCGTCTGGATGTCGTGCGGTGCCGCACAGGACCTACGCTTCGATCAAGCCGCTTGTGGCACAGGTTCATAGTAGAGGATCTGATGCCTCGATATCATTTCGACATCGACGATGGTCAGCGCGAAGTCATCGATGGCGATGGAAACGAGTTGTCCGGCCCAGACGCCGCGCAACAGGAAGCCTTGGCGCTTCTGACGTCGTTCGCTCAAGCGGCGCTGAACCGTGATGGTAGCCGCGACGTCCGAGTCATGGTCCGAAACGACGCTGGGGTCGTCGTCTATACGGCCACCATGACGCTTCGGTCGAAGTGGGTCACACGACAGTGAAGGTCACGAGTTCCGCGGGACTGGCTCGAACTCCGTCGCCGGCACGCCGGCTTCGATCGGGCCGATGTCCCCGAACTTGACGACCAGGGTCTCGACGCCGTCGATTTGCGCAACGTCGACCACGGTTCCGATCTCGTCCGCCATAGGTCCAAGCGTGTCGCGGTGAGGCGCGTCGACACGAAAACGGACCGCATCACCAATTTGCATGTCTTCTCCGTCGTTTGCCGGTCTCATTGAACGAAGAGATGGGACGCAGTCATTTCGTCGGGGATGCGGGGTGCTGCCGCAGGCTCGCTCAGGTCCGGTCTCCGATCGGGCGCGCTCGAGAGCCCGCTACGTGCCGTGGACCTCTGCGTTCGGGACGGAGTTCGTCTGCCGGAGCATCCATGCGAGACCGTCGAGCACGTGTCGGCTGTCGAGTTCGCGGGTCGGCAGCCCGGTCCGACCCATCGAGCGATCTCGCCGAGGAGCCCCGATCCTGGGCCAGGTCAGAGCAGACGAGCTGTCGCGCCATTGCGTCTCGGCGGCGCATCGCTCATGCCGATCCATCCCGATGGCCTGAGCTATCTGGGGAGGGCGCTTTCGCCCGTGCGACGACCGACAGGTCAGGATCACCGTGCAGGCGGCAATGGCCGACCGCGTAACAGCCACGCAAGGTGCAGTCCGTCTCCTCGAACTCGACGCATACACGGAAGCTCGGGACCCCGGACGGGTGGTCCTCCACGAGCGAATCCAGCAATCTGGCTATAAATAGCCGAAGTCGTCTCATCGTGGCCTTGAGCCAGCATGCCCAACCGCTGCGACGGATCATACATGGAAATAGGGCCGTGCCGTGAGAGGCGGCGCGATCGGCCGTGCGGTGCGTCCTCTTGTGGACAGGAGGGACGTGACAGCTGCGAGGCTTTCGCCCTTTCGGTCGGCTTGGGACGATCGGCTGCGAACGCAGGTCGAAACGTCAGTTCGATGTCGGGGACGGCAATCAGCTGTCGGCCGAGACGTGCCGCTGCAGGAGCGTAACTACCCTGGCCAAGGCGAAACGAGCGAGGGCCACACGGGCGCTGTTCTCGTCGAAAGCGTCGGCGATGACGTGTTGAGCATGGCGGATGCTGCCGCGAATCTGCAGGTCGAGATCGGTCGGCACCGCGCTCAGCATCGCCAAAGCCGCCTCCCCGTCGAACGGGTGATTTGCGACAAGTTTGCGCGCGGTTTCGATCTGGGCGGAGATCAGGCTCTTCGATGAGGGCATGGCGTGCTCAGGATCGGTCTGCTCACACCATCAAGCTCCCGGATCAACTTCATCAGTAAACGTTAACGGCGACCCTCAGCTTTTCGATGTTTTCTGACGGTGTGTCCACTCCCGGGCTCAGAGACACGACGGTCACGAGGCTTTTCGAAGTCACGACGAAGAGAACAACGGCTCTGCAACGCAACAGAACGTCGTCAACGTTTCATCAACCCTGACGTTCTAAGACAGCGCATTCGCCGCAAAGTACCGCGGTGGATTGTTGGGGGAGGTCTCGTTGCGAACCGACCTCCCCCAATGAGCACCGCAAGAGCCTGCAGCGCGACAATCATGTGGTCGCTCGCATGACCGCCCTGCCTTCGTCGCTGCAGGCGCGGCGTTGCGATCGGATCAGATGGCTTCGGCCGCCGGTAGGGCTGGGACGCAACCACCCGGGCCCCTATGGCCTCGATCCTCGCTTGACCGATCAGGAAGACCCGCGACGAAGTTGGGATCCTCTGCACGGCCGGACCAATCGTCCACACGGCCGAACGATCTTGGACGACGGGCCGGGCGGAACGAAAGTGCACAGCATCAACGCCTGCTTCCTGATGTACCCGCAATCGAGCGACTTCGCCGTGGACATGGACGATCATCACTCGGACTACATCTGGGTCGACAACGCGGATCCATCGCTGCACGACTACCTAAGACGGTGCCTGGTGGCCTCCGGACTGAGGTTCTAGCGCGGGCCGGCGGCGGAACGCTTGCGGTTCGGAGCCACGGTCTTCGTCGGAGCGCCTCAAGACCTGTCGTCGGTGCCGGCGACGGCGAAGAACTCCTTCGGGGCGGACAAGCCCGATCGCTCGATCACGTTCTTGCACTCCGCGATCATTTCGCTCGTGAATTTCACATGCATGTTTTCGGTCGACCCCAGCATGAGCGCTTGAACGATCCAAGCCAGGTGTCGCAGCAGTTCGCGCTCTTCATCGGTCATCTGACGCTCGATCGGCACTCGGCCACACGCCGAAATACGCCACTCCACGCCGAATTTGAAGGTCGTGTGGCGCCTACGCTGCGTGGATGAAGCTTTCGAGAACCATCTTGCGCCCGGCACGATCGAAATCGACCGTCAGCTTGTTGCCATCCACGGCCGCCACCGTACCGGGGCCGAACTTCAGATGCAGGACCCGGGCGCCGGCCGCGAAATGAGACGTCTCGGTGGATTTCGCCAGGAGCTCGCCCTCGATCACGCCGGGGAGGCGGGTCTGCCCCGAGGTGGCCTGGGCACCGTTGCGCTGCGCTCGCTGCCATCCCGGCGTCGCATAGGTCGAGCCAAAGCTCTGCATGGCGTCGAAGCGCGATGGACCGTAGCCGCCCTGCCGTTTGGCCTGGGCTCCTTCGTTGACCTCGACGTGTTCCTCGGGAAGCTCGTCGAGGAAGCGCGACGGGATCGTGGTCTGCCAAAGGCCGTGAATGCGGCGATTGGTGGCAAAATGGATGCGGGCGCGTCGTTTGGCGCGCGTGATGCCCACATAGGCAAGCCGTCGCTCCTCTTCGAGACCCGCCCGGCCGTTGTCGTCGAGCGCGCGCTGATGCGGGAACAACCCTTCTTCCCAGCCCGGCAGGAACACGGTTTCGAACTCGAGACCCTTGGCGCCATGCAAGGTCATGATGGAGACCCGCTCGCCCGTATTGGCACCCTCCGTATCCATGACGAGCGAGATATGCTCCAGGAACGACACGAGATCGGGGAAATCCTCCATGGAGCGGACGAGTTCCTTGAGGTTCTCGAGACGCCCCGCGGCCTCGGCCGACCGATCCTTCTGCCAGAAATCCGTATAGCCGGATTCGTCCAGGATCAGTTCGGCGAGCTGCGAATGCGGGATCGTCCCCATGCGACTGCGCCAGCGATCGAAATCGGCGAGCAACGCGCGGAGCGTCTGGCGCTGCTTCGGCTTCAGCTCGTCGGTCTCGACCATCATGGCGGCGGACGCCATGAGCGGCAGCGTGCGGGCGCGACCGAAGACCTGCAGGATCTGGATCGTCGAATCGCCCAGGCCTCGCTTCGGCGTATTGACGATCCGCTCGAAGGCGAGGTCGTCGTCGGGCTGCGCCACGCAACGCAGGTAGGCCAGCGCGTCGCGGATCTCCAGGCGCTCGTAGAAGCGCGGGCCGCCGATCACCCGATAGGGCAGCCCGAGCGTGATGAACCGTTCCTCGAACTCGCGCATCTGGAACGAGGCGCGCACCAGGATGGCGATCTCGTCGA
>CAXUOD010000326.1:0-4351 GCA_964252585.1 uncultured Lichenihabitans sp. | reverse complement strand
ACAGGAGGACCGGCTGAGGGAGATCGAGGCTGCTTCAAGCGCCAAGGCGACCTAGCGTTCCAAGGGTAGCGTAGCCGAACCTACTATGATGTCTGTAGTCCTCCGCGACAGATCCATCGATCTCGGCTACCTATCGACTTGCGACGGCGTAAAGAAGGCGCGCTGGGATATTGACTTCATGGGACGAGTCCGGACGACCGGAGCAGATCGGGGACTCCGATTGTCGTGAGATCCTGATCCAGGTGGATGACGGCGCACTAACGGTATGGCGCGCTGCGCCTGATACTCTGTTCCATGTCGAGACACGCGTGCCCGTCGTCTACGGCATGCTCTCCACCGTCCCGGCCTACTGCCCGAGGCGGCCGGCGCCGCTGCCCTGGCGCGCCATCTCGGGGCAGGTGTTGAGCGAGACCGAGCGGATCGCCAGCAGGAAGAGCTGTCGTGACCTCGACCTGCTGCGCTGATGCGTCAAGGCGCGACATCGTGCAGGCTCCCGCGAGCTGGTGATGGCGAAGGGCGCTTCACAGTCATGGGAAGTTCGGGGACATACGGCTTCAGGCGCTGACGGATTTCTGGGAGGACCCGGCACGCAAAGTGAACGGGCCGGTGGCGCGTCGGCAGACATTGCAAACACCTTCCCTTTGAAACCTTTCACGTTCTGCTCCGTACTTGATCATGGTCGGTAGGCTGCCCCTCTCCCTGAGGTAGCGATCGGCACAGGGAGATGAAACGTGAAGGCTATGAGCATGATCGCCGTCTGCGCCGCACTGGCGACCACTTTCGGCGCCGGTGTCGCACCCGCTTCGGCCCAATCCATGATGATGCACCATCACCACATGATGATGCATCCCATGATGCACCATCGGATGATGCATTCTTCGATGATGCATCACCACATGATGCGCCCTCATCACATGATGATGCACCGCGCCATGTGATCGAAGTGGCCCGGAGAGTCGTCGCGGGCCGACTTCCTGATGCTGAAACGGAGGGCCGGTCCTGCGAGATCGGCCTTCCAGCGTTCTACCGACCGGGGGTGAACCGCTGCACTCGGCGCGAGAGCGGTGGAGGCGTCTTTCTAACCTGCTCTCCTCCCGCTTGAACCTCGGCAGGTCGAGGGTGGCGAGCAACGCGACCAGGGCTTTCTCACCATCGGCTCGCGCCGAAGCTATAACCCAGGAACGTCTCGGAGCCGCGCTGGAGCAGCACACCCCCGAACCGGCGCACCTCCCAAGTCAAGCTCCGATCACCCGTGTCGACGGCGAAGAGTTCCGGCCGGCCAAATCTCCTCTCTGCCCTCTTCGCCACCAGAGCAGCCTGGGCCGCCAACGCTGCTTCGGTAAAGGGGGGACCGGATCTGGGCAGAACGTCGACCATGAGAGTGATCCTCCCTCACTGAAGTGGTCCGTCCTGAGGCATGGCTCTTGAGCTGGCGACAAGAGTACGGCGGCCTGAAGTCGGACCAGGGAGGCCTAAGGCCGAGGGCCGCGGAAACAGCGGTTGCAGGTCTCGACGCGACGTGATCGTAGCTTTGGATCGGGATCGATCTCGCCGACATAGAGAATATCCCGTCAAGCGATGAAATTCTATATTATCTCTGCCCGGGTCTTGTCGCAGATCAGATGAGCGCAGACCGGCACTCAATCTTCAAACGCCATCGTTCGCTGTCGAGCAAACTGCCGGAACTGTTCGACGGCGTCCTTGAGTCAACTGCAGCGCGCGTCAGTTTGCTGGAACACAGCGTTTCGGACCTGTTCACCATCCTCTCGTCCTGGTCCCCCTTGGCCGGCTTGGCCACTGGAGAACGAGCCCAAAGAGTGGCCGGAGCACGGCCTGGGCGCCGATGTAAAACCCGTGGAACGCTGGCCGGACGCTCGGAGTGATCCGCAGAAGGCCGGGGCCGGCACGGCGCAGCGGCGCCTCCTGAACGCCTTGCACGACATCGGCTTCTCGGGATCTCCGTGCCTCGACCGCCGGAGATTCGACGAGCGTCCCCTTGTAACGTCGCACATCGTCCCGATCTACCATCCACACGGATGGTGAGAGAAGGGAGACGACGGTGGGGCAGGCACCTGAAGTCAAGGCGAAGGCCGCAGAGAGCGAGAAGATCACCATCAATCTCGGCTTCGTCGACCTCGGCCACGTCGACCTGCTGGTGCGGGACGGCTTCTACTCGAACCGCACCGACTTCATCCGCACCGCGATCCGCAACTAACTCGAACGGCACGGCGACGCCGTCAGGCAGTCCGTGGCTCGGAAGCGGCTGAGCCTCGGCCTGTCCCACTACAGCCGTCAGGATCTCGAAGCCGTGAAGGCCGCGGGGGAAAGGCTCGACATCCAAGTGCTCGGCTTGGCGACCATCGTGATGGACGTCACGCCCGACCTCGCGCGGCAGACCGTCGCCTCCGTCCAGGTGCTGGGAGCGCTTCACGCCAGCGCGGCCGTCAAAGACGCCCTGCGCGACCGCATGAGCTGACCGCATCCCCGCGGCGGACCAGCCACGACCCGAACCGACGACATCCGCCGACCCCGCGACGCGCGGGCAGCGCCCACGCTCGACCGAAGGACAGCCCCATGTTCGCGAAGCCCACCGACCAACTCACCCATCTCGCCGGCCGCCTGGCCGGGCTTTCCAAGGCGGGGGCGGCGTTGCGCGACGCCCTGCCCAGGATGACCGGACCGGCGCAGGGCCTTGAAGGTCGCCCGACTTGGTTTCCGGATCTGTCGAAGCTTCCGGGGGCCGACGCCGCACCCGCGTCGATGGCCGTCCCGCCCGCGGTTCGCGACATGCTCGACCGCCTGAACGGCATGAAGCCCGGGGCAGGCCTGTGCGGGATGACGTCTCCCGGCACGAAGCCTGCGGCCGTCGCCGTGCCCGAAGGGGCTCGCTTCGCGGATTTCGTCCACGCGGGTCCCTCGGGCACGCTCGGCTACAAGCTCTACGTGCCGACGACCTATGCCGGACAGGAGATGCCGCTGGTGGTCATGCTGCACGGCTGCACGCAGTCTCCGGACGACTTCGCCGCCGGGACGCGCATGAACGAGGTCGCCGAGGAGCGGGGCCTGTTGGTCGCGTATCCCCGCCAGACCCAGTCCGGCAACGCCCAGAAGTGCTGGAACTGGTTCGACGCCAAGGACCAGTCGCGCGACCGCGGCGAGCCGGGGCTCATCGCCGGCATGACGCGCGAGATCATGCGCGATTTCGCCGTGGATCCGGCCCGCGTCTTCGTGGCCGGCCTGTCTGCGGGCGGCGCCATGGCGGCGATCATGGCTCAGGCCTATCCTGAGCTCTACGCCGCGGCCGGCGTGCATTCGGGCCTCGCCGCCGGAGCCGCCATCGACATGGTGTCGGCGTTCGCGGCCATGAGGCAGGGTGGCGTCCCGCAGGCGCCGGGCGGCCGCCGTCGACCGGTGCCCACCATCGTGTTCCACGGCGACGGAGACAGGACGGTGCATCCCTCGAACGGCGCGCACGTTCTGACGCAGGCCGGGGCAGGCGCCGCCTTCGCCTCTGCCGTCACGCAGGGCCGCTCGGCCGGCGGGCTGTCCTTCACCCGGACCGTCCAGTCCGACGCCGCCGGACGACCCGTGCTGGAGGATTGGGTGCTGCATGGTGCCGGCCATGCCTGGTCGGGCGGCAGTCAAGCGGGCTCCTACACGGAGCCGCGTGGTCCCGATGCCAGCCGTGAGATGGTGGGGTTCTTCCTTCGGCAGGCCCCGGAATGCACGGCCAGCCGCTCCTTGACCGCCGTGCGTTGAGAGGCGCGCGGGTCGGAATCCCCCGTCCGACCACGTTGGACGGCGGTGGGGCAGCGCCCATGCCTCGTCGTCGGGGATGATCTCATGGGCGCAGCATCCGAGGAGGGTCGGCGACGGACGGGCGGTTCGACGTAGGAGGTGCCTGGGAAAGGAACCGACTGCCTCCGTTCGATCGCTCCGCGACGCGGATGCGGGCTTCGCTCATGAGCCGCGCGGGCTGGCGATAGGCTTCCCGGTCTGGCCGACCGGATGCCATATCACCCGCTCTTGGGAGGGCGATCCCGTGAAACCTTGCGCAGGATGCGAGACAGGTCCTCCACCGCGTAGGGTTTCTTCAGCAGTTCGAACCCGTGGTGGCCCTCTTGGACCAGAACATGGCTGTAGCCGCTCGTCAGTATGACGGGCAGCGTGGGATAGAGACGGTGGATCTCGCGTCCGAGATCCACGCCGTTCATCCCCGGCATGATGACGTCCGAGAAGACGACGTCGAAACCGTCGCGGCCCTCCGCCAGCAACACCAGCGCCTCGTCGGCGCTGGCCGCCCAGGTGGTCTCGTAACCCAGGTCCTGGAGGAGTTGCGTCGAGAAGGTGC
>CAXUOD010000325.1:0-4368 GCA_964252585.1 uncultured Lichenihabitans sp. | reverse complement strand
AGAAGATCTGCAGGGTTGGACATGACGACCTCCAAGAACGGCGAAAGGCCCGGCTTGGGGCCGGGCCTCGGGTCGAGGGTGAAGGGTCGTTGAGCCCCAGCCCCGGGGAGTCTGAGGCGGGGCGGCGATGGTCGCGCTACTCCGCCGCGATGGCGTGCTCGGCCAAGTGCTGATCCACGGCGGTGGACTCACTGTCCGACGTCGCATCGTTGCCCTTGGCCAAGGCCTGAGAGGCAACGAAGAAGGAGTGATCCAATCCTGGCGTGCGCAGCGGCATTGGCAGCCAGCCCGTACCGGCGAGCAGCGCCTCGGCGGCCCGCGCCATCTCGGGCTTGCGAAGCTGGGCAATGGCCGCGGTCGCGGCTTCACCCCGGGCCTCGCTCACCGCGGCGAGGATGCGGGCCTTCGTCACACGACCAAGGTAGCTCTCGACCGTCGACGCCCAGCCGCCATCCGCCACCATGTCGAGCCCGACATGCTCGGCCAGCGTATCCGCAATGCTGCATCGCGCCCGCTCGACGCTCCCAGGGCTGCAGGAGAGCGTTGACGCTGCGCCCGACGCAGACGGCGAGCAGCGCCGCCCGGCTGTCGGCGTCGAGCGCGACGAGGGCGGACCACAGGTCCCGAGCCTGGCGGGGCAGCTGTGCCTGCCAGTGATCGTGCCGCTGGATCAGCGTTCGGCTCGCTACCGCGTCGTTCAACCCCGGTGCGAAGGGAGCGAGGCCGATGCTCTTCGCCTCGATCTCTAGGCAGGTCTCGGCCGTGCTGCCGTAGAAGGCCCTGAGCACCAGAGCGTGCAGCAAGGCGAGCAGGGCCGCGTCCGGGTCGGCCGACAGCGCCGCTCGGAGCGCCAGGGTACGGTGGGCCGTGAGCTCCGTCATCAACCGATCGGACAAGCGTCCACCGTCGTCCTGCTCCTCGTGGTCCGGCTCGGCTGAAGGCGCCGAGCCGACATCCTGCGAAGCAGAGGCGCCGCCTTCGTCGCTCGTAGGCCCGAACACCTCGGCGTGCCCGGCCCGAGCGGCATCGTCGTCACTGCTCGGCTCCGGTAGCGTTGCTTCGTCGGCGGGGCGCACGAAGCCGCGCTCGATCTTCAGGGCGCCGTCATGATCGATGCCGACGAAGGCGCCGGCGTGAGCCATCTCGCGGCTCGGCGCGGGCCACGGCCGTGATGCCCTGCACGAAGTCGAACACGGAGGCCGGCGGATGGCCCTCCTCGACCAGCACGGTCTCGATCACCCTGGCGGTGTCGCCCTTTGAGAAACCGCGCCGCCGCAGGAACTCGCTGCGATCGTCGTCGCTGCGCGCCACGATGGCCTCCCGGGCCGCTCGGATGCCGGACACGAAGCCGGCCGCCGAGGAGTCGGCGAAGCTCTCGAGCGCCGGCGCGGCCTCGGCGGCAAAGCGGTGGGCGGCGTGTTTCGAGTGGCGGATCGTGACCTGCTCGAACTGTTCGACGCCCCAGAGATTACGGTTGGCGCAGACGGCCCGGAGATAGAACGACGAAATGCCGAGCGTGCGCGACCCCACTTCCGAGTTCCAGCAGTAAAAGCCGCGAAAGTAGAGATCCGGCTCGCCGCTCGGCAGGCGTCCCGCCTCGATCGGGTTCGTGTCGTCACATAGGAACAGGAAGACGTCCCGGTCCGAAGCATAAAGGGTCGTGGTCTCCTTCGACACGTCGACGTGCGGATCGTACGTCATGGTGCGCCAGTCGAGCACGCCCGGCACCTTCCAGCGTGTGTCGCCCGTGCCGTTCCCGGCGATGCGCATCACGGCGTCGACGAGCTCAAAGTCGTGGATGCGACCGTAGTCGGGTCCCGTGACGGCGCGCAGTTCCGTGCGCCCATCTTGGCTCGTGTAGGCCTTCACCATCTCGGTTCGGTGATGGCTCAACCCATACTGCAGATTGATCCCCGCGACCGCGGCCGGGAGCCCGCGCAGGTACCCGGCGGGGGCGCCGACAAGCCCGGCCAACTGGCCGAAGCTCCAGTGGGTCGGCGCGACCGGCTCGGGGTCACCGGGCAGAATCAACGCGAGGCGGTCGCCGTCGTCGCGACGCGCCTCGACCCGCACCTCGCGGCTCTCCAGCACCCGGGCACGCGAACGATCGGCGCGATCCTTCACCGAGCGTTGCAGCTCCGATAGGGACAGAAAGCGCTGGTCACCGGGCCGAGAAAACCACTCGGACGAGACGCGCCCATCGCGAGACCCGCGGCCGGGATCGACGCGATAGCCGGACGGGGCAGGGGACGCTCGACCGAGGTTGGGGGACAGAACCTGCTGCATGGGGAAAGCTCCATGACGGGCTGCCCGAGAGCCACTCTCTCCGACCTGTCCCGTCACAGCCCTCCCAATCCCCCCTCTCACTCTCTACGAGCCCCGTCCGGTAACCGGGACAGTCCAAACTCCATTTCAGGACCGTCGTAGGTGTCTACAACCCTAACTTCGGGCTATCTCCGTAGCTTGCCACTGCATAACGGAGCGCATAACATTGTCGCTAGTAGGTTGAATAAGTCGTTGATTTTGCATAGAACCTGAACCTGGTCTCGCCTCCCGTTGGGCGCGCCAGTAAATACGAAATCTTTGCTGAATCGTTGTTTGCAAACGGGTTGGCGTCTTACGCGGGCCTGCTGACGGCTCACCCCTCGCGCACGATGCTCCGTTCAAGCAATTCGACAACTCTTGCCATCGCGGATCGCGCGGCGTTGATATCGTAGGGGTCGCCGTTCAATGCCGACGAGGTGGTGAGGCGGGCATGGACGATGGCGCCACGGGTCTGCAAGCCCAGGTACTCGCGAGGTAGATTGTCGAGCAACTCAAGCATCACTTCCGCATCGAAGTGCCTTTGCTGCACCAGGTCCCAGGCCGCATTGAGCAGCGCCGCAACAGTTGCCGGTACCGTACGCATGGCCGCACCCTCGTGAACGAGGGCAGGCTAGGCGATGGTACGCTTTCGCACATTAACATCAGATATGCTACGCAGCGCAGCTCACTTCGTCGCCGTGATCGCCCGTCGACTTTGATCACCTGCATTCGGCAACCGCCCGGGGTTACGTGAACTCGTAAGTGTCGAGCTGCACGTAGCCAGCCTTGGTGAGCTGCCAGACGGAATAGGCCGTCCCAGCGGGCCGGTGCCGCTCGATCAGGTTGCCGCGCCTGAGCTGGTTGCGGGCATGCGAGGCCATGAGCACGGTATTCGGGTGATCGCGGAGCTGGGTCAGCACCTCCTGTTCGGTCGGACCGCGACCGTGCACGCGCGGGCTCATGTATAGGTACCTCAATAGCGACGACGCGGCAGCTCCGGTTACTCGCCTGTTCCTGTTCCGTGGCCTAGATCACAACACCGCGACCGTAACTGCGATACGCCTTTCCAGCAACGCCACGACCCTTGCCAGGGCACATTGAGCAATAATGGCGTGAACGGCGTTGCCGCCCAGTGACGCCACCGTTGCCCTCCGCGCATGTGCAATGGCAACACAGGTCGGCATGTCGAAATCGTAGAGGGGCAATGTATCGAGCAGCTCCAACATTGCGTCGACGTCGGGCTGATCGTGTTCCACCAAACGTCTCGCCACATGGAGCAGCGCTGCAATTTCCGTCGGTACTGATGCCATGGTCGTACCCTCATGCAGAGAGCACGCTAGATCACTACATGGCAGCGGACTTTAACATCAGATAACGTCATTCGACGACGCACTGCTCAAGCAGCGTTACGACCCTCGCCAGAGCGAACCGGGCTTCCACGGTCCGGCCGACGCCACCACATTTGGCGGCATCGGCCGCGAACTGCGCATGTTTGATGGCGCCACGGGCCTGAACGTCGACCTCATCGAGCGGTAGCTTCGACAGAAGTGTCAGAACCATCGCGGCATCGAAGGAAGGTCGCGCCACGAGATCGTGCGCGACATCGAGCAACGCGGCGATTGTCGGCGTGGCCATGGCAACCCCCGGTGTGGCTGCCGTAAATTACTGCAAAAAATAATTTTAAGCTAGCGTCCTCAGCCGAACAACCATCGCGCCACGTCACGCCACCCGAACGTCACGCGGTGGTAGATTTTGTTGTACAAGAAGCGCCGTGGGTTCGTGATCCAGCCGTAGCCTCGAGGCGCCTTGAACCCGAGACTGTGCCGCACGTACCGGCGCCAACTCGTACGGACCGCGATGCTCTTGCGCAGACTGGGCCGACGAAATCCGACTTTCATTCACTGTCCCGCGTGGCTCCGATTCAAAAATGGCACACCGAAAGCTCGTCTTCGAGTGCTCGTGTAAATCGTCTTGGCGAATGTGCAGGCGAGGTGTTCGGCTTTCGTCTTTAGGGTGCGTCCTCTCCCGAACGCCACGGATCTCTTTTTGGTCTCTGTCGAGCGG
>CAXUOD010000324.1:0-4370 GCA_964252585.1 uncultured Lichenihabitans sp. | reverse complement strand
CCAGGCCCGTACCGTGCTGCCGCCGCCGCGCGGCCTGATCGAGTTCAAGGCCGTGAGCTTCCGGTACCGCCCGGGCGGCAACGATGTCGTGAAGGGCGTCGACCTCGTGATCCGGCCCGGCGAGGTGGTGGGCATCGTGGGTCCGTCGGGGTCCGGGAAGTCGACCCTCACCAAATTGGTCCAGCGGCTGTACATGCCGCAGGACGGCCAGATCCTGCTCGATGGCGCCGACCTCACCCAGGTCGACCCCGCCTGGCTTCGCACCAACATCGGCGTGGTGCTCCAGGAGAACCTCCTGTTCAACCGCACCATACACGAGAACATCGCCTTCGCGGCGCCCGCCATGCCGCGCGCCCAGGTGATCGCCATCGCTAAGCTGTCGGGCGCTGACGAATTCGTCGCCAAGCTGCCGGCCGGCTACGACACGATGATCGAGGAGCGTGGCGCGAACCTGTCCGGCGGCCAACGGCAACGCATCGCCATCGCCCGGGCGCTGGCCACGAACCCGCCCATCCTCATCTTCGACGAGGCCACCTCGGCGCTCGACTACGAGAGCGAGAGGGTGATCCAGACCAACATGCGCCAGATCGTGCAGAACCGCACCGTGATCATCATCGCGCATCGGCTCGCGGCGGTGCGGCCCTGCGACCGGATCATCGGCATGGCGGACGGCCGCGTGGTCGAGGCGGGACCGCACGAGGACCTGATCAAGCGGCAGGACGGGCTCTACCGCAGGCTCTGGGCGCTGCAGAACGAACAGGTGCATGCATGAGCGCTCTGCCGGTCGTCCAGACGCGGAGCCGCCTGCCGGGGCCGCCGCGCCGCCCGCGCCTCGCCCGCGGCGATCACGAATTCCTGCCGGCCGCGCTCGAAATCCTGGAGACGCCGCTCTCGCCCATCCGGGGCAGCATCATCGTCACGATCTGCGCGCTGGCGGCGATCGCGCTCGTCTGGTCCTATTATGGCCAGGTCGACATCATCGCGACCGCGCAGGGCAAGATCCAGCCGGTCGGCCGCACGAAGACGATCCAGCCTGTCGCGACCGGCAAGGTGGCCAGGGTCGCGGTCGAGAACGGCCGCCGCGTGCACGCCGGCGACAGTCTGCTGTCGCTCGACCCGAGCGAAGTCCTGGCCGACGAGTCCGCGCTCGAGGCCGCGCTCTCGGCCGAGACCGCCGAGGCGCTGCGCCGCACGACCGCTCTCGCCCTGGCGGCGAAGCGGACCGTCGATGCCGTCCCGACCATCGCGTTCGGGAGCGATGTCCCGCCGGAGATCAGGGACCGCGAGCAACGCGTGCTCGGCCACGACATGGCGCAACTCGCCAGCACGGTCGGCAGCCTCGAGGGCGAAGCGGCCGAGAAGGCCGCGGAGCGCGGCCGCCTCGTCGGCACGATCGCGGCCGAGCAGGCGCTCGTCGACACGCTGAAGGAGCGCGTCGACATGCGGACGACGCTCGAAGCCTCGAAAGCCGAGTCCCGCGCCAAGGTGATCGACGCCCTGGAACTGATGCAGACCCAGGCCGCGACCCTGGCCTCCGAGCGCGGCCAGATCGGCGAGATCGATGCCGGCCTCGACCGCATCCAGCGCGACGTCGACAAGGCCTATGCGGGCTTCGCGGCCGAGACGGCGCAGAAACTGGCGGAGGTCGAGCGCCTGATGGACGAGAACGCCGAGAAACTCGCCAAGGCCCGCATCAAGACCGCCGAGATGACGCTGCGCAGCCCGATCGACGGCACGGTCTCGGGCCTGGCCGTGACGTCGCTCGGGCAGGTCGTGACGGTGGGCGAGCAGGTGATGCAGATCGTGCCGGAGGATGCGACGCTCGAGATCGAGTGCTACCTGCCCAACGGCGACATCGGCTTCGTGCGCAAGGACCAGAAGGCGGTGGTGAAGATCGAGTCCTTTCCGTTCACCGATTACGGCACGATCGATGCCGCGGTCGAGCGGGTGGCGCATGACGCGATCCCCGAGCCCGACGCGGACCAGCGCGAGCAGAACCCCGCGGCGGCCGCGAAGGACACGCTGTTCGGCGGCGCCCAGCGGACGCAGAACCTGGTCTTCCCGGTGACGCTCGCGATGGACCGCACGACGATCCGCTCGGAGGGCGCCGACGTGCCGCTGGTTCCCGGCATGGCCGTGACGGTCGAGATCAAGACCGGCCGGCGGCGGATCCTCTCCTATCTGTTCTCGCCGCTCCTCCAGGTCGCCACCACGGCGCTGCGGGAGCGGTGAGGGGAGGGGGGAAGGAAGAGAGGAGGGTTCACGAATCGCGCGCTGGTGAGGATCGGGCGATTGAGGTATGATGTTTGCAACCGCTCTGGCCGACAGGAAGGTAGCAGGCTTTGAACGACGGCGTTGCACGCACTATCACGCCCGCTCGCATCGCAGAAGCCTCCCGCTCCCTCGTACCGGTTCCGAGCGATGCGCCTCGATCGCGCGCGCCGCTCCTTCTGTTGAACGGTGTCATCGAGCGGGCCTTCGTGTCGGAGACGGGATATTTGCTCGTCCTGGGATGGCTGGGCGATGAAGGCAGCGGCGCTGTCTCGTTCACGATCCGTGCCGGGGGGGTCGAACTCAGCCTCTCGCCGCATAGCGTCTTGCGTTACGCCCGACCCGATATCGAGAATGCGATTCGCCCGGGCGCTTTCGATTACGGCTTCTTGGCCATCGACAAGGCAGCGTCCCCTACGGCCCTGAAGCAGCCCTGGGAGATCGACATCAGGTCTGCCACCACGGCGCTGACGGTCGACGTCCACCCCCAGGTCGTCTCCGACCAGCGGCTGCTCGACATCTGGCTGATCGCCGCCGCGGGCGTGCCGAGCCACGGCGGAAGCGCCTTCGGCCTGCATCGGTTCATGGCGGGCGCCGCGGGGGCGGCCGCGGTGGCGCTCTTCCAGGCCCACGTCGCGGGTCATGTCGCGCGCCGTCACGTCCATCGTTTTCGCCCCCGTCCCGTCGAGCGCTCCTTCGTCACGGTGCTGTTCGGCACGACCGAGCCGATCAAGCTGCAGCCGATCCTGTTCCGCCAGCAGGGGATCGATAGCGGCGAATGGATCTACGTGTGCAATTCGCCCGAGGATGCCGAAGCCGTCATGCGGCTCGGCCGCATGGTGTCGGACCTCTACGACCTCATGATCACCGTGATCGTCATGCCGGACAATGTCGGCTTCGGGGCGGCCAACAACGCCGCCGTGGCCGAGGCCGCGAGCCAGGCCATCTATCTCCTCAATCCCGACGTCTATCCGGTGCCGGGCCATGCCGCCTCCTTGCGCGCCTCGCTCGAGCGGCGAGCCCTAGGAGCGGGCCTCTGGGGCGGGCTCCTGTTCTACGACGACCAGAACCTCATGCATTCGGGCATGTATCTCGACCGCGACACCGCCTTCCACCGCGAGACGCTCGGGCCCACGAGCCGCCCCGGCGAGGGCGTCGCGATCGACCTGCTGCGGGTCGAGCATTTCGACAAGGGTGTGCCGTTCGAGGAGGCGCGCTGGCGCCTGCCGAAAAGGGTCCCGGCCGTCACCGGGGCCGTGATGGCCTTCGCACGCCCCGCCTTCGAGCGTCTCGGCGGCTTCTCGACCCGCTATATCTACGGCCACTACGAGGATGCCGACCTGTCGCTGCGCTGGGCTGCGGCCGGGGGGCTCGTGGCGGTCGATCCCCTGTTGCGGCTCGTCCACGTCGAGGGACACGGGTCGAAGCCCAAGGGCGAGCAGTTCCGCGCCGCCGCCATCGTCAACCGCCACCTCTTCACGCTCCAGCACCGCGAGGCCTTCGACCGGAACCCCGACGCTTTCACGGTCGCAAGCGACATCGCCCGCGGCGTCGCGGCGGATCAGCCATGACGCGACCGGCCGTTGGCGCCGGTGGGCGCCCGATGCGGATCGTCTTTGTGAGCTACCTGCACCCGGCCGTGGCGCCGGGCGGCGCCCAGCAGGTGGCCTTCGAGCTCTTCCAGGCGAGCCTCGCCGCGGGGCACGAGGCCTTCCTGATCAGCGCGCTCGAAGCCCGCCACGAGGCCGAGCACGGCAAGCCCGGCGCCGCCATCGTGCCGCTGCACGGCGAAGCCCGGCAATACCTTTATTTTCCGCAGTTCTACGATTTCCTGCATCTCTCGGTCGAGGACGGGCGCTCGCTCCGGCTCTTCGGCGAACTCGTGGCGCGGCTGCGGCCGGACGTGATCCACTTCCACCATTACCACCGTATCGGCGTCGAGGCCTTCCGCGCGGCCCGCCTCGCCCTTGGGGGCCTCGTCACCGCCGCAGTGGATGTAGGGCGACGGGCGCAGGTCCATCACCTCGGTCAGCACGTCCTGGTAGAAGGCGACCGTCTCGGGGGTGGGGTTGAGGATGTGCGGCTCGACGCCCCACTGC
>CAXUOD010000323.1:0-4375 GCA_964252585.1 uncultured Lichenihabitans sp. | reverse complement strand
GAGACGGCTAGAGCAGTATCGGATCAGATGGAATCGCTCTTGCGATTCCATCCCGGTAAAACTGCTCGACATTCTAAGCTGGAGCGAATTCGCCAAAGGCGAAAGCGCTCTAGGCGCCGTCCGCAAGCTCTTGGGCCGCCGTGCCGAAACGGTCGAACGGCATGCTGACGACGCCGCGACGGTAGGGGAACCGCGCCCGTTGCAGCGGGTCTGGCCCGGTGAAGATCAGCCGCGTGCGAAACGCCACTGGGCTGACCGCAAGCAGGTAGCCTCGGAAAGCCCTCCTGTCGGGAACGAAGAACGCTTCCTCGAGGTACCGTTCGTCGGACCGGACCCAGCGCGGGATTGGCAAGTTCCAACGTCGCGCGAGATGCTCGCCGACGCCGCCCAGGAAGGCATCGGCTCGGGCGACGCCGAGCAGTCTCGGAGCCTCCTCGATCATGGCGGCTTGCCGCGACCGGTCGCGGTCGACGCCGTAGAAGGCGTCCAGGAATTCATCGAGGTGATGTTGCCAACCGGGATCCGTGGAGGACCGGACGGCGACTTCGGCGAGGGTCGAGGGGCGCATCGTCAGCCCGCTCCCAGGACGGCGGGTAACTGCAGGGCTGTCTCGGCCGGAGGCTCCTCGCCATGGATCGAGACGTAAAGCCTTCGCAGATCCTCAGCCTGCGTCAGCCCCAGTTCGGCGGCAAGATTCCGCGCGTCCGACAGATCCCTGTCGCCGCGGTCAAAACTGGCGAGCGCCTTGAGCTTCATCGCCAGGAGGTAACGAGGTCTCGCCAGGAGGACACGAAGACCGGGAAGGCCAGCGTCGGGATAGATCCCTGACATTTCGAAAAGGCTATCGCTTTCATGCAACGGCGTGAACATGCCGACGGCGTTGTTCAGCCAGTCGGACGGCAACCCCATGCGCTCTGCGACGCGTGTCACGGAAGAACCCAGTGCTCTTTCGTCGTAGCCTTCCCTAACGACGGCATCCACGTCCTCCGTCGAACGCCTCCATTCGAACTGCATGACGATGGCGCTGCCGCCGTAGACTGCGATCTCGAGGAACACTCCCCTCCCGGCAAGATCTTCGCCAAGGAGATGGAAGGCTTGGCTCAATCTCTCTTTGTCCAGCATCGCTACGCTCATGCCATCGAAGGACCGCCGCCACCAAGAGCCTGCTCTCGCTTGACGGCCCGTAGCGACCTTCCTCCCGCCGTCATCATATCGACGATAGCCTTTCAAGGCCGGACGACATCATACGTTGTGAGTTCGATGTCAGCGTGCACTTTATCCGAAAGTCGGGCTGCTCACGAGCATCCGGTCGTGCTTCCGCAGGTCTCGCATTTGAGGCAGGTGCCGTTGCGCACCATGGTGAAGTTGGCGCATTCGGGGCAGGCCTCGCCGACATAGCCCTTCATGCGTGCTTCGGCCCGCTTGTCGGAGACGGCGGATTTGGCGGCCGTGAAACCCTGCGGCTCGCTCCAGGCGAGGGCCGCGAGCTCGGACGTCGCCTCGGCTTCGATCTCCCGCTTGAGGGCGGTCGCGCCTTCGACCCCGTAGGCCTTGACGGGCGTCGGCCCGGTCCGAGGGTCGAGCGCCTGCGCCGTGTTGGTGCCTCGCACCAGCATGAAGCGATCGGGCTTCGACCGCACCAACCCCTTCGACACGGGGCTCGCCTGAGCCTGCGCGGCGGCGCGGCTCTCGCCCGCCATCGACCGCCCTTCGGTTTCGCCCGAGCCGAGCACGTCGAAACCGATATCGGAGGGTACCACGTGAGCCAAATCGGTGCGGTCGAGGTAGGACACGGCGAGTTCGCGGAACACGTAATCGAGGATCGAGGTCGCGTTCTTGATTGCATCGTTGCCCTGCACCGGGCCGGCCGGCTCGAAACGCGTGAACGTGAAGGCGTCCACATATTCGTCGAGCGGCACGCCATATTGCAGCCCGAGCGAGATCGCGATGGCGAAGTTGTTCATCAGCGACCGAAAGGCGGCGCCCTCCTTGTGCATGTCGATGAAGATCTCGCCCAAGCGTCCATCCACGTACTCGCCGGTCCTGAGATAGACCTTGTGGCCGCCGACCGTCGCCTTTTGCGTATAGCCCTTGCGGCGGGCCGGCAGCTTCTCGCGCTCGCGGTCGCGCTCGATCCGCTCCACCACGCGCTCGACGATCCGCTCCGCCACTTCGGCGGCCCGGGCCGGGACCGAGGCCGCGAGATGCTCGTCGAGCGCCTCCTCGTCGTCGTCGTCGGCGATCAGCTGCGAGTTCAGCGGCTGCGACAGTTTCGAGCCGTCGCGATAGAGCGCGTTGGCCTTGAGCCCGAGGCGCCAGGACAGCATGTAGGCGTCCTTGCAGGCTTCGACCGTGGCGTCGTTCGGCATGTTGATGGTCTTCGAGATCGCGCCCGAGATGAAGGGTTGCGAAGCCGCCATCATACGGATGTGGCTGTCGACCGAGAGGTAGCGCTTGCCGGTGCGCCCGCAGGGGTTGGCGCAATCGAACACCTTGTAATGTTCGAGTTTCAGGTGCGGCGCGCCTTCGAGCGTCATGGCGCCGCAGACATGGATGTTGGCGGCCTCGATCTCGGGTTTGGAGAAGCCGAGGTGAGGCAGGAGTTCGAAGCCGGGCTCGTCGAGCTTCTCGGCCGCAACCCCCAATACGCCGGTCAGGAAGTCCGCCCCGAGCGTCCACTTGTTGAAGGCGAACTTGATGTCGAAGGCACTCGCGAGCGCCTTGTCCAGGACTTCGAGCTTCTCGGTCGTGAAGCCCTTGGCACGCAACGCCGAGGTCGTGACACCCGGCGCCTGCCTGAGGTTACCGTGGCCGACCGCGTAAACCTCCATGTCGCCGATGTCGGACGCCCGATAGCCGAGCGCCCGCAAGGCCTCGGGCACGGCCCGGTTGACGACCTTGAAATAGCCGCCGCCCGCGAGCTTCTTGAACTTAACGAGCGCGAAATCGGGCTCGATGCCGGTCGTGTCGCAATCCATCACGAGACCGATCGTGCCCGTGGGGGCCACGACCGAGACCTGGGCGTTGCGGTAGCCGTGCTTTTCGCCGAGCGCGATCGCGAGGTCCCAGGCACGCCGCGCGGCATCCACCATGGCGGTGTCCGGCGAAGCCGCACGGTCGAGCGGCACGGGCGCGACCGACAGGGCCTCGTAGCCCGCGGCTTCGCCATAGGCCGCACGGCGGTGATTGCGCATCACCCGCAGCATGGCGTCCGCATTCGGGGCGTGGCCCGGGAAGGGCCCGAGCTGCGCCGCCATCTCGGCCGAGGTCGCGTAGCAGATCCCGGTCATCAGGGCCGACAAAGCCCCGCAGATGGCCCGGCCCTCGTCGGAATCATAGGCGATGCCCGACGACATCAGGAAGCCGCCGAGGTTGGCGAAGCCGAGGCCGAGCGTGCGGTAGTCGAACGACAGCCGCGCGATCTCCGCCGACGGGAACTGCGCCATCAGGACCGAGGTCTCGAGCACCACGGTCCAGAGCCGCACGGCATGTTCGTAGGATGCGACGTCGATGCGGCCCGGGCCGTCGCCGCGGAACTGGATGAGGTTCAGCGACGCGAGATTGCAAGCCGTGTCGTCGAGGAACAGATATTCGGAACAGGGGTTCGAGGCGCGGATCGGGCCGGCCGCCGGGCAGGTGTGCCAGTCGTTGATGGTCGTGTGGTACTGGAGCCCCGGGTCGGCCGAGGCCCAGGCCGCGTAGCCGATCTTGTCCCAGAGCTGGCGGGCCGGCATGGTCTTCGACACCTTGCCGTCCGTGCGCCGGACGAGGTCCCACGGCCCGTCGGCCTCGACGGCGTTCAGGAAGGCGTCGGTGATCCGCACGGAATTGTTGGAGTTCTGGCCCGCGACCGTCAGGTAGGCTTCCGAGTCCCAATCGGCCGTGAACTCCTCGAAATCGACCGCCGTATGGCCCTGACGCGCCAGCTGGATCACGCGCTTGATCATGTTGTCCGACACCGCCACGCGGCGGGCCGCCTTGATCTCGCGCTTCAGGGCCGGGTTCTTCTCGGGGGTGAAGCAATCGTCCCCGGAACCCTGGCAGTTCAGGCAGGCCCGCAGCACGGCCTTGAGATGGCGGCGCGTGATCTTGGAGCCGGTCACGAGGGCCGCGACCTTCTCCTCTTCCTTCACCTTCCAATCGATATAGCTCTCGATGTCCGGATGGTCGGCATCGACCACCACCATCTTGGCGGCGCGGCGCGTCGTGCCGCCTGATTTGATGGCGCCGGCTGCGCGGTCGCCGATCTTCAGGAAGCTCATCAGGCCCGACGACTTGCCGCCGCCCGAGAGCTTCTCCTTCTCGCCGCGGAGGCGCGAGAAGTTGGTACCGGTGCCGGAGCCGTACTTGAAGAGGCGCGCCTCGCGCACCCAGA
>CAXUOD010000322.1:0-4452 GCA_964252585.1 uncultured Lichenihabitans sp. | reverse complement strand
GGTCGCCGATCGCCTCGTGGATCAGCACGGCCGCCACCGCGGAATCGACGCCGCCCGACAGGCCGCAGATCACGCGGGCGGAGCCGACCTCCTCGCGGATGCGGGCGATGGCCTCCTCCCGGAAGGCCGCCATGGTCCAGTCCGCCGTCACGCCGGCGATGCGGTGCAGGAAGTTGCCGATGAGGCGGGCGCCGTCGGGCGTATGCACGACTTCGGGGTGGAACATCAGCCCGTAGAAGCGCCGCGCTTCGTCGGCGATGATGGCATAGGGCGCGTTCTCGGAGGCGCCGACGACCCGGAACCCCGCGGGCAGGCGGGTGATGCGGTCGCCGTGGCTCATCCAGACGGGGTGCCGCTCGCCTTCGGCCCAGAGGCCCGACGTCAGGGGGCTCTCGGCCGAGACCGCGACATCGGCGCGGCCGAACTCGCGGTGATGTCCACCTTCGACCACCCCGCCGAGCGCGTGGGCCATGGCCTGCTGGCCGTAGCAGATACCGAGGACCGGCAACCCGGCTTCGAAGATTGCGGCCGCGGCCTTGGGAGATCCCGCGTCCGGGATGGAAGCCGGGCCGCCCGACAGGATCACGGCCTTGGGGGCGAGCTCGCCCAATGCGGCCTCGGCCTTGTCGAAGGGCACGATCTCGCAATAGACGCCGGCCTCGCGCACCCGGCGGGCGATCAGCTGCGTCACCTGAGAACCGAAATCGACGATCAGCACCTTGTCGTGCGGAACCGCCGGCGCGGCGGCCTCCGTGACGCTTGCCTGGTGTTGGTTCATGACCCCGTCCCGGTTCCGATCCCTCCGTGCCTATGCCCTTCAGGGTGAACGAAGATCAACATGTTTCGCACGAAGGTTTTGACGCTGCGGCAAGAGGTGGTGTCCTAAGGTCGGGGGACAGGAGCTTTCCATGTCCCTTCTGCTGAGACATCCCGCCTGCGTGCCGTCGCTCTTCTCGCGCGGCGTCGAAGCCGAGGAACCGGCCCGCGCGTCCTTCGAGCCCCTCCGTGCGCTGTCTCGCCGCGTGCTGCCGCTGCGGACGCTGTCGCTCCGTCTGCGCAGACCGTCGCGACGGTACCTGCGCGACGACCGACCCGGTTCGTCGCCAGCCGCCATCGCCATGATGGCGGTGTCGGAGGTGCCGCTGCTCAAGGCCGCCGCGGCCCTTCTGAGCTTGTCGCTGCTGCATTAGTCCAGGGCGCACCACAGAGCCGACCGGCACGCCGCCATGCCCTTGCCCACGGCGGCCGGCTGGGTCACCTTCGCCACCATGGGACCGCAAAGACCGCCGCCCGCCATCACGCCTGAGATCCTGCTGCGGGCCTATGCGATCGGGCTCTTCCCGATGGCGGAGAGCGCCGAGGACCCGTCGCTCTTCTGGCTCGATCCCGAGCAGCGCGGCATCTTCCCGCTCGACCGCATGGCCATATCGCGCAGTCTCGCCAAGACCTTGCGCCAGGACCGCTTCGTCGTGACGGTCGACCGCGACTTCGACGGCGTGATCGAGGGCTGCGCGGCCGCGGCACCCGACCGGCCCCAGACCTGGATCAACGGCCGGATCCGGGAGCTCTACCGGAACCTCTACGACACCGGCTTCGTGCACACGGTCGAGGCCTACGACAACGACACTCTGGTCGGCGGCCTCTATGGCGTGGCGCTCGGCGCGGCCTTCTTCGGCGAGAGCATGTTCCACACGAGCCGCGACGCATCCAAGATCTGCCTGCTGCATCTCGCGGCGCGCCTTCGAAGCAGCGGCTACCTGCTGCTCGACACCCAGTTCGTCACGCCGCATCTCGCGAGCCTCGGCGCCCTGGAGGTCCCGCGCGCCACCTACCGCCGCCGCCTCGCCAGGGCCGTCTCCCGCAGGCCCGAGGCCCGGGCCTGGTCGAAGCAGCCTCTGTCGGGCCAGGACGCCCTTGCCATTCTCACCCCGGATCAGTGATTGCCGTTGCCGGCCGGGTCGCGGCCGCCGAAGTCCGACGGGTATTGGGCCGCTGGGAAGAAGCGCTGGGTCGGTTCACGTCGCTCGGCGACCGGCTGCGTCTGCTCCACCGGCGGAGGAGCGGCGCGCACGATGCGCTTCGGCCTCGGCTTCGGCGCCGGTTCGACGGTCGCCGGCGCCGGTGCCGCGGGAGGGCTGTCGCCGGCCGGTGGCGTCGACGTATCGGCGTCCGCGGTCTGCGGAGCTTCGACGATCGTCTCCCCGGGGGCTTCGCAGCCCGTGAGCCAGATGTCGTAGATCGGGTGCTCGATCCCGTGGAGGCCGGGGCTGGCCGCGAACATCCAACCCGAGAAGATCTTCTTGTACTCCTTCGTGGCCGAGACCTCCTCGACCTCGACGAACGTGTCGGTCTGCGGCGCCTCGGTGGCGGGCCGCGTGAAGCAGGCCCGCGCCGTGACCTGCAAGGACCCGAACTGCACGGTCTCGCCCATGGCGGCCTTGAACGAGATGATCCGGCCCGTGATCTTGTCGAGGCCGGAGAAGACCGCCGTCCCGTTCTTGATCTTGTCGGCATGGGCCGGCACGGGACCCAGGACAATCGCCAGCAGCACGGCGAACATCCCGGAAAGGGTCTCGCGCCGACGAGACCCGCGAGCGGCAAGTGATGGAACCATCCGTGAACCGACCAAGACAGCAGCCCTTCGTTTCCGGTCCCGCGCATCGCGAACCGGGCACGGTGTCGCCGGGCCGTGTGGCGAATCGAGGGCTCTCGATGCAGAGCGCCTGCTGGCCTGACCTCGCCTTGCCGTCCAGCCGGGCGTCCTGGCCCGTCCAGCCGAGCGCGTCCTGGCCCGTCTAGACGGGCGTCCAGGCCCGTCTAGCCGGGCGTCCAGGCGTCGTAGTCGCCGCCGGTGCGCGGACGTTGGCCGTCCTTCAGCGTCGATCCCGGCGGCCGGTAGGCGGCCGGAGTGCCGGTCATGTTGGGGAGATAGGGCTTTTCCCAGGCGTGCGGCACGTAGGTCTCGGAAGCCGGGGAGACGTCGGTCTGGTGGTGCAGCCAGCCATACCAGCCCGGCGGGGTCAGCGATCCGTCGCTCTCGCCGGCGTAGATCACCCAGCGGCGCTCGAAGCCGAGTGCGGGGTCGAGCGCGCCCCCGATCGTGCGGTAATAGGCGTTGCCGAACTCGTCATGCCCGACGATCTCGCCGTAGCGTCCGGTCCAGAAACGCGTGTTCACGGTCGCGCCGTTCCACCAGGTCAAGATCCGGAGCAGACGGGTCTTGAAGGTCACAGGGGCGCTTGGCGGGGCCGGATAGGACACGGGGGCTGCTCGCTGTCGGGATCGGTCCCATGGCCAATAGGGCTCCGGCGCGTGCGAGTAAAGCGCTCCTCAGTGCCGCGGGTCCGGCGGCAGGCGCAGGCTCGTCGTCCGCGGATCGGCCAGAGACGTTAACCCTGAAGCGTGTTAAACATTGCGGTTGATAAGTCTACGGCGGCCAGGAGGCGGGACCGCAGCGTCGAGGTGCGGCGCAAGCCGTCAAAGCGCGAGAGTTCTCCGCCACTTAAACTGCGGCGCGGGCTCGCCCGTTCGCCGATCGATTCCCCATGTCGCGCAGGAAGCGTCGGGATTCGACACCGTCCCGCCGCGTCGCCATATATTGAGCTCGCCGCTGATCCGGGGCCGGACAAGCTTCGGCCCTGAGCGGCAGCCCGGCTTCGACGGGCGGAACGGCGCCGTGGTGGCGTGAAAGGGGCGCCTCACAGCGCCTCTCCCATGGCGGGCTCCCCGCACTGAACGGATCGAACACATGCGCATCGAGCGTCGCTACACCAAGACCTCCGGTTTTCCCTACGCGGAGATCGAGTTCCGCTCGGCCAAGAGCGAGATCCGCAACCCCGACGGATCGGTCGTGTTCTCGCTCGAGAACTTCGAGGTGCCGGCGGCCTGGAGCCAGGTGGCGGCCGACGTCCTGGCCCAGAAGTATTTTCGCAAGGCCGGCGTCCCGGCACGTCTGAAAAGGGTCGAGGAGAACGATGTTCCCTCCTTTCTCTGGCGTTCGGTCCCCGACGAGGCCGCGCTGGCGCTGTTGCCCGAAGGCGAGCGGACCGGTCCCGAGACCTCGGCCCGGCAGGTCTTCGATCGGCTGGCCGGCACCTGGGCCTACTGGGCGTGGAAGGGCAGGTATTTCGGCTCGGAGGACGACGCCCACGCGTTCCACGACGAACTGCGCGTGATGCTGGCCCGCCAGATGGTGGCGCCGAATTCGCCGCAATGGTTCAACACCGGCCTGCATTGGGCCTACGGCATCGACGGGCCCGGGCAGGGTCACTACTACGTCGACTTCGAGACGGGCGAACTCACGCGCTCGACGAGCGCCTACGAGCACCCGCAGCCGCACGCCTGCTTCATCCAATCGGTGCAGGACGACCTCGTCAACGAGGGCGGCATCATGGACCTCTGGGTGCGCGAGGCGCGCCTCTTCAAGTACGGCTCCGGCACCGGTACCAACTT
>CAXUOD010000321.1:0-4482 GCA_964252585.1 uncultured Lichenihabitans sp. | reverse complement strand
CCACTTTGGGGGGCCCCCCGTGTAACACCCCGCCAAAGTTCTTTTTGAGGGCGCCGGCCGGGGCCTAGTTGGGGGCGGCCGGGACGGCCGCCGCGCCCGCCACGGCGCCTCGCAATCCGCCGGCCGGACTCGACGGCGACATGCCGCTTCCCGACGACGCCTTCGACGACGAAGACGACATGGAGAACTCCGTGTCGCTTTCGGCCATGGAAACGGAGCTGAAGCCGAAGGTTCTCGAGACCTTCGACCGCATCGCCGATGCCTACAAGAAGCTTCGTCGCCTGCAGGATCAGAACGTCGAGAACCGCCTCGGCGGCGAAACGCTGTCGCCCGCACAGGAGCGCAAATACAAGGATCTCAAGAAGGCCGTCGTGGCCGACGTGAAGTCGCTGGCGCTCAACCAGAACCGCATCGACGCGCTGGTCGAGCAACTCTACGATATCAACAAGAAGCTGATCGGCTACGAACTGAAGCTGTTGCGGCTCGCGGAGAGCTGCGGGGTGTCGCGCGAGGATTTCCTGCGCAACTATCAGAACTCCGAGCTGGATTCGAAATGGGTCCTGCGGGTGTCGAAGCTCGGAAGCCGCGGGTGGAAGGAGTTCGTCGCGCGCGAGAAGGACGGGATCCACTCGCTGCGTGGCGATATCCACAACCTGTCGTCGGAGACCGGGCTCGAGATCCTGGAGTTTCGCAAGATCGTGCACATCGTCCAGAAGGGCGAGCGCGAGGCGCGTCAGGCCAAGAAGGAGATGGTGGAAGCCAACCTCCGGCTCGTGATCTCCATCGCCAAGAAGTACACCAATCGCGGGTTGCAGTTCCTGGACCTGATCCAGGAGGGCAACATCGGCCTGATGAAAGCCGTCGACAAGTTCGAGTATCGCCGCGGCTACAAGTTCTCGACCTATGCGACGTGGTGGATCAGGCAGGCGATCACCCGCTCCATCGCCGATCAGGCGCGGACGATCCGCATCCCGGTCCACATGATCGAGACGATCAACAAGATCGTGCGCACGTCGCGTCAGATGCTGCACGAGATCGGACGCGAGCCGACGCCGGAGGAACTGGCCGAGAAGCTCGCCATGCCGCTCGAGAAGGTGCGCAAGGTCTTGAAGATCGCCAAGGAGCCGATCAGCCTCGAAACGCCGATCGGCGACGAGGAAGACTCGCATCTCGGCGACTTCATCGAGGACAAGAACGCGATCCTGCCGATCGACGCCGCGATCCAGTCGAACCTGCGTGAGACGACGACGCGGGTTCTGGCATCGCTGACGCCCCGCGAGGAGCGTGTTCTGCGCATGCGCTTCGGGATCGGGATGAACACCGATCACACGCTCGAAGAGGTAGGGCAGCAGTTCTCGGTGACCCGCGAGCGGATCCGGCAGATCGAAGCCAAGGCGCTCCGCAAGCTGAAGCACCCTTCGCGGTCGCGGAAACTGCGCAGCTTCCTCGACAATTGATCGAAGAAGGCCCGACCTGTTCGGACCTTCTTCGACGGCACTGTCCACGGTTCGTTATGGAATCGTTGATTATGCCAAACAGGTCCAGCGATCGTCGGTCGTCATGACATGCTTCTGCGAGACCAGTGACAGCAGCTATTAAGGCCGTGCCCTTACTGCTCGGAAGAGGGTCCGGTCCGATCGTCGATCGGGACCGCTTTCGCGGCGGAAAGGTCTTCGATGCGCCAAGTCCGTCCGGCACCTGTACCGGACCTCCCTACGATCGATGTGCAGCCCGAGAGCAAGTCACGATCGGTGCTGCCTAGCGAGCCGGTCGCCGAGCCGCACCCGGCGCTTCCGACCGGAAGCCGCCTCGAGAACGCCGTCAGCGTCGCTTTGATGGCGGGGATCGCGTTCCTGCCGATCGTGATCGCGGCCGGGTTCCTGGCCGAACATCTCGAGGCGCCGTCCGTGCCGCGGGAAGTTTCAACTGCTGCGCTTCGAGGTCCCATCGACGCCGATCGGAAGACCGCGGTCGCAGCGCCGCCTGCCGATCACGGTTCCGAACGCCCCTCCGTCCACGTCCGCGCCGGTTTCTAGAACAGCTGCGACCGGTACCGACATGCGGCCTTGCAGAAAACCGAAAGGCCTTGCGTCGGCTGCCGCAACAGTTCCCGTCAGACCCGCGTTACCGAGCCGTCGATGGGGGAATGGAATGGTGCGTTCAGGATCTTGGATGGTGACGGGAGCCGCGCTCGCTCTCCTGTCGGCGAGTTCGCTCGCGGGGGCACAGACGCCTGGCGGGCAGACGGGCGGCTCCAGCGGCGGCACGGGGAGTGCCAGCTCGAACGGCGGTGCGGGAGATGCGGGCGGAACCGGACAACTCGGGGTCAAGACCCAGGGGACCGGGAAGGTTGCCACGACGCCTCCGGCCGCGGGTTCCAATGCAGGCAATACGGGCAAGAGCCCGATCGTCGGTTCGGGTGCGACGGGGAATGGTGGTGTCCTGGCGGGCAGCGCGCCGTCCGAAACCTCTCCCGCGAGCGGAACGACGCCCGCGACGGGAGGTCAGCCGGTTTCGCCGAACCTCGACGGCATCGCTTCGGGTCAGGCTCCGAAATGATCCGGCCCGGCATCGCCCTCGGCTCATGGCTGCTGTCGGCCACCCTGGCCTCGGCGCAGACGGCGCCAGCCGCCCCCGTGAGCGTGCCCGAAGGGGGGATGTCGACGAAGAGCCTCACGGTTCCGGGGGCAGGAGGCGTCGCCGACACCGGTCTCGGCGGCACCGGTTCGAAGCCGACCGGCAATGGTGCGGGAAGCGGTTCTGGAACATCCACCGGCGGAGCTCCCGGCACCGGCATGAGCGTCAAGGGAGCTGCGGGACAAGGGATCGGCGGTCAGGGGGCCAGCGCCGGCAATGGTGTACCGGCCAAGGATCCGACGGGATCCGGAACCACTTCCGGTTCCGCGCCGGCGCTGTAAGCCGCCGTCGGGATCAGAAGTGTTCGTCCTGCGGGGCCGCCGGCCTCGCCTCGTGCTTCATGATGAGCGGCACCTGCGACAATGCGAACAGAAGCGTCAGCGGCATCGTCCCGAACACCTTGAAGCCTGCCCAGAACACGTCGCTCTGCGTGCGCCAGACGACCTCGTTGAGCGCCGCGAGGACGAAGAAGAAGAGCCCCCAGCGGAACGTCAGCTTGCGCCATCCGTCCTCGTCGAGGTGCAGGGCGGAATCGAGCACGACAGGCAGGAGCGGCTTGTCGAACGCGAGGCCCCCGAGCAACGCTCCCCCGAAGATGCAGTTGATCACCGTCGGCTTCATTTTGATGAAGATCGGGTCCTTGAAGTAGAACGTCAGGGCGCCGAAGATCACGACCGCGACCGCGGTGACGACCGGCATAATGGGCAGGCGGCGCGTGAGGCCGAACGAGACGGCCAGCGCCGCCACCACGCCCACCATCAAGACGCCCGTGGCGACTTGCAGGCCGAAGCGGTAGGACGCCACGAAGAAACAGGCGAGCGGTCCCAGTTCGAGGATGAGTTTCAGCGTCGGATCGATGGTTCTCTTGCGGCCCGCGGGCTCGGGCGTCTTCGTGAGGGTCGTGTCGTCGTAAGTGGTCATGCGTGCCTGCCGCCTTGGCGTTTTGCTTTTCATACGGGCCGTTCGCTGAACGTGCCCTTACCGCCGATCAATGGTGCGATAAAGGGTCGAAGCCGGTCTTTTCATGACAAGCGACGTTTCATCCTTCGATCCCGGCGATGGCGCGGGCAAAATCGGCTGCCTCGAAGGGCTCGAGATCGTCGATTCCTTCCCCTACGCCGATGAAGTGGACCGGTAGTCCGAAGGTCTCGGCGACCGCCACCAGGATGCCACCCCGCGCGGTTCCGTCGAGCTTGGTCATGACGAGGCCGGTCACGCCGGCCACCTTGGAGAAGATCTCGACCTGACTCATGGCGTTCTGCCCGACCGTGGCGTCGAGAACGAGCAGGACCGCGTGCGGCGCACCCGGCTCGGCCTTCTTGACGACACGGATCACTTTGGCGAGTTCGTCCATGAGTTCGGCGCGGTTCTGCAGTCGCCCCGCCGTATCGATGATGACGACGTCGGACCCGTTCTGGCGCGCTTCGGCGATCGCGTCGAAGGCAAGCCCGGCCGCATCGGCGCCCTGCGGTCGGGACACGACCGGCGACCGGGTCCGCTCGCCCCAAATCCGCAGCTGCTCGATGGCCGCGGCCCGGAAGGTATCGCCGGCCCCGAGCGTCAGGCGTTTGCCCTCGGCCGCGAGTTTGGCGGCGAGCTTGCCGATCGTGGTGGTCTTGCCCGAACCGTTGACGCCGATCACCAGGATCACGAACGGTTTTCGGCTCGCGTCGATCACGAGGGGTTTCGCGACCTTCGCCAAAACGGCCTCGACCTCCTGGGCCAGGATGGCTTGGACATCCTCGGGATCGATGCCCTTCTCGTACCGGCCGCTGCCGATCGCGCGAGTCATGCGGGTCGCCATGGCGATCCCGAGATCGGCCTTGATCAGCACGTCCTCGAGGT
>CAXUOD010000320.1:0-4514 GCA_964252585.1 uncultured Lichenihabitans sp. | reverse complement strand
AGGCGCAGTTGGTCGCGGACGGCACGTACCCCAACGCCGCCGCCGTGTTCGCGGAGGCGGGCGGGCGGGGGCGGGCAGGCCACGGCCGACGCCTTTCCGTCCCGTCCCGGCTTCGATCCCGATCAACCGCGCGACCCCGATGGGCGATGGACGGCGGAAGGTGTCTCCGCACGGGTGCTTCCGATCGTTCCCATTCACCAGATCAACGAGGATCCGGATCCCACCCCGGAGGAAGAGCAGCAGGAACTAGAGGAGAGGTTCAAGCAGCGTGAGGATCCGCGACGGTTCTTCCGCCAGGGCATCGGCCCGGATGGCATCGTCCGCATCCCGATCATGCCGGGCGGCGGGAAGCTCACTCCGGCACCGCCAGCCGCCGGTGCGCCTGCCGAAGTCGCCACACCTCCCGCGAAACCTCTAGCTTCAGAGACTACGGTTTCGACGCCTCGGTATGCCATACGCTTCGGAGCCAATCCAAACCAAGCCTTCCACGCATACAGGCATATCGATGAGGCCGGACTTGATCGCGAGAAGGTCGAAGATGCAGTGCGGGATGACCTAACATCGAAATTCGAAAAGCTGCAAGATGGACTTAACCAGGGCCGTGTCGTTGTCGACGGGCAGAAGCTCGACTACAATGCCTTCAAGTTTCCGAGCGGAGAAATAAATGTCGGACGCATCACGATCTCACGATAGCCAATCAAGGCACCTTCGTTCCGAGGAGAAGAATCTGATCAGGAAGGCCCTCGGATCATCGATCAGTGCGGATTTGGACAATCTGAAGGTGATCGATGCTAATGACGGAGGTATGGGGGGAGTCAGGTTCGAAACGGATCGTTCACCAAAGCGGATTTTTGGATCGGAGCTAGCCCGATTGGGTTATATCGATGCAGATGGTGTTCCTGTCAGCGTGACATTGAATTCGGACTTGAACGGAGATCTGTTCGAAATTGATTTCTGGAAGGTCGATTTCTCGCCGATAATTACGTATCCAACAAGCGGTCAGTTACAAACAGGTGATCCAAAGAAGAGATGACTTAGAAAAAGTCAATTTAATTAATATTATGAGATCAATTTTCCTGTATAAGGCGAGCTGCGACGTCGTCACGGTGCCGAACCTGTCGGAGCACCTGATCTCGGCCGAGACCACGGAGCAACTGTCGGCACGCTTCGACGTACAGGTCAAGACGCGTGGTGGAAAACATGCCCTCGCATCCGCCTGACGATCGACCGATCCCGCTGCGGCTCAATCCCCCGTCCTGTGCAGGACGAGACCTGTGAGGTAGATGCCGAGGCGCCGGGGATCGCCCGGCGCCGACCACGTGTCCGACAGGATGTCGAACGTCCAAGGGCCAGGGGCCGTGTCGGCCGGGATCGCGATGTCTCGGGGGCCCGTCCACTGCGGTCCGGCATAGAGCGTCGTGCCGTTGAGCTTGACCGTCACGTCTCCGACCGGAGCGACGATGCCCAGCGCCATGGTCAGGACGTTCGGCTCCCGGCCCGGCGGAACGGTGATGTAGGCGTGGCCTGCGCCGTTCGTCCATCGCGCGAACCCGTTGGGGATCGCTTCAGCGGCGAACATGCCCGAGACGTCGATGCCGGGCGCGTCCGACGCGGCCATCTCGGTCGGCGTGCCGGCATAGGCCATCGTGCCCAGCGCGGCGGGCGGCCGCCGCAGGCTGATGACCCGGCCTGGGCCGGACACGGCTTGCGCGTCGGTCATCGTGCAGTCGGCGTCTCGCACCTGCGGCATCATCCCGATGTGCTCGTCATGGGTGAACGAGCCTCGGATCTCGGTTCGCGAGGACCATGGCACCGTCTGCTGCGCGAGGACGATCTGCGCCAGGCGGTCGAGCACGCGGTCGTCGACCGACAGCGTCACGCCGCGGCATCCGGCGAGGCTCGCGCGCCACGCCGAGGGATCGACGACGAACGAGCGCTTGGTCGCCACCATCGTCGGATAGGGTGCGTGGCGGCCGATTCCATCGGGCCGCATTGCGACCACGACCCGGTCGACGCCGAAAACCGCGTGCGCAGCCAATAGCAGGAGGGCCGGCGAGCCGAGGAGCCAGCCGGCCCGCCGCGGTGCGGCTGAGCAAGGTTTCGTGGGTTAGCCCCCGCAACCGTGCCAAATTCTGCTGAGGGGCAGTGCCAGCAGCGCGAGCCACAGGGGCGACGCCATCGAAAACGCCTTGCCGGCTTCCCAGGGCCGATGGAGCGCGAAGAGGGCCAAGGCCACGCCGAGAGCCGCACAGCTTCCCGTCACCATTGCGACGACGCCCGGGCGGCGGCGCAGCGTCCAGGCCGCCGCGGCCGCGCAGGCCACCAGGGCCAGGGCGAAGAGGCCTCCCGCGACCGGCGGGAGGACCGGCACGAGGAAGTAGACACCGGCCAGCCCGTCCGCCACGTAAGCGGCGTCGGCCAGGATTTCCGCCGCCGTGGCGGCGCCCGGGAATGGGACGCCGTAGACATAGGCGTCGAAAAACGTCACCCAGTTCTCGGGAACCGGTCCGCCGCGGGTCTGCAGGACCAGCGATCCCAGGGTGCCGGAGACGAACGGGAAACAGAGCGCGAGCCCTCCCAGCGCGCCGGCCGCCATGGTGGCGAGCCGGCCGATGGTGGCCAGCCGGAACGATCCGGCGAGGACGGCCACGGCGGACGCTCCGACCGCCACGGCGTACACGGTCGTGATCTCGGGATAAAGGTAGAGCAGGCCGCCCACCAGCACCGCGACGACGGCCGCCGGACCGGCATGATCCGGCCATCCGGCACGTGCGGTGTCGGCGGTCGCGTAGCGCGCAAAGATGGCCAGGACGGCGACGGCGGGTGCCGTGCCGGCGATCTGTCCCCACGCGTCGATGTCCATGACGTATTGGCCGAAGAAGCCCGCCACGAAGCAGAAGGCGACGCCGCCGCCGACGAGGAGGGATGCACCGAAGCATTCGGCCACGAGAAGCGCGATCGAGAACCACGTCAGGGACAGCAGCGCGGCCATATACGGATAGGCGGCGTCGACCGTGCTGGTGAAGAACGGGCGATAGATGGCCGCCAGCACGATGCTGACCGCCGGGCGTATGCCGAGTTCGGTCTTGGCGTCGAGGGCGAAAGACCCTGTCCGGCTCAGGGCGTCGCCCGGCACCATGGCGGCGATGTCGGCGAAGGGATGCGCGGCGTAGCTGTAGGCCATCCCTTCGTAGTTGAGCATGTCATAGGGATTGCCCTGGAACGCCGTGAAGGCCGAGCCGCCGACCCAGGCCGGGGTGAGGGTCGCCAGGGTCAGGATGGAGAGCGAGGCGGCGACGCCGAGGGCGGACCGCACTTCGACGTCGGGCCTCCAGCGCCGTGCCGTCGCGACGCATCCGAGCAGGCCCGCGCCGAGCGCCGCGAGGCCACCTACGCCCGGGGCGACGCCCCACGCGTAGAGGGACGTCACGATCACGCCGAAGGCCGCCAGGCCCAGCGGAGGAGCCGCGAGCAGCCGATGACGGAACGTGTTGCGGGGCAGAAAGGCCGCCACAGGCAGGCCGATGACGGACGCCCCGGCGAGGCACGCGACGACGAAGACGCAATCGGCAGACATGTCCCATCCCTGTTCGGCTCGCCATAGGAACGCGCCGCTCTGCTGTCAATTTCCTCCCCACGCCCTCACATCCGCCGTTGCCGGAACGATGCCGAGTATCGAGGTCGCAGAACCATGATGGACGACCACGAAGAGAATAGATGAGGATGCCTCGATCTCCTTTTCATTCATGAATATATTTGCTGTCCCGATTGATTGCCGAAGCTCCCCGTTCGAGGGAAACGGCGACCTCTTGTTCGTTGCTGCCCGGCTCCGGCGATATTGCAGTCGTGGGTCATCTCCGGCAGCCTGCACCTGAGGTTGCGGAGCCTCCTGTCCGCTACGGCGAGGATCGTCGGGTTCCCGTTCATGTCCGCGAGGCTGGGCGCCGGGCGGCCCATCTGCGGAGCGTGGAGTGTCGAAGTCAGCATGGCACACCGCCCGCCACCGCCCTTGCCGCTCGAGATCGCACTCCCCCACGCCTTCCGGCCCCTGTTCACCCCGTCACGCTACAAGGCCTTCTACGGCGGCCGCGGTTCCGGCAAATCCCATTCCGTCGCCACCGCGCTCGTGCTGATGGCGGCGGAGCGCCCGCTGCGCATCCTCGCGGCGCGCGAGATCCAGCGCTCGATCCGCGATTCGTCGAAGCGCCTGCTCGACGACCGCATCGCGGCGCTGGGCCTTCAGCGGCGCTACCGCTCCACCGCCGAGGCCATCCGCGGGCGCAACGGCTCACTCTTCGTCTTCGCGGGGCTGCGGTCGAATAACGAGTCGATCAAGTACATGGAAGGCATCGACATCGCCTGGGTCGAGGAGGCGGCGACCGTGTCGCAGCGCTCGCTCGACATCCTGGTGCCGACGATCCGCAAGGCGGGTTCGGAACTGTGGTTCACCTGGAACCCTCGCCACCCATCCGACCCCGTCGACGCCCTGTTCCGCCGCGGCCCCCCGCATCCCG
>CAXUOD010000319.1:0-4517 GCA_964252585.1 uncultured Lichenihabitans sp. | reverse complement strand
TCTAAGTCGCGTGCTGGATGGAAGGTCAATCACGGTTATGGGCTGAAAGAGGCCCACATGATCAGTTAGGCTGATACGCCGGCTCTGGCACTACTCTCTACACTCGGTGTAGAAGCATCTCCCAGGTTCCTGCACGCGGGTGAAGGGTGAGTTAGAGCGGGAACTCGCTGCGCTCTCGTTCACGTCACTGCCGTTCGTGTGTCCGTCGATGATCGGTGGTCAATGTAGCCCACCCCGCCGCGCAAATTAGCCTGAGCGATCCAGTCGAGCCTCGGGCGCGGGATAAGGCCGTAATTGTAAAAGTTGATGCCATCGACGCCGCTTAGTACCGCAGCCTCGACGCGAGCCGTCAGATCGGCTCCGCTCGCCATCTCCGGAAACATTATGCGGAACCCGGTCCCGAGATGTCTGTCGGACCCCACCGCTTCGCGTCCAGCGCGAAGCAGGTCTGACACAGCGCCGACCGTCATGTCGTAGGCGCACAGGATTACCCCGTCGCAGGCTCTGGCGACGGCCTCGATGTCGCACCCCGCGAGCCAGCCATCCTTGAGGTCGATGAGATAGACCTTCGTGCCGGGATGCGTGCACTCGCGGATCGCGGCGATCAGGCTCGTGACGGGCTCGAACCGCCACATGGCGTAGGCGTAGACCTCCGGGTAACGCTGGAACACGTCGAGGCCGCAGGCCGGAAAGTCCGGCCAGCGCGGCGCTGGGATCTCCCGCTCGCAAGCCTCGATGATCCAACGCCTGACGGTGGTGCGCGCTTTTTCGCCGTCAACCCCAGCCCTCGCGGCGCGGGCCAGGCAGGCAGGACAGAAGCAGAGCGACAGGAGAAAATCATCCTCCGGGCAGAGCCCTACCCCATCCTTCTCATGATGAAACCCGTGGGCAAAGCTCATGAACGAGGGACTTTCGAGCTCAATCGTGTCGGGGTGGTAGCGGGTGCTGAGATCGTGTGCGAGCGTCGTCAGATAGACGCGCGCGTCGGGATGCGACGGGCACAGGCTGTAATGGTTGGCGTCGCCGAACGCGTTGCGCGTCACGGCCTCGGGATGGAGCAGGCCAAGACGCGTATTGTGAAGGCAAACGGTCCAGCACGATACGCGCAGGCCGCCCGCATCGCGGCGGCGGACCAGGTCGTCGAGCACGTCGCCGTCCTCGACCACGCGCGCGACCTGCGGCAGGATCCGAGCCTCGGCCCAAAGGGCCGGCGTTGGTCGGAAGTAGATGGTGCCGTCCTCCGGAAAATAGGACTTTCGCACCGGGCTGCGAGGCTGGAGGAACCGGCCCGCGTGATAGGATGTCGCGAGGCTAATCGTGTCGAGGCCGGCGGCGCTCAATTCAGCCACAACGCGGTCGGCCGAGAGGTCCTGCACGTCCCACGGATAGGTCCACATCGCATTGTGCATGAGCGAGCCCCCTTCAGTCTGCTCTGCCGGCTAAGCAGACTTTCACAAGTCTGCTTGCATTAAAGGATCGTGGCTTTCGCCACACAAGGCTGCTTAGGCGATCTGCGCGATGAAGGGCAGATTGCCGGCCGTGAGTCCCGCATCGACCGGCAGCGCCACGCCGGTGATACCGGACGCCAAAGGGCTTGCCAAAAACACCGCGGCATTGGCGACCTCGACGGGCTCAACGAGACGGCCCAACGGGTAGAGGCGCGAAACCCGTTCGATCACGCCGGGATCCTTCGCGACGCGATGGGTCCAGGCGGAGGTGCGGACCGATCCTGGGCACACGACATTGGCGCGGATCCCGTCGCGGCCGCATTCGGTCGCGATCCCGCGCGCATAGGCGACGAGACCGGCCTTCGCGGCCGAATAGGCCGGGTTGCCGTAATGCGCAAAGGCGTTGACCGAGGCGGTGAAGACGAAGACGCCGCGACCCCGCGTGCGCATCTTGGGCAGGAGCGGCGACGTGAGGTTCCAGGCACTCGTGAGATTGACGTCGAGTTCCCGGCGCCAAGCCTCGTCGTCGACCTGCTCGAAAGTTTCGGCGCGGGTGTGGCCGGCATTGCTCACGACGACGTCCGGGAGCCCGACCGCCGCCTCGATGCGAGCGAGCGACGCCCGGCAGGCCGCCGGATCAGTCAAGTCGAAGACTTCCTTGTGTCCGGCCTCCAGCGGTTCGACGAGCTCGGCCGTTCGGTCGCAGGCGACGACGCTGGCCCCGGCCGCGCGAAACGCTTCGACCATGGCGGTTCCGATGCCGCCGCCGGCTCCCGTGATGAGAACCCGTTGTCCGTCGAGACTGCTCAATTGACCGTCCTCACCGTTCACGTCATCGCGCCGCGGGCCGCGACGGGCCACAAGCACTCGACCCGGCCTTTGCGCACGCCGACGTACCAGTCGTAGCGATCGACCGTGGGGTCGCAGTGGCCCGGCACCAGCATGACCTGCTGGCCGAGGCACAGCGGTTCGGCCTCCGAGCCGATCGCCAGATTACCGTGTTCGTCAGAGGCACCGACATAGGTGACACCGGGCCGGTTCCAGATGAGCGGCAGCCCGCTATCAACCGCCACGGCCTTGTGGCCGGCATCGATCACCGCCAAGGCGGCATGAGGCGCACTCATCACGGTGGCGAGAACGAAGAGGGCGTTGCGGAACGGCAGGGCGGGCTGGTTGCGCCCGTAATCGGCGTCCATGAAGATGTAAGACCCGACCTGAAGCTCGGTATAGACGCCGCTGGCCGCTTCCAGCGCGAAAGTACCTGTGCCGGCCCCCCCGACGATGTCGCAGTGGAGCCCGACGCGCATGAGGTCGTCGACGACGCGCCCGGTCATGGCGGCGGCGGCCGTGATACTGGCCGAACGCTCCTCGGGCGTACGCTGATGCTGGGCAGCGCCATGGTAGGCCTGCAACCCGCCGAACCGCAGGTGCGGGCTGTCGGCGATCTGACGTGCTAGCGATACGGCCTCGGGACCCGGCGCGAGCCCGCAGCGACCGGCCCCGACGTCGATCTCGACCAAGACCGTCAGGCGGACGCCGGCGTCCTGGGCCGCGCCTTCGATCGCTTCGATGCCGCGCCAGTCATCGGTGCAGACCGCGACCGTGCTGATCCGCGTGAGCGCCGCGAGGCGTGCAAGCTTGCGAGGGCTCACGACCTCGTTGCTGACCAGGATGTCGGACACGCCGCCCCAGGCCAGGATCTCGGCCTCGGCGACCTTCTGCACGCACTGGCCCACGGCGCCTCGTGCCATCTGCAGATGCGCCACGACAGGGGATTTGTGGGTCTTGGCATGGGGCCGAAGCTTCACGCCGGCTTTGGCCGCCATGTCAGCCATCATGTCGAGGTTGAACGCGAAAGCATCGAGGTCGACGATCAGGGCCGGCGTGTCGATCGCATCGATCGGCATCCCGGGTTCGGCGGGCGGGCTCTGCAGCATCGGATCAGGCCGCGAGCGAGCGCGACGTCGCGCTCAGCCGGTCGAAGTTGTCACGGATATAGCCTGCGGCCCGGAGCGCCAGGGCCGAGATCGTCGGCGTGGGATTGACGACGCCGCCCGTGGTCAGGACGCTGCCGTCCACGATGAAGAGGTTCGGCACGTCCCAGCTCTGGTTCCATTTGTTGACGACCGACGACGTGGCATTCTCGCCCATGCGGCAAGTGCCGATCATGTGCCAGGCGGGCGTGCGGTAGACCCCGTCCTTGTCGCGATAGTCGGTGAGCTTGGTCTCGAAGGCACCGGCCGCCTTCCCGAGATCGACCAAACGATCGAGCATGAAGTTCATCATCCGCCGGTCGTTCTCGCCGGGCGCATAGTGAAGCTGGGCCGCCGGAATGCCGTCCGAGTCACGCAGGTTGGGATCGAGGGTGACGCGGTTGTCCGGGTTGGGCAGGTCGTCGCCGATGGCGTGGACCCCGATGCCATGACCGAAGTGTCGCTCGAACCAGGCATGATGGTCGCGGCCCCAGGGCGCCTTGGTGTCGGTGACCCAGCCGGCTGCTGCTTCGCCGGCCGCCGAGGTGCCGGTGAGGCAATTGAACTGAAAGCCGTTGACGAAGCCGCGGCTCACATCCGTCTCGGCGAATTCGCGGCCGATGACCGATGCCACATAGCCCATATGGCTCTCGATCGGCTCGTCCACCCACATCTCGGAGCTCACGAGCGTGTGGTGGAGCAGGTTGCGTCCCACCTGGTCGGAACTGTTGGCGAGGTTGCCGGAGGCGAGCAGTAACCGCGGCGTCCCGACCCCGTTGGCCGCCACGATGACGATCTGGGCGCCCTGAAACTCGGTCAGGCCGGTGTTGCGGTCGACGAAAAGCGCGCCGCTGGCCCGCCCGTCGAGGCCCTTCTCGATCCGTAGCACGCGGGCATGCGTGCGGAGCCGGGTGCCGGCCGCCAGCGCCTTCGGCCAGATCGAGAGCGAGAATTTGCTCATCGACCCGCGCGGACAGCCGTTGCAGATGCCGCAGCCGTTGCAGCCCGGGCGCCCGTCGTAGTTCTCGGAGATGACGCCCGCCTCGGCGGGCCACCAGTGCCAGCCGAGCGCGTCAAAGGCTTCGCTCAGCCGCGC
>CAXUOD010000318.1:0-4527 GCA_964252585.1 uncultured Lichenihabitans sp. | reverse complement strand
TCCCGATCATCACGGTGATCAGCCTGTTCGTCATGGTGCTGCTCGGCATCTGCATTTTCAGGTTCAACGAAAAGGTTCATCCCGTCCCGTCGAAGACCACCCACAATACGCTTCTGGAAGTGGCATGGACGATCGTCCCCGTGCTGATCCTGGTCGTGATCGCCATTCCGTCGTTCCGCCTGCTCACGAAGCAACTCGTCATCCCGCCGCCCGACATCACCATCAAGGCGACCGGCAAGCAGTGGTATTGGTCCTACGATTATCCGAAGGATCAGAACGGCGGCTTCGGCTTCGATTCGGCCCGGCTCGAAGACAAGGACCTGAAGCCCGACGACATTCGCCTGCTCTCGGTCGATAACGAGGCGGTGGTTCCGGTCAACAAGATCGTGCAGGTCAACGTCACCGGCGCCGACGTGATCCACGGCTTCATCGTCCAGTCGCTCGGCATCCGCATCGATGCCGTCCCGGGCCGGCTGAACTCCACCTGGTTCAAGGCGGAGCGCGAGGGCATCTACTACGGCCAGTGCTCCAAACTCTGCGGCAAGGACCACGCCTATATGCCGATCGCCATCCGGGTCGTCAGCCAGCCGCAATACGAAGCGTGGCTGCAGGACGCCAAGAAGAAATATGCCGATAACGCCGCGGCTCCGGTCCAAGTGGCTGCGGCCTCCGACCCTGCCCGCCAGTAATATTCGCCGAGCCCGAGGATCTCATGGCCACGACCGCAACCGCCGCCCACGGGGACGACCACGCCCTGCCCCACGGCTGGCGCCGTTACATGTACTCGACGAACCACAAGGATATCGGCACGCTCTATCTCATCTTCGCGATCTTCGCGGGATGCGTCGGCGGCGTGATGTCGATCCTGATCCGCATCCAGCTCATGAACCCCAATTGGCACTTCATGGGCCACCTGGCGGAGTGGGTCGGGCAGGCCGATGCCGGCAACATGATCGACGCCGGCAAGAACCTCTACAACGTGCACATCACCATGCACGGTTTGATCATGATCTTCTTCATGGTGATGCCGGCCCTCATCGGGGGCTTCGGCAACTGGTTCGTGCCGATCATGATCGGAGCGCCCGACATGGCGTTCCCCCGCATGAACAACATCTCGTTCTGGCTCCTGCCCTTTTCGTTCCTGCTGCTCATGATCTCGATGCACATGGAGGGTGCACCGGGCATGGAAGGCTTCGGGGGCGGCTGGGTGATGTATCCGCCGCTCTCGTCCAACGTCGGCCATCCCGGCCCGGCGATGGACTTCGTGATCCTGGCCCTGCATCTCGCGGGTGCTTCGTCGATCCTGGGCGCCATCAACTTCATCACGACCATCTTCAACATGCGCGCGCCCGGCATGACGATGCACAAGATGCCGCTGTTCGCGTGGTCGGTGCTGGTCACGGCCTTCCTGCTGGTGCTTTCGCTGCCGGTGCTGGCCGGTGCCATCACGATGCTGCTGACCGACCGGAACTTCGGTACCGCCTTCTTCGATCCCGCGAACGGCGGCGACCCGTTGCTGTTCCAGCACCTGTTCTGGTTCTTCGGACACCCCGAGGTCTACATCCTCATCCTGCCGGGCTTCGGCATCATCAGCCACATCGTGTCGACCTTCTCGAGGAAGCCCATCTTCGGCTACCTCGGCATGGCCTATGCCATGGTGGCGATCGGCGTCGTCGGTTTCGTCGTGTGGGCCCACCACATGTACACGGTCGGCATGTCGCTCGACACGCAGCGCTACTTCGTCTTCGCGACACTGGTGATCGCGGTGCCGACCGGCATCAAGATCTTTTCCTGGATCGCCACGATGTGGGGTGGCTCCATCTCGTTCAAGACCCCCATGCTGTGGGCCGTGGGCTTCATCTTCCTGTTCACGGTGGGTGGCGTGACCGGTGTCGTGCTGGCCAATGCAGGCGTCGATCGCGCCCTGCACGAGACCTACTACGTCGTGGCCCACTTCCATTACGTCCTGTCGCTCGGCGCCGTCTTCGCCCTGTTCGCCGGCTTCTATTATTGGTTTCCGAAGATGTCGGGGTACATGTACAACGAGCGTCTCGGGCAGATCCACTTCTGGGTCATGTTCGTCGGGGTGAACGTCACCTTCTTCCCGCAGCACTTCCTGGGTCTCGCCGGCATGCCGCGCCGCTATGTGGATTACCCGGACGCCTACTCGCTGTGGAACGAGGTCTCCTCGCTCGGCGCCATCCTGTCGGGCCTGGGTGTCGTCCTGTTCCTCTACGTCGTCTTCGAAGCCTTCCAGGTCAAGCGTGTCGCCGGCGACAACCCTTGGGGACCCGGAGCCACGACACTCGAGTGGACATTGTCGTCGCCCCCGCCGTTCCATCAGTTCGAGACCCTGCCCCGCATAACGGGCCGGGATCACTGACCAACCCCCAGGGCGGCTTCGAGCCGCCCTGCTCATATCGAGGTCTCTCGGCGTGAGCTTGACTATGTGCTTCTCCGGAAGAATGGGTCCGTTCCCGTATGACCATGATGATCGAACCGGCACTCGGCGCTGAAAGCCTCCCGACGGGCTCGCTCGCTTTGCCGGCCGACTACCTGGAGCTGTTGAAGCCACGCGTCATGTCGCTCGTGATCTTCACGGCCCTTTGCGGGCTCGTGGTGGCGCCTGGGCATGTCAATCTCGTCGTGGCCCTGGCCAGTCTGCTTGCGACCGCGGTCGGAGCCGGCGCGTCGGGCGCCCTCAACATGGCCTATGAAGCCGACATCGACGGCATCATGAAGCGGACCAGCGGGCGGCCCATCCCGAGCGGGCGCGTGACGGCCAACGAGGCTTACGCGTTCGGCGCCGTGCTCTCGATCTTCTCGGTCATGCTGATCGGGCTCGCGGCCAATGCGCTTTCGGCCGCCTTGCTGGCCTTCACGATCCTCTTCTACGCCCTGGTCTATACGGTCTGGCTGAAGCGCTCGACGCCGCAGAACATCGTGATCGGCGGTGCCGCCGGCGCCCTGCCCCCGATGATCGGCTACGCGATCGTGACCAACAGCATCACCATCGACAGCTTCCTCCTCTTCGCCATCATCTTCGTCTGGACGCCGCCTCATTTCTGGGCGTTGGCGCTCCTCAAGTCGGAAGACTATGCCAAGGCCGGCGTTCCGATGATGCCGAACGTCAAGGGCACGGCCCGGACCCGCCTCGAGATCCTGCTCTACACGCTGGTGCTCGCTCCTCTCGGCGTGGCGCCCTGGTTCACCGGGCTCGGCGGTCCCGTCTACGGCGTCGTGTCGGCCCTGACCGGCGCGGCCATGCTGCATCTGGCGATCCGCTGCTATCGGGTCAGCACCGGACCGCAAGCCGACACGGCCGCGCGACAACTCTTCGGCTTCTCGATCCTGTACCTCTTCCTGCTGTTCGCCGTCCTGCTGGCCGAACACGGCCTGCCGTTGGCGGCTCGCTTCGGTTGGTGAACGGGAAGGACGGGGATCGTCAGGGCATGGTCCTCACGCCCCAGCAGCAGAGAAGCCGCCGTGCCCGCAACGTGGCGATCGGCCTGGCGATCGCCCTCTTGGTAGCCCTGGTCTATGTCCTGACCATAGCGAAGCTCGGCTCCCATGTCGGCGACAGGGCCTTGTGACATGAACCCGGGCCAAGACCCCAACGCCGTTCCGCGCGCCGCCCGACACAGAACGACCGCTCTATCGGTGCTCGCGATCGTGGCCGTGATGGTTGGCCTCTCCTACGCGGCCGTGCCCCTCTACCGGGTGTTCTGCCGCGCGACCGGCTATGGAGGAACGCCGCAGGTCGCGACGAGCGGCCCGGCCGGAAGAGGAACACGCGTCGTCAACGTCCATTTCGATGCCAATGTGGCTCCAGGCCTGCCCTGGCACTTCGAACCGGAGACGTCCCAACTCCCGGTCAAGACAGGATCGACCGTGACGGTGTATTTCCGCGTCCGCAACCTCAGCGGCCGCGACACGGCCGCCAATGCCCAATACAACATCACACCCGAGGTCGGCGGCTTCTACTTCAACAAGGTCGCATGCTTCTGCTTCAGCGAGCAGCACCTCGGCCCCGACGAGACGACCGAACTGCCCGTCGTGTTCTTCCTCGATCCAAAGCTCGAGGAAGATCCCACGATGAAGAGTGTGGACACCATGACGCTGAGCTACACGTTCTTTGCCGCAAAGGCGCCGAAGACGGCGGCGGACACGACCGCGAAACCCGCCACACCGAAGCTCTGATGGCGTTCCGTTCGATTTGAACCGGAGGCGGATCGAAGCTCGCGCGGCGCCTGAGAGGACCCTGTTTCCGCATCGCGAAGCGATCTGACGGCCGAGGTGGCTCGGCTTGATGTCTGTCGGTCCTGCCGCCGATCCGTGCCGCCTCGGTCCGGCTCGCAAGTGCGACGGACGGCGGCCGGGCTGGCGCATGATGCCAAAGCGTCGGCACGGGTGTTTTCGGAGGGCATCGTGGCCTACGAAAAAAGGACACCGCTTTCGGCGTCCACACGCAAGGAGGAGACGGTGGAGTCGAGTTCCCGGACAACGGCCGCCCAGCGACCGCCAGGA
>CAXUOD010000317.1:0-4611 GCA_964252585.1 uncultured Lichenihabitans sp. | reverse complement strand
GCGAACGCCCGACAGCGCTGACGCGCCCTCGGGCGCTTTTTCTTTTGGCAGGACGAGATCGGCGTGCTGGCGCGTCGGGCCGGAAAGGGAACGATCATGTTCGAAGGCCTGACAGAGAAGCTTTCCGGCATCTTCGACGGCTTGACGCGCCGCGGGGCGTTGACGGAGGCCGACGTTACGGCGGCCATGCGCGAGGTTCGCCGGGCGCTGCTCGAAGCCGACGTGGCGCTCGACGTCGTGCGGACCTTCACGGACAAGGTGCGGGAGAGAGCCGTCGGCGCCAACGTCGTGAAGTCGGTGACGCCGGGCCAGATGGTGGTCAAGATCGTCAGCGACGTGTTGATCGAGACGCTGGGCTCCGATGCCCAGCCGATCGACCTCGAGGCCGCGGCTCCCGTCGCCATCATGATGGTCGGCCTGCAGGGGGCCGGCAAGACCACCACGACGGCGAAGATCGCCAAGCGCCTCGTCGATCGCCAGAAGCGGCGCGTGCTGATGGCCTCGCTCGACGTGAAGCGCCCCGCCGCCCAGGAACAGCTCGCGGTGCTCGGCCGCCAGGTCGGGGTCGACACGCTGCCCATCATCGCGGGCCAGACCCCGGTGCAGATCGCACGCCGGGCCGAGCAGACGGCGAGGCTTCAGGGCTACGACGTCGTGATCTTCGACACGGCGGGTCGCACCCATATCGACGAGCCGCTGATGGCCGAGATGGCCGAGATCAAGGCGGCCGCGAAGCCCCACGAGATCCTGCTCGTGGCCGACAGCCTCACGGGCCAGGACGCCGTCAACCTCGCCAAGAGCTTCGACGAACGGGTCGGCGTCACCGGTATCGTGCTGACGCGGATCGACGGCGACGGCCGCGGCGGTGCCGCGCTTTCCATGCGGGCCGTGACCGGCAAGCCGATCAAGCTGATCGGCACCGGCGAGAAGATGGATGCGCTCGAGGACTTCCATCCGGCCCGCATCGCCAACCGCATCCTCGGCATGGGCGATATCGTGTCGCTGGTCGAGAAAGCGGCGGAATCGATCGATGCCGAGCAGGCCTTGCGCATGGCCGAGAAGATGCGCAAGGGCCGCTTCGATCTCGAAGACCTGTCGAGCCAGCTGGCCCAGGTCGAGAAGCTCGGCGGCATGGGCGGCATCATGGGGATGCTGCCCGGCATGGGCAAGATCAAGGAACAGATGGCCAACGCCAATATCGACGAGCGGATGATCAAGCGCCAGCGCGCCATCATCTCGTCGATGACGCGCGAGGAGCGCCGCAATCCGGATGTGCTCAAGGCCTCGCGCAAGAAGCGGATCGCGGCCGGCTCGGGGATGCGGGTCGAGGACGTCAATCGCCTCCTGAAGCAACACCGTCAGATGGCCGACATGATGAAGGCGCTTGGAGGCGCCAAGAAGGGCGGACTCGGCAAGATGGCGGCAGCCTTCGGGCTCGGCGGCGGCAACCCGCTCGCCGGCATGCCGGAACCGACGCCGGCCGAACTCGAAGCCCTGCAAAAGCAGTTCGGCACCGGGGGCGGGCTGCCGTCGGCCCCGCCGTCCGGCGCCTTCGGCTCGAGCCTCGCCGGGAAGCTGCCCTCAAGCCTGCCGGGCCTCGGGAGCGGCCGCCTCCCGGGATTGGGCGGTGGCTTCAACCCGTTCGGAGGGAAGAAGAAATGAGCAGCGGCCCCCAGAGCAAGATGTTCGAGGTCTTCAATGCCCTCCGCGAGCGCCTCCAGAAGGCCGACCTCAGCTTCACCTCGGCGGCCTACCGCGACGACGCCATGTCGCTGCTCGTCAACGAACCCGGTCACTACTGGGAGATCGACGTCCTCGAGGACGGCTCGGTCGACGTCGAGGTCTATACGTCGCAAGGGCTCTCCGAAGACCCCATGGGCGACATCGACCGCCTCATTCAACGCAACGGCGATGAAGAACCAACCCCTGCCCTCTCTGAAAGGAACTGAACCATGGCTCTGAAGATCCGCCTGTCCCGCTGGGGCGCCAAGAAGCGTCCGTTCTACCGCATCGTCGTAGCCGATGCCCGCGCGCCGCGCGATGGCCGCTTCGTCGAGAACATCGGCACCTTCGATCCCCTGAAGCCGAGCGAGGACACGAACCGCTTGGTGCTCGACGCGGAAAAGGCCAAGGCCTGGATCGCCAAGGGCGCCCAGCCGACCGACCGCGTTCTGCGCCTTCTCGCTTCCATCGGCGTCGGCGAGAAGCCCGTCCGCAGCAACCCGGTCAAGGCTCAGCCGAAGAAGAAGGCGCAGGAGCGCGCAGCGGCAGCGGCAGCGGCCGAAGCGGCCTGACGCACCGCGATGGGTGGGGCAGCCCCGCCCATCACCCTTCGGGCCAGCCTTCCGGTCTGACAGTCAGCCGGTTTTCGAAGCAAAGAGGATCAACGACCGCCATCGCGAGCGGAGCGTGGCAGGATCCGGCGTCATGCTGGGTCACACGCCGGCTGCTGCGTCGCATCGCGCCTGGCGATCGTGGCTGGCAAAGCTCCAGCTTAGACAACGATCCGATGCTGACGGCGGAAAGGTCTCACGCATCCTCGTCCCGCCGTTGGCATGACACGCTCTGGAACGGCGACTGGACTCTTGAAAGGTCCGATTAAGACTTCCGAGTGGCATGATTTTCTGGTTTGTCGGAAGACAGGTTACAATTGCTGCGTTGAGGAGTGTTCCAGCGTATGGCCGACAGGGTTCTGATCACCGGCGGGGCCGGTTTCATCGGTCGCCATCTCGCCAAGGCGCTGCTCGACAAGGGTGACCGGGTCCGCGTGCTGGATGCCCTGATCGGACAGGTTCATGCGGATCGCTCCGCGCTCGACGACCTCGGCCCCGACGTCGAGGTCCAAGAGGGCGATGTCCGCGACGGCGATGCCGTGGCGCGAGCGCTCCAGGGTGTCGACAAGGTCGTGCATCTCGCGGCCGAGGTCGGCGTCGGGCAGAGCATGTATGCGGTCGACCGGTATGTGTCGGTCAACGACCTCGGGACCGCGATGCTGTTCCAGCAATTGATCGACCAGCCCGTCAGGCGCGTCGTCGTGGCCTCGTCGATGAGCATCTACGGCGAGGGCCTCTACCGTGACCGCGACGGCAAGCTCTACGAGGATGTCCTGCGCGGCTCCCGCAACCCCGACGGCACGTGGGACCCGCTCGACCCGGAGGGGCGCCCGCTCGAACCCGCGCCGACCCCCGAATGGAAGCGGCCAACGCTCGCCTCCGTCTATGCGATCACGAAATATACCCAGGAGCGTCTCACCCTGACGCTGGCTCCGGCCTATGGCATGGAGGGCGTGGCGCTCAGGATGTGGAACGCCTACGGCCCCGGCCAGGCGCTCTCGAACCCCTATACGGGCGTGCTGGCCATCTTCGCGTCGCGGATCCACAACGGCAAGCCGCCTGTCATCTTCGAGGACGGGCAGCAGCGCCGCGACTTCGTCCCCGTGGCCGAGGTCGCCCGAGCCTTCCTCCTGGCGCTCAACCACCCGAAGGCGGCCGGCCGCGTCTACAATGTCGGATCGGGAGAGGACCGCACGGTCGCGGAGGTCGCGACGCTTCTCGCCGAGGCCATGAACCGCAAGGATCTGCCGCCCGAAATCGCCGCCAAGGCGCGGGCGGGCGACATCCGCCATTGCATCCCGGACATAGACGCGATCTGCGAGGACCTCGGCTACGAGCCGCAGGCCGACTTCCGCCACGGCCTCGCCGAACTCGCCGAATGGGTGGCCCGCCAGGAGGCCATCGACCGCGTGGGCGACGCCCGTCGCGAGCTCGAAGCCCGCGGCCTCGTGGCGTGACGGCAATCGGCACGGCAGATCGGCCGGCCCGGATCCTCGTCACGGGCGGCGCGGGCTTCATCGGATCGAATCTGTCGGACCGCCTGCTCGCCGAGGGCCACCACGTCACGGTCTACGACGCATTGTCGCGACCGGGCGTTGCCCGCAACCTCGATTGGTTGACGTCCCGCCACGGCGAGGCCGTGACCGCCATCGTGGCCGATATCCGCGACAGCGAGGCGCTCTCCCGCGCAGCGGCCGCCGCGGACGCCGTGTTCCACTTCGCGGCCCAGGTCGCGGTCACGACCAGCATGGTGGAGCCGCTCGAGGATTTCGACATCAATGTCCGCTCGACCGTGACGTTGCTCGACGCCTTGCGACGGCGCGGCACGCCGGTGCCGCTCATCTTCGCCTCCACCAACAAGGTCTACGGCGACCTGGCCGACGTCGCCTTGTCCCTGACCAACGATGCCTATGTCCCGGTCGATCCGGCGCTGCGCAGCGGCGTCGGCGAGACGAGGCGGCTCGATTTCCACACACCCTATGGCTGCTCCAAGGGAGCAGCCGACCAATATGTGCTCGATTACGCCCGGAGCTTCGGCGTGCCGACGGCCGTGCTGCGGATGAGCTGCATCTACGGGCCACGTCAGATGGGCACCGAAGACCAGGGCTGGGTGGCGCATTTCGCCATCTCCGCCCTGAAGCGGGACACCGTCAGCCTGTTCGGCGACGGGTGCCAGGTCCGCGACATCCTCGACGTCGACGACGCCGTCGACGCCTACCTCGGGTGCTGGCGCCAGATCGACCGGGTCGCCGGCCAGGCCTTCAACCTCGGCGGCGGC
>CAXUOD010000316.1:0-4618 GCA_964252585.1 uncultured Lichenihabitans sp. | reverse complement strand
TTCTTCATGCGAAACCGGATCGATAACTCGATGGCGCTGGCCACCGATGCCAAAGCTTCAATTTTGCTGTCCTCCGAGATCAAAGCCTCCGGCACGTCGCGCACCCTGGCGACATACTCCCCGGCTTCGTGCCGGACGGCAACTCCGAAAACCCAGGTCTTCATGAGCCGCGACTTTGCATTTGGCCGGGAAGCAAGCCTCGCACGGAAAACCGGCAGCGTTCCAAAGATGGGTTCGATCGACTGGCTCAGACGTCGCCGATGTCGATTTCGAGTTGCTTCAGAGCTCGCTCCACCTTACCGGGCCTCCGGGTCGCTTGTAGGATCGTTCGCTTGGATCCGACCGCTACAAGGTAATGTCCGCCCTTGCCGCAATCTTTCAGAAGCGAATGAAATGTCTCTCTTCCTCGCGTACTTCCGAAGGGCTCGAATGAGCTGTTCACGCTTCATTCTCCGACCCTGCCAGATCGACACCCAAACTGGTGCATAAATGTACAAAGGTCAAAGTGACGAGGTCGAGAAATTTTAAAAGGTGGCCCTCCTAGGGCCCTTGCAGCACCCCGTCGCGCCGCGCGAGTTCGATGATCAGATCCGCGATCATCGCGGGCTTTTCCTCGTGCGCGAGGTGCCCGACGCCGCGCAGGCTCCTGACTTCGGCCGAGGGGAGAAGCGCCTTAACGCGCGCGGCCGTGTCGGGCGGTACCGCCCGGTCGTTGGCGGCCGTCACGAGCGTCAGCGGCACGGTCAAGCCCGGCAGGTCGCGGGCGAGGCCGTCGAGATCCCATCGCGCCATCATGCCGAGCGCTCCGGCGACATGGGCCGGGTTGCCCATGAGCCTCCGATAGAAGCCCACGCCGTCGCGGTCGATCTTGGATCCCATATTGCCGATCAGCCGCTTCACGGATTCATCGCCCGCAAAGAAAGCGAAGACCCGCGGCGCGATCGGGTTCACGAAGAGCAGCCGCGCCAGCGAGGGCGCCACCTGCCCCGTGACGCCGGGGAACGGCAGCAGAGCCCCGTTGAGGCTGACGATCCTGCGCGGCGCGAAACCCCGGTCGAGCGCCATGCGGACCAGGATGGCGGCGCCTGCCGAGTGACCGGCCACCAGGTCAGGCGCGAAGGCGAGTTCGGCCAGAAGGTCCGAGACGAGGTCCCGCATCGCGGGCAGCGTCAGAGCCTCGCCGGGTGTGTCCGTGAAGGCGTGGCCCGGCAGGTCCGGAATCAGCAGCGTGAAATTCGGGGCGAGCAGCGGCGCCAAGGCGCGAAACGAGTGGGTCGAGGCCGCGGTGCCGTGCAGCAAGAGAAGCTTCGGCCCCTGCCCCATCCGTTGAACATGCCAATCGATCCCGCCCGCTCGGACGAAGCGGCTGAAAGCCCGGTTGGGCCAGTCGCGCCCATCCCGACGCCATTGCAGGCGGTCGCTCACGTGCGTCCTCTCGGCGGTTCGGCCGCCGCCATGACGGCACCGGCGATCGCACCGGCGTCGGCGTGCGGCAACGGCACGTAGCCGGCCCCCATCTCGGTGGCGAGGCGCGCCGCCTGCGGGCCGGGTCGCGGCGAGACGTCGATGACGACCGCCGCGATGGCGGCGGCTCTGACGAGGCGTGCGACTGCGAGGCTGTCCTGCGTTGCGCGGGGACGGTCGGCCGTGCCATCCCGCGCGATGTTGCCGCGGCCGTCGGTCAGGAGCGCGATCACGGGGCTGCGGCCCTCGCGCGTCACGGCGCGGGCCAGGTCGAGCGCCGCACCGATACCGGCCGCCAGCGGGGTCGCGCCCCCACCCGGCAGGCTCGCCAGTTCGCGCTTGACCCGCACGAGCGACCGCGTCGGCGGCAGCAGGAGGTCGGCCGAAGTGCCGCGGAACGCCACGAGGGCAACGTCGTCGCGGCGGATGTAGCACTGGGCGAGGAGCAGTTCGACCGCACCCTTGGCTTCGGCGAGGCGGCCCAGCGCGGCCGAACCGGAAGCATCGACCGCGAAGATGGTGGTGGTCCGTCGCCGGTCCTCGTGGCGCTTGATACGGAAATCGTCTCGCCGGATCTCAATCCGGCCGTCGGGCAGGCGGCCGCGAAGGCCCTGCCAGGGTGCAGCGGCCCGCAGGGTCGCCAACACGTCGAGCCGCGCTCCACGGCCCGGTTCGCCGCGACGGGTGCCGACCGCGCGCCCGGTTCGGCCTGTCATGAGGCCCGCGCCGCGCCGCGCGCCCGCCCCTCCCGGGGTGCGGGCCGGGGCGGACCCCGACGCCAGAGCGGCCAGGAGATCGGACGGAAGCGTGGTGCGTGCGGCCTCGACCGTAGAGGCTTCGAGCCGCCCCTGCCCCTCGCCGCCCTGCTCCTCGGGTGGCTCCCCCGACCGGTCCGCATCGGGGTCATCGGCGTCCGCGGGCTCGTTCGACCCGCGCCCGGGTTCCGCCGGTGTCGGTTCGGCGGTCTCCGGCTTGGCCGGAACCGCGGTGGCGCGAGGGCCGAGGACGAGGCGCCCCGCCACCGCGAGATCTTCCGCGGTCACGCGAGCCCGTCCTGCCAGGGCCGCGCTGGCGCGCGCCACCTTCACGGCCAGCTGCGGCGCCCGCAGCCCGCCGATGCCGAGCGCCGCGGCGGCTTCGCAGAGCGCCTCGATCGCATCGTCGCCGGCCACGACCCCGCAAAGCCGGTCCCGCGCCTGCGCCAGAAAAGCGGCTTCGTCCGGCACCGGCCCGCAATCGCGGTGGCTCAAGGCCGACAGGTCGAGACGCAGCGCCAGTCGATCCGTCAGCCCATCGGGCGGACGTTCATCGGGCTCGCGCCCGTCGTCGAGGGCCACGATGCCGAGCCGCGCCGGGCTCTCGGCCGTGACGCCGTCGCGCTCCGTCCGCACCGCGCCCGTATCGATGGTCCGTCCGAGAACCCCGGCGGCACCCGGATCGAGCCGTTCGGCCGACGCGACCACCAGCACGCCGCCGTCGGTCTCGGCGAGAAGCCCGCGGCTGGCGATCGGCCGGCCGCTGGCCAGGGTGGCGGTGAGGTCGAGCCCACCGAGCAGGCGGCCGTCCGGCGTTCCGGCCGGCATCCGACGGAAGGGCGCCCCGGCCGGGAGATGGGCCGACAGGGCCGCGAGCCAATGGTCGCGGGCCGGGCCCGGTGCGGACCGCAGCACGAGGCCGAGGCTTTGGTCGATGGCCATCAGTCGCCCCGACAGGCAGGCGTCGGCCCAGCTGTTGCCCTGCTTGGGCGTCGTCGGGACCTCCGGCGAGAACGAGAGAGGCGACGTCACGCCGGCATCAGTTCGTCGACCGCACGCGCCACCCGGGTCGAGGACGCGACGGCGTCGAGAGGATCGCGCCGCAGGCGGTGGCGCAGCGCCAGAGGTGCGATGCGCCGCAGGTGAACGAGGCCGAGTTGGCGGTCGCCATCGAGCGCCGCCAGCGCGCGGCCGGCCCGCAGCAAGGTCAGTTCGCCGCGCAGCCCGTCGGTGCCGAGAGTGGAACAGAGCCGTGCCGCCACCTCCAGCGTCGCCTCCGGCACCTCGATCCCGGCCACGCGGGTCCGGGCCGCGGCGATCCGCTGGCGCAGGGCGGTGTTCTCGGCGGCCCAAGCCTTGGCAAAGGCTTCGGCATCGGTATCGAACCGATCGCGCCGCCTCACGATCTCGACCCGGACCGCGATCTCGGCCGGCGTGGTGATCTCGACCGCGAGCCCGAAACGGTCGAGGAGCTGCGGCCTGAGCTCGCCCTCTTCGGGATTGCAGCTGCCGATGAGGACGAAGCGGGCGGGATGGCGAAGGCTCAAGCCCTCGCGTTCGACGACATTCTCGCCCGAAGCCGCCACGTCGAGCAGCAGGTCGACGATGTGATCCTCGAGGAGGTTGACCTCGTCGACATAGAGGAATCCACGGTGGGCACGGGCCAGGAGGCCCGGCTGGAAGCGGGCCTCGCCCGCCACGAGCGCGCGCTCGAGGTCGAGCGCACCGGCGACACGATCCTCCGTGGCACCGAGCGGCAGGTCGACCACGGGAACGGCCCCTCGACGCCGCTTGAGCGGCCCGGCCAGGCGAGCCTCGCGGCATTCGTCGCAGCGCGCGTTGCGATCCGCGGGATCGCAGCCGTAGCGGCAACCATCGACGACGACGATCTGCGGCAGGACGGCCGCGAGAGCCCGCACGGCGGTCGACTTCCCCGTGCCCCGGTCGCCCAGCACCAGAACCCCGCCGACACCCGGATCGACCGCCGCGATCGTCAGCGCCAGCTTCATCTCGTCCTGGCCGACGATCGCACTGAATGGAAACGGCATACCCATGGCAAGAGCCTAGAGGCGCAGGCAGCAAAGCGCCAGAGACCGTGTGCCGCGCTCCACATGCGGCAGCGCCGAGCCCGAAGCGCCGCCTGCAATCGCAGAGTTCGACCCAATTTGTCGCACCTTTTTCGAGGGTCGGAGGTTAGGCGACCATTGCAGCGTTCGGAGTCGACCGATGAAGAAGAAAGCCAGCTATGCACCACCTCAGGGTGGCGGAGGACACGATACGGCGACGCACGACGTGGTCGAGACCGCCAAGACGCAAGCCTTGAAGGCCGACACGCTGGAGCCGCTCGCGGCCATGACGAGCAATCAGGGCCTCAAGATCAGCGACGACCAGAACAGCGA
>CAXUOD010000315.1:0-4618 GCA_964252585.1 uncultured Lichenihabitans sp. | reverse complement strand
CGTCGTGGCCGATACGGTGCAGGATCGCTACTGGGACACGGGTGTGCTGATCCCGGGTCTCTCCTACGGTCCCGTCAACACCTCGTTCGTCTACATCCCTCCGCTTTTGCTCTACGCGATCGGCGCGCCGAACATGATCGCGAGCACCACCATGGCGATCCAAAGGGCTTTGGCCGCGGCGGGTTTCGACCCTGGACCGATCGACGGCCTCTTCGGTGAGGGGACGGCCGAGGCGACCGCGGGTTTCCAGCGTGCGAACGCGCTCGTCGTGGATGGGCAAGTCGGGGTCAAGACGGCAGCGGCGCTGCATGTCAAGCTGACGTTGGACGGCTGAGTCGCCGAGGGAAGAGGCCCGGGCCGAAATGGCGCCGCGATCGGCCAGCATCGCCGTTTAAGCTTGGCTAAGGCTTACGCTGTAGCGTTGCCTCGTCAGTGACGGAGTTGGTGTCATGTCGGTCGGAGCTATCACCGGGGTCTCGTTCTTCGTCCCAGCCTTGACCAAGGTTTCTGCCGTCGGCAAGACGCGGCGCGTGACCCGCGGCGGACGGGTGAAGGGCAGCGCGACGTTTCGGCTTCCCGACGATCAGGATCGCGAGAGTGGCGATAGGCCGATGCCCGACCCCGCAGCCGCCTCCACCTCCGCCGCGACGCTCGCGGCCCTGGCGTCTTTGACGCGCGGCGGTTGATGCGTGCCTTTGGGCTGCACGCAGTCCGCCTCCTCCACTGCCTTTCAGGCGGTCTCCCTCCGCTCCGCAGACGAGGATGCGCGCACCACGACCCCGCTTGATCCTCCTCCGCTTGCGGAGGAGGGGGACTGCGCGAAGCGCGGTGGTGGAGGCTCGACGGGGTGCGACCGCTCACGTCCGCACCGAGTCGGTCATCCGGACAGCGTGTAATGTGCACTCAAGGTCGGTCGATGATCGTGTTTCGCGCAGGTCTCCTGGCGGTGCTCGTCGTGGTTCTGCCGCTTGCTCCGGCACGTTGGGCGCAGGCAGCGGAACCCTCCATCGCGGGCGAGTATCACTGCAAATCCCTTTGCCGCCTCACCGACGCCGCGCCGAGCGTGGAGATCGTTGGGACCGTCGCGAAATGCATGAACGAGCTCGGGGGAACCTTCTCGGGCAAAGTCCTGTCGCCGACGATGATCGCTTGCTTCAACAAGACGGGGACGCTCTCCAAGGATGGAAAGACTATCGAATGGAGCGACGGCGTTATTTGGGCGCGTTGAGTTCAAGCGCTCGACGTCGCACATGATCATCGAGGGGTCTTGTAAGCCTCGACCAACAGAAAGCCTGCAAGGTGTTCCGGCTCGTCCAAGCCACCCGGCTGTGCCTTGGCCCATTCGCTCGTTTCCGCAAGCACGCGCCCATACAGTTCGGCTGGCAGATACCAGAACTCGGCAAACAAGCGTTCTTCAAAGTAGTCCAGCGACTGTTGCCGGGTCGTGCAATGGTCCCACGCCAGACGATTGTCTTGGACCGTGATCGTTTCGCATCCTAGCGCCCACATGGCTTCCGCTATTTCGCCGGACCGCGTGACAGCGCCTAGCAAACGGCTCGTATATCCCGCTTCATCGGTTCGGGGGTTAAATTCCCGACCAACCGAGTCGCCGAAGACGCCACGGTCGATGATATGGATAATATGGCTCCCAGGCTTCGATACTCTCACGAGTTCGCAGCAGCACTGTCTCCAATCCTCGATATGCATCAACAATTTGGAAAATACGACAGCATCGAACGCGTCGTTACTGTAATGGATGGCACGAACGTCGTTGACCTCGTAACGGGCTCGGTGGCCGGGACTGATCTTGGACGACGCGATGCGAACCATGGCGTCGGACACGTCGATACCGACGATGTCCAAGCCTCGTGCCGCCAAAGGGATGGAGATCTGACCTGTCCCGCAGCCAGCGTCGAGGATCGTTCCGGCGCTGGGGAGAATGCCGCGTTGCAACAGCAATTCGTAGCACTGCGTCAGCAGGCTTTCGGGCACGTGGCGGGTCGCGTCGTATCGACTTGCGACGGAGGTGAAATCCGAAATCCGTCCTCTCACGCGCCCAGCCTCCGGAACGGCTTGGTTGGCCGAGACGTCAATGTGGCTTCAACGGCAACCCTTGAAAAGAGCTTCGATCGACGGACCCGCTCCCCTCGGCTTGCGCGCGAGAAAGCGGTTCGTGTTACATCTCAACTGCCACCTGATAATGCCAATGGCTAAAAGTTCTCATTCATCCTCTTGCTGAGCGGAGCCGGCTTGGGACTCCAGCGCGCATAGCGCGTCAGAGAAAGCCGGCGGAAAGCGGCCCGCAGGGACGTGTCGAAGCACGGATTGCCGGTCGCGAGGACGCTGGAGCATCCTTCGACACGACCGCGTTCCGCGGTCGGCTCTGGATGAGGGGGACGTGTAACACGAGTCAAGTCTGCCTGCCGTTGGTATAGGCGGCGCTGAACGGAGACCAGCCGAAATGAGTGCCACGATACCGCTCGCGATCCCCACTCTTGTTCCCGAACTGGTCGTGACGGACATCGCGCGGAGCCTCGCCTTCTGGTGCGGCCTCGTGGGATTCGACGTTCGTTACGATCGCCCCGAGGAGGGCTTCGCCTATCTCGGGCTGGGCGGCGCCGACGTGATGCTCGACGAGTATCGTCCCGGGAGCCGATATTGGCTCACGCGGCCCATGGAAACGCCGCTCGGCAACGGCATGAACCTTCAGATCGAGATCCCGGCCGTGGCGCCGATCCTCGACAGGCTGGCGTCCGCCGGCTGGCCGCTTGTCATGGCGGTCGAAGATGCCTGGTACCGGAGGGGTGACCAGGAGATCGGGCAGCGACAATTCGTGGTCGCCGACCCCGATGGTTACGTGCTGCGGCTGGCCGAGCCGCTCGGCCTACGGCCCCTCGCGGCCGGTCGGCGCTGACGTGTCCCGTCGTCCGAAGTCGGCTGCGGCGGTCTCCTGTCCCACTGCCACGATGGAGCGGCGGATGGCCCTGGTCTTGGTGAAGAGGTCGAACAGGGCGTCGCCGTCGCCGTAGCGCACCATGCGTTGCAGGGCCGAAAGGTCTTCGAGGAAGCGTCCCAGCATCTCGAGGACGGCCTCGCGATTGTTGAGGAACACGTCGCGCCACATCGTCGGGTCCGAGGCCGCGATGCGGGTGAAATCGCGAAAGCCGCCGGCCGAGAACTTGATGACTTCGCTGTCCGTCACCTCTTCGAGATGGGCCGCGGTTCCGACGATGTTGTAGGCGATGAGATGCGGCACGTGGCTCGTGATGGCCAGCACCAGGTCGTGATGCGCCGGCGTCATCGTATCCACCTTGGCGCCGAAGGAGAGCCACAGGCGCCGGACGCGCTCGACCGCGTCGTCGGTCGATGCCGCGCAGGGCGTCAGGATGCACCAGCGGTTCTCGAACAGCGCCGCGAACCCGGCATCGGGACCGGAGAACTCGGTTCCCGCCACCGGATGGGCCGGGACGAAGCTGACGCCATCGGGGAGGTGGGGCGACACGGCTTCGACGACGGAAGCCTTGACCGAGCCCACGTCGCTCACCACGGCGCCCGGCTCGAGGTATGGCGCGATTTCGGCCGCGACGCTGCCGATGACGCCGACCGGGACGCAGAGCACGACGTGGTCGGCGCCGCGCACCGCCTCGTTCGGACGATCGGCCACGAGGTCGGCGAGTCCCAGCGCCCGCACGCGGGCCCGCACGGACGGCGAGACGTCATAGGCCACGATGCTGCCGACGCGTCCGCCTCGCCGGGCCGCCAGCGCCATGGACGAACCGATGAGCCCGGTGCCGACGATCGCGACCCGTTCGAAGACCTGCGGCTCGTCAGCCACGCCGGCCCTCCGCGGTCATGAAGCGCTTCAACGTGTCGACCACGAGGCGGTTCGCCTCCTCGGTGCCGACGGTCAGCCGCAGGTGATCGGGCAAGCCGTAGGACGCGACGGCCCGCAGGATGAGACCGTGGCCGGCTAGGAACGTGTCCGCCTCGGCGGCGGTGCGGCCGGTCGCCTTCGGGAAGCCGACCAGCAGGAAGTTGCCGACGCTCGGCACGACATCGAGCCCGAGCCCGCGCAGTTCCTCGGTCAGCCAACCCAACCATTGCGCGTTGTGCGCCACCGCCGCATCCTCGTGAGCCTGGTCTTCCATGGCCGCGACGCCGGCCTCGATCGCGGGCAGGTTGACGTTGAAGGCGCCACGGATGCGGTTCAAGGCATCGCAGATCTCGGGATGCGCGTAAGCCCAGCCGATCCTCAGCGACGCGAGGCCATGGATCTTGGAGAAGGTGCGGGTCATCACGACATTGGGCTCGGTCGCGGCCATCTCGAGGCCCGAGGAATAGTCGTTGTTGCGGACATATTCGGCATAGGCGGCGTCGAGAACGAGGAGCACCTGGGGCGGCAGTCCGGCATGCAGCCGCTTCACCTCGGAGAACGGCAGATAGGTGCCGGTCGGGTTGTTGGGGTTCGCCAGGAACACGATGCGGGTCCGAGGCGTCACGGCCGCCAGGATGGCGTCGACATCGGCCGTCAGATCCTTCTCGGCCGCAACCACCGGCGTTCCGCCCGCCGCCTGGATGGCGATGGCTCGCCCTCAAAGGCAACCATGAGCAGATGATG
>CAXUOD010000314.1:0-4640 GCA_964252585.1 uncultured Lichenihabitans sp. | reverse complement strand
GTTCCGGCTACCTCGTGGCTTGGGGTTTCGTGCCGCTGCTCCTCGTCTGCATGGCCCATTCCGCGGCCGAGGCGACGCTCGCGCCGCTGTCGGACGCCTTGGCGGTCTCGGCCTCGACGGTGCGCCGCGGGTTCCAGTACGGATGGGTGCGCGGAACGGGGTCGGCCGCCTTCGTGGGTGGCACGCTTCTGTCGGGACAGCTCGTCGACCGCTTCGGACTCTTCGTCATCATCGTCGCGAGCAGCGCCCTGTTTCTCGTCATGGCGGGATGTGCGACGCGGGTGGAAGAGGCCCAGCCGGCGCCGGCGCGCCTCCCCGAGGACCGCGCCGAAGGGACGTTCCGGGAACTGCTCCGGATCCCGGCCTTCCGGCTGCTGTTGATCATCGGGTCGCTGGTGATCGGCAGCCACGCGCTGAACGACGCCTATGCGGTGATCACCTGGCGCGCGGCCGGCGACGACGGCACGGTCGTCAGCCTGCTGTGGTCGGAGTCGGTCGTGGCCGAGGTCCTGGTCTTCTTCGTGATCGGCCCCTGGCTGATCGCAAGGCTGGGTCCGGCGGGCTGTGCCGCGCTGTCCGCTGCGGCAGGTATCCTGCGGTGGGGCGTGCTCGCCACGACGACCGCGCTGCCGGCGCTGATCTCGGTTCAGGCCCTGCACGGCCTCACCTTCGCGCTGTTCCATCTCAGTGCCATGCGCATCATCGGCACCGCCGTGCCGGTTCGGCTCTCCGCCACTGCGCAATCGGTCTATGGCAACTTCGCCCTCGGCATCGCGTCCGCCGTCCTGACCTTCGGTTCGGGCTATCTCTACGTCTGGTTCGGCCTGCACGCCTTCTGGGTCATGGCCGGCCTCTGTGGGCTGGCGCTTCCGTTCACCCTCCGCCTCCGGCGATCCGCCCTGCCGCCTAAGCCTTGAACCCCTGGAGGGCCGCGAAGGGGCTCTTCGACAGGTCGGGCTTCGGCGGGTCGAGCACCGGCACGACTTGCGCGGCCGCATCGGCGAGCGACGCCGCGGCACCGCTGACGAGCCGTCCGCCCGCGGCGTCCTTGTGGCCGCCGCCTCGGAACTTGCGGGCCGCGTCGAGCGCCGTCTCGTCGTTGGAGCGGAACGACATCGATCCGGACCGCTGCACGTTGATCACCAGCGTGGCGTCGCCGCTGACCATGATGGCGTCCGAGACGCGCTGGAACGTGCCGGAATCGAGACCGAACGACAGCTTGGCCCCACCCGGAAGACGCATGAACAGGTCCGGCGAGCGCGCCAGGACCGGTGCGATGCGCATGCGCGTCGTCTGCTCGCGATCGTCGCCCGGCTCGTGGCGCAGCATATCGTCGACCACCTGCGCCCGCAGGACGCCGGCTTCGCGTTCGATGGCGGCCGGCGTCGCCCCTCCGCCGAGGCGCGCCGCGAGCCCCAGCAGCAGCCGGCCCACGAAGCCGTCATGCCACGGATGGCCGACCGGGATGAAGCCCGTCACGTTTTCCCAGAACACCTCGTCGAGCACGAGGGCCTGGCGGAAGATCGGCCGGTTCTTTTGCCAGAGGTCGACCGCGTCGATGGCCTCGACAAGGACCGGCAGGGCGTCCGCTGGGTCGGCTGCCGGCGCCTTCGTGCCGTAGAGGTCCCGGTGATCGATCGTCAATCGGGTGGCGCATCGCGTCTCGTCGATCAGGATCGTGATGGCGGGCTCGTCGGGCAGGAACGTCTTGAGGCCCGGCCAGGCGTCCGAGGCTATCGGCGAGGGCAGCACTCCCTGCGCGGCCAGCTGGTCGACCGAGGACGCATGGTGGTCGAGCACGACGAGCCGGTGCTGCCGCTCAACCGCGCGCCGCGCGTTCATGGCCGCGAAATCCTTGACGAAGCTCACGGCCACCGCTTCGAGTCCGAGATCGGTCATGAGCAGCATCTCGGGTGTCGAGGCCCGCGACAGGCGGTGCAGTTCGGCCGCCACGACGGGACCCACGTCGGAATAGCGCGGCACATGCACGACCCGGGCGATGTCGGCATGGGCGGCGGCCACGGTCGACGCGCCGTAGCCATCGAGATCGTGGTGGGTGAGTTGCGTGATCTTCACGAGGTCGGAGACTTTCGTTGCGGCCTGGACCTCGAGCGGATCCGTTCGACCGTCGCTTTAAGCCAGTCGTGCCTCGACCTCAATCCGGCTGCGCGCCGGCAGTGGAGGACGCGCGGTCGAGCCTGCCGATGGCTTGAAGCACGTCCGAGGACCAGACATGGTCGAACCGGCGCTTCGGCAGCTCGACCTACACTGACGGCGAAAGATTGACTCGTTCCCCACACGTGCCTCATCCCGAGCCGGCCGCGGAACGCGGTCGTGTCGAGGGCCGGGCCGGTCTACGGCCGGCGCCCGGCGTGCTTCGACACGGGCGCGTCGCGCCGGCTCAGCATGAGGTTCGGTGGGGAAATGACGCAAGTGAGTTGATGAGGATGGGTGAGAAGCTTCTTCCGCCGCTGGCATCATAGGAGACACGGCGAACGGTGAAAGGCACGACACCCTATAATCCGCAGGCCCAAGGTCCCATCCCATGACGGCGATCCTCGCGGGGTTCGAATGCGGCCGCTTGGGCTGGAACGGCCACGACCTCCTGGCCACGACCCGGCACCTGCCGGGTGATCGCATGGCCGAGCATTACAGGATCGCGCGCGAGCACGGCCTCGCCCGTGCCCGCGATGGCCTGCCCTGGCGTCACGATCCCGCGGCCCGGATCAAGACCGCCCAGGCGGCCGGCCTGGATGTGATCTGGGACCTGAACCACTTCGATCCGCCCGAAGACCCCGTGGCCCATGCGCGGCGTGTCGCCGAAGCGGCGCAGCAGGACGCGCCGTTGTGGGTGTGCCCCGTCAACGAACCCTCGGTCTACCCGATGCTCTGCGGGATGCCGCGCGAGGCGGCGGTGCACCTTGCCGTCACCATGGGCGGCGTCGCGAAACAGCACCATCCCGACGTCCGGTTCCTCTCCACGGACCCGATCACCGGGATCGGCGAGCGGCAGTTCGCGGCGACGGACGCCCTCGTGGCGGCGGGCCTCGCCGATGTCGTGGGGGTCAATTACTACCCGCACACCGCTCGCACATCGCTGCGCAAAGTCCTGAACAAGGTCGCGCGGCGCTATCGCCGCCCGATCCTCGTGGCCGAGACGAGCTGGCACGACGGTCATCCCGCCCACCATCGCCAGCACCCAGGCTGGACCAAGGGTGACTGGTTCCGGCACATCCTCGAGGAGATCGCGGTCGCCGAGGCGGGTGGCGCCGAGATCGTCGGTCTCTGCTGGTACCCGTTGGTCGACTCTCCGCCCTGGAACCGTCCTCGATCCCGGCATCGCTGGTCGCATGGTCTGATCCGCCAGGACCTCGGCGTCGACCCGCATCTCGCGGCGGCCCTGGCCGAACGGCGGCTCCCAGCAGGGCGCCCCGACGCGCCGCGCCAGTTGGCGTTCGACTACGGGCTCGCGAGTTGACGCCTTGCTATGCTGGTCCCGGGTTCAGCACACCCTGGACGATCGTCTCGATGAGGTCGGGCAGCACCTCGAAGCCATAGGCGACGTGGATCCGTTCGAGCGGCGTGTGGTAGTCGCGGCCCCAGGGCCCCGCATTGACGATCGGCAGCCCGGCGATGCCGCCCCGTCCGGGCCACCGCACCCATTCGGCCCAGCCCGGCATGTTGTGCGCCACCGGGGCCAGCGAAGCCTCGTCGGCCTCCCCGAGGAAGCTCATGTCCGAGATGCCGGCGAACACCGGATCGGCGCCGATGGTCGTGCCGTGCCGCGCGCCGACCGATGCGATCGCCTGCTCCACGGCCGTCGCCAGCACCCTGGCGTTCGGCGAAGCGGAGAGACGCGTCGGCAGGTAGGGGATCGATCCGAACCCGGTCACCACGGCCGGACCCGCGAGTCCGCTGGCCTGCCAAAGCCGTTCGGTGAGGATCCGGCATCGCTCGGGAAGCGGAAGGGTCGTGACGTCGAGCCCGTCGAGGGCAGCCGCGACCGCCCTGGGATCGCCACGGCGGGCGTGGTCCGCGACGGTTTCGAAACGCAGGACGGGTACGGCGGCGACCTCGTCGACGGCCACCGGCGAGGCGCGGAACTCCGCTCGGCGCCCGCGCAGTTCCGCGAGGGCTTGGTCGACGGCCTCGCGGCAGAGGGCGTCGAAGGCGTCGAGCACGTCTCCGGGGGTGCGCGTAACGGTGAGGACGTTGAAGGCCGCGAAGGCCGTCGCGGGCGTCGTGACGTCGTAGCCCGGCTTGCCGTCGCGCAGGCTCAAGAGGCTCGGCGGCGTTCTCGGGCCTTCGCCCGGGTCCGCGAGCTCGGGCGCCCATTCGATGCGGGCCGCGATGGCGGCAGCCAGGACCGCCGCGTTCACGCCGGCGTGCGGGTAGCCGGCATGGGTCGGCAGGCCGACCACGAAGGCGGTGGGCAGAAGCTTGCCGATGGTCCCCAACGCCACGACACGGCCCTCGACACCATCGCCATCGTCGGCGATGGCGTCGAGGTTGACGGCCGCGACGAGATCGAGCTCGTGCGCGCTCGCGATGACGCCGAGTTCAGGCGCGGCACGGCGGGCGCCCGCCGAGGCGGCCTCTTCGTCGGGCACCGCGAGGAACAGCACGTTGCCGCGCCCGCC
>CAXUOD010000313.1:0-4640 GCA_964252585.1 uncultured Lichenihabitans sp. | reverse complement strand
AGCATCGAGTTTCCGGGACGCTGCCGCGGCAAGGAAACCGGCCGGGATGCGCCCGCGGCGATCGAGGATGGCGAGCTGCCGGATGCGATCTGCATGGTCAGGCACGCGGCGGACCGTGAACTCCGGATCGTCGGCCAGGATCGTTCCCGAACCCGTGAGGATCGCGTCGGCGCGTTTGCGGAGCTCGTGCGCATAGCGGAGCGCCGCCTCGGACGTGAAGGTCTTGCGCCCTGGAGGCGGGATCATCGAACCGGAGGCGTCGAGCGCCTGTTTGACCGTGACCCAGGGCCGCCCCGTCGTGGCCCGCTTGCTGAACGGCGCGATCAGGTCGAGGCAGCGCGCCGACAGTGCGGCAACAGCGGTCCCCGGGACGTCGTGCAGCCACTCGGCCGCGAGACCAGCCTCGGCGAGACGCTCCGCGCCGCCGCCTTCGACACGGGGGTTCGGGTCGCGGGCGCCGATCACGACGGTGCGGGCCGGCGTCGAGAGGATGGCTTCGGTACAGGGCGGCGTTCGTCCCCAGTGATTGCAAGGCTCTAGCGTCACCCCGACCGTATCGATCTGTTCCAAGGTTCCGGCATCCCGGCATCGTGTGATGGCGGCCGCCTCGGCATGGGCCGTGCCGGCTCGGCGATGGGCGGCTACGGCCAGCAGCGTCCCGTCGCGAGCCAGCAAGGCGCAGCCTACGGGCGGGTTGGGGGCGGTCGCACCACGAAATGCCTCGGCCGCCTCGATCGCTTTCGCCATCGCCAGGGTCGTGACGGATCGCCGGTGCTCGACCGTCGAGGAAACGGATCGCGGAGTCGACAGGGCGGATACTCGGGCTCTACTCGGCTCGGTCGGCAGCGCGAGGCCAAGGCATGATCGGCAGAAGTAGGGTCCGCGACCGGTGCCCGCAAGCCTCGCCGCCACTCGGCCGTCCGGCTCCGCGGCCTGGAACTTCTGCCCGACTCGGCGGTAGATTCCGTCACACAATCGATGGCCGATCGACCTCGACGGCCATCATACGGTGCGTGGGGCTGGGCCGGGAGAGAACCAACGAGAGGGGTGGGAACCATGTTGCTGCGCGTGTCCGGTAAGAACATCGACATCGGCGAGTCGTTGCAGGAGCACGTCCGCGAAAAGGTCGGTGCGGCGATCGCGAAGTATTTCGATCGTGAAGCCTCGGGGCATGTGACGATCCAGCCCGACGGTTCGGGCTTCCGGTCCGATCTCGTCCTGCACCTTCCGGCAGGGATCACGTTGCAGGCGGAGGGCCATGGCCACGACCCCTATGCCACGATGAACCAGGCGGTGGAGCGGCTGGAGAAGCGGCTTCGGCGTCACAAGCAGCGCATCAAGGACCGCCATGCGGCCCACAAGGGCCGGTCGGAGGAGGCGTCGCGCGCCGATGAAATCGCCCAGAACTACAGGATCGAGGCTCCGGCTGACGAAGAACTCGCGTCCGATTTCAATGCAACAGTGGTGGCCGAAGGAAAGGTGGCGCTGCGCCAGATGTCGGTCTCGGCGGCCGTGATGGAGCTCGACATGTCGGGCGTTCCGGTTCTCGTGTTCCGCCACTCGCAAAGCGACGCGCTGAACGTGGTCTATCGCCGCGCCGATGGCCACATCGGCTGGATCGACCCGTCGAAAAGCGCGGGGGGATTGGCCGAGCGCCCCTGACCCGTGCTATGCGGGCGCCGCTCGGACGATCGCCCGCTCCATTTTCGGATGGCACGGAAGTTGCGGCGACGAGCCTGCGAGCCGATGGACTCAAGACGAGATGCCTTTGACCGATCTGATCACCGCCGCTGCGATCCTGCCGGCGTTGCGCGTCAACACCAAGAAGTCGGCTCTGCACGAGATGAGCGAGCGCGCCGGCATCGTGTCGGGGCTTCAAGCGCGCGAGATCTACGATGCCGTGCTGCAGCGCGAGCGACTGGGATCGACCGGCGTCGGCAACGGCATCGCGATCCCGCATGGGAAGCTGACGAGTTGCACCAAGATCGTCGGGGTCTTTGCCCGGCTCGATCGCGCCATCGAATTCGACGCGCTCGACGGGGCCCCGGTAGACCTCGCCTTCCTGTTGGTGGCGCCCGAGACTTCCGGAGCCGATCATCTGAAAGCCCTGGCCCGCATCGCCCGGGTTCTGCGAGACCCCCGGATCGTCGCCAAGCTGCGGGCCACGCGCGATGCGGATGGCCTCTACGGCGTGCTCACACAACAGCAGACGTCGAACGCCGCCTGAACGACGCGCCTCACGTGCGCCACTGCCGGCCGGCATAATCCAGGATATAGCGCGACGGATCGGCCGCGAGAGCCGCCATGCCGCCGAGGACGGAATCGGAGTGGACGATCAGCCTGGTCGGGATGCGGCGCGCCAGGCCGGCGACGGGAGCCTTGGCTTCGAAAGCCGCCCTGAACGCGATCGGGTCCACGAGATCGGCGATGCGGGGCAGGATACCTCCGGCGAGCGTGACCCCGCCCGTGGCTTTGAACGTGATCGCGATGTCGCCGGCGAAGCGCCCGACCAGCGTCCAGTAGAGCGCCACGGTCGCGGCCGCTTCGCTGTCCGGCGCCGCGATGGCGGTCGAGACGACATCGGCGGCCGTCGTCCCCGGCGAGGCCGGAGAACCCTTCTCGGCGAGCCGGGCGCGGTGGAGCCGGACAAGGCCGATGCCCGACAGCACGCTCTCGGTGGTGATGCGGCCGTGCGCCCGCTCGAGGTGCGGCCACAGGGCCTCTTCCTCCGCGGTCTCCGGCGCGAAACCGACGTGACAGGCCTCGCTGGCCAGGGCGACGTGACGACCTTCGCTCTGCACCAGACAGGCGATGCCGAGCCCTGTTCCGGGCCCGAGGATCGCCTGGGGTCCGGCGTCGACCGGCAGGTCGGGCCCGATGATCCGCACCCACGCGGGCAGGATCGCCGGCAGCGACAAGGCTTGGGCTTCGAAGTCGTTCAGCAGCAGGCCGTTCTCGAGCCGCAGCATGGCGCTCATCGTCGGACCGTCGAGCACCCAGGGCGCGTTGGTGAGCTTCAGGTGCCGGCCATCCACCGGTCCGGCCCCGCAGGCGATCACCGATTTCGGCCTGCCGCCCCCTCGCGCGGTCGCGGCCTGGATCGCCTCGGCGAGTCCGGGGAAGTCACCGGTGAGCAGATGCGGCAGCGGCCGCAGCGGTTCCTCCGGTCCATCCTGGATCGAGATGCGGCAGTTCGTGCCTCCGACGTCGCAGACCGCTACGGGATAGGGAAAGAGCAAAGGACCGATCCTCGGGAGGGTTGCAACGGCCCCGAACCTTCGATCAGGGCCGCGAAGGCTGTCAATGGCTGTGTTTCAGGCAGGCCCCAAGGGGGATCAACGCTTGCGTCGCAACACGGATTGGGGGAAAGACACCCGGACCCAAGATCACCATCCTCCGGACGGCGCGGGCAAGAGCCCGCCGGCCTCCGATCACGGGACGACTTCAGCATGGCACGCAAGAAGATAGCATTGGTGGGCGCCGGCCAGATCGGCGGCACGCTGGCCCTCCTGGCCGGGCTGAAGGAACTCGGCGACATCGTCCTGTTCGACATCATCGAAGGCGTGCCCCAAGGCAAGTCGCTCGACCTTGCCGAGGCTTCGCCGGTCGAGGGCTTCGATGCGCGCATGGTGGGCGCCAACGACTTCGCCGGCCTCGCCAAAGCCGATGTCGTCATCGTGACGGCCGGCGTTCCGCGCAAGCCCGGCATGAGCCGCGACGACCTGATCGGTATCAACCTCAAGGTCATGGAGACGGTCGGCACCGGCATCAAGGAGAATTGCCCGGAGGCTTTCGTCATCTGCATCACCAACCCGCTCGACGCGATGGTTTGGGCCCTGCAGAAAGTCTCGGGTCTGCCGCAGAACATGGTGGTCGGCATGGCCGGCGTGCTCGACAGCGCCCGGTTCCGATACTTTTTGGCCCAGGAGTTCGACGTGTCGGTCGAGGACGTCACGGCCTTCGTGCTCGGCGGGCACGGCGACGACATGGTCCCGCTGATCCGCTACTCCACGGTCGCGGGCATCCCGCTGCCCGACCTGATCAAGATGGGCTGGACCACGCACGAGAAGGTCGACGCGATCGTGGATCGCACCCGCAAGGGCGGCGGCGAGATCGTCAACCTGCTGAAGACCGGCTCGGCGTTTTACGCGCCGGCAGCCTCGGCCATCGCCATGGCCGAGAGCTACCTGAAGGACAAGAAGCGTGTCCTGCCCTGCGCGGCCTATCTCGACGGCGAGTACGACATCAAGGGCATGTATGTCGGCGTGCCGGTGGTGATCGGCGAAAAGGGCGTCGAGCGGATCCTCGAGATCGAAATGTCGAAGGACGAGCGCACGATGTTCGCGAAGTCGGTCGACTCCGTGAAGACGCTGATCGAGGCCTGCAAGACCGTTAATCCGGCCTTCGCGAGCTGAACCGTAAGCCAGCCCCTGTCCCGAGTCGGTCGCGGGAGCGGCCGAAAGGACAAGGGTGCACCCTTCGTGACACCACCGCGCTCCGAGGAACCCGCTCATGAACGTGCATGAATTCCAGGCCAAGGCGATCCTCAAGGCGTTCGGGGTACCAGTATCGCGCGGCATCGCCATCTCGTCAGCCGCCGAAGCCACGAAGGCCGCAGAGGAGCTCGGCGGGCCGCTCTG
>CAXUOD010000312.1:0-4668 GCA_964252585.1 uncultured Lichenihabitans sp. | reverse complement strand
GGCGAGTTCCTGATGCTCGGCGCCTATGCGACGGTTCTGTCGACGAACCACGGCGTCAACATCTGGATCTCCATGCTGGTGATCTCGCCGCTCTTCGTCGGGCTCGTGGGCCTGTTCGTCGAGCGCACCCTCATCCGCTTCCTCTATGGCCGGCTCGTCGACACGATGCTGGCCACCTGGGGGCTCAGCCTGTTCATCGTCGGGCTCGTCACCACGATCTTCGGCAACACGATCAATGGTGTGCCGACGCCGCTCGGCGGTTTCCAGGTCGGTGTCTACCGATCCGACCTCTACACGCCCTTCCTGGCCTTCGTGGCCCTGTTGCTGCTCGTCGGGGTCATCGTCGTGATGCGCTACACGCGGTTCGGGCTCATCGCACGCGCCACCATGCAGAACCCGAACATGGCCTCGGCCCTCGGCGTCAACCCGACCCGCGTCTATATGGCGACGTTCGCGATCGGTGCCGCCGTCACGGGCCTCGCGGGTGGCTTGCTGGCGCCCGTCTCGGGGGTCGCTCCCACCATGGGGTCGGCCTTCGTGGCCAAGGCCTTCATCACGGTGGTGGGCGGCGGCGCCTCGATCCTGGCCGGCACCGCCTCGGCCTCGGTGCTCTTCGGCTTCATCAACCAGATGGGCTCCTACCTGACGACGCCCGTCTTCGGCGAGGTCATCCTGCTCGTGGCCGCCACGGTTCTGATCCGCATCCTGCCCGAAGGCATCACCGGGCGTTTCTTCAGGGGTAGCCTGTGATCCGCGCCCTCACGTCGATCCGGCTGACCCTCGGGGCCGCGGTCGTGGCGGCCGTGCTGGCCGGCCTCGCGCCGCAGTTCATCGACACCTTTTCGCTGCTGCAGCTCAGCGTCTTCATCGCCATGGCGGTGCTGTCGCTCAGCCTCGGTTTCATCTGGGGGTTCGGCGGCATCCTGTCGTTCGGCCAGGCCGCCTTCTTCGGCCTAGGCGGCTACGCTTATGCGGTGGCGGCCTTCAACTTCGCCGACAGCACGGTGCCGGTCCTGGCCTCGATCGCCGTGCCGGTGCTGTTCGCCGGGTTGCTCGGCTACTTCATGTTCTACGGCCGCATCTCCAACGTCTACGTCGGGGTCATCACGCTGACCGTGACGCTGATCCTGTTCAACGTGGTCAACTCGACCGCGGGCGACGCCTACAGGATCGGTGCCGCGGCGCTCGGCGGCTTCAACGGCATACCCTCGGTGCCGGGCATCACCTTGCCTGTTTCCGGTTTCAGCTTCGGCCCGGAGGAGGATTGGTATCTCTCGGCCGGCGTCCTGATCCTCGTCTTCGTCGGCTTGAAGCTGCTGCTCGCCAGCCACTTCGGCCGGGTCGTCGTGGCGATCCGCGAGAACGAGACGCGTGCCTCGCTGCTCGGCTACGACCCGCGCCTCTACAAGCTCCTGGCCTTCATGATCGGCGGCGGCATCGCGGGGGTCGCAGGCTGCCTCTACACCCTCTGGGGCGCCTTCATCAGCCCGACGATCTTCGGCCTCGCCACCTCGGCCCAGATCATCATCTGGGTGATGATCGGCGGCCTCGGCACGCTGATCGGCCCGGTGCTCGGCGCCATATCGATCCAGTGGCTCGTGACGCAGATCGGCGGCCAGCAGGTGCTCGACGCCAATCTCGTGCTCGGCATCATCCTGCTGGTCTTCGTGCTGCTCCTGCCGGCGGGCGTCGTGCCGACGGTCGAACGCCTCGGCGGGGCGTTGTGGCGGCGCGGCGGTGCCGGGAAAGCCTCACGGCGAGGAACCGCGGTCGCGGCCGATCAGGCCGTGGCGGCGGAGTCCGTCACCCCCGCGGCGGCCGTTGTCGAGAGGCCCTGACATGACGATGGCCGCCACCCTGCTCGAAACACGCGGCCTGACGATGCGCTTCGGCGGCGTCGTTGCGGTCGACAATGTCGATTTCACTTTGGCGGACGGTGAGTTGCGCTGCCTCATCGGCCCCAACGGCGCCGGCAAGAGCACCTTCTTCAAGATGCTGACGGGGCAATTGCTGCCGAGCGCCGGCACCATCTCGTACCGGGGACAATCGATCGCCGGCGCCTCGCCGCATGCCATCGCCCGGGCCGGCATCGGCATCAAGACACAGACCCCGAGCGTCTTCAACGGCCTCTCGATCCACGAAAACCTGTGGCTCGCGGCGCGCCGCAAGAATGGGGCCCGGCGGGCCGACGCCGTCGTCGATGGTGTGCTGGACCTGATCGCGCTCGCCGGCAGCACGAAGCGGATCGTCGGGACCCTGTCGCACGGCCAGCGCCAATGGGTCGAGATCGGTACGGTCCTCAGCGGCGAGCCGGACCTGATCCTGCTCGACGAGCCCGCGGCCGGCATGAACCACGACGAAGTCGGCCGTACGGCCGAGATCATCCGGGCCATCAACAAGACGAAATCGCTGATCGTGGTCGAACACGACATGGCCTTCATCCGCATGATCTCGGACCTTATCACCGTGTTCAACCAGGGCTCGGTCCTGGTCGAAGACCGCGCCGACGCGGTGATGCGCGACCAGCGGGTCCGCGACGTCTATCTCGGCAAGAAAGCGGCTTGAGGGTCCCGATGCTTCAAGTCGCAGCGCTGCAGGCCGCTTATGGCCGCGTTCCCGTCCTCATGGGGATCGACTTCCGGCTGAAGGCCGGGGAGTTCCTGGGCATTTTGGGTCATAACGGCATGGGCAAGACCACGCTGATGCGGACCCTGATGGGCTTCATCCCGGCCACGGCCGGCGGTGTGACGTTCCTCGACCACGACATCACGGACCTGAAGCCGCACGAGCGGGTCAAGCTGGGACTCGGGTTCGTCCCTCAGGGGCGCGAAATTTTCCCGGCGCTCAGCGTTCTCGATAACTTGCGCATGGGCTGCGTGGCCGGCGGCAGGGAGAACCCAGCCGTGATCGAGGAGACGCTGGAGGTCTTCCCGCGGCTGAAACGGCTGCTCGATCGGCAAGGTGGGGCCTTGTCGGGTGGCGAGCAGCAACTGCTGGCGCTGGCGCGCTGCCTGTGTACCCGGCCGAAGCTGATCCTGCTCGACGAACCGACGGAAGGCATTCAGCCATCGATCATCGAGGAGATCGCAGAGACGCTGCACCGCCTGCGCGACACGACCGGCGTCGCCATGATCCTCGTCGAGCAGAACCTCGAGTTCATCGCCTCGCTCTCGAACCGCGTCCTCGTGATCCAAAAGGGCCGGATCACGGGCGAACTCAGGCCCGACCAGCTCGAAGACCCCGCCATCGTGGCCGACCTCGTCGGCATGGCGGCCTGAACCGATAAAGAGCCGACCCGGAGGAGAGATCCATGTCCGTCGCACGCCCCACCCTCGAACAGATGACCGACATCGCCGAGAGCCTCGGCATGAGCCTGTCGCCCGAGCGCGTCACCGAATTCATGGACCAGATGGCGGGAAGCTTCGCGGCCTACGACCTCGTGGAGTCGCTGCCGGACTATATCCCGGAGGTGAAGTACCCACGCACGCCGGGCCGTTTCCCGACCCCGGCCGAGAACCCGCTCAATGCCTGGTACGTGAAGAGCGAGGTCAAGGGTGCGCCCGATGGCAAGCTCAAGGGCAAGACGGTCGCGCTCAAGGACAACGTGTGCCTCGCCGGCGTGCCGATGATGAACGGCGCCGCGACGCTCGAAGGCTACGTGCCCAACCTCGACGCCACGATCGTGACGCGCCTGCTCGACGCCGGCGCCACCATCATGGGCAAGGCGCACTGCGAGTATTTCTGCTTTTCGGGCGGTAGCCATACCAATGCGGCGGGGCCGGTCCATAACCCGCTGAAGCACGGCTACTCGGCCGGAGGCTCGTCCTCGGGCAGTGCCGCGCTCGTGGCGGCCGGCGAGGTCGACATGGCGATCGGTGGCGACCAGGGCGGCTCGATCCGCATCCCCTCGGCCTATTGCGGCACCTACGGCATGAAGGCGACCCACGGCCTCGTGCCCTATACGGGCGTGATGCCGATCGAATCCACCATCGACCATACCGGCCCCATCACGGCCAGCGTCGCCGACAACGCGCTGATGCTGGAAGTCCTGGCCGGCGAGGACGGACTCGACCCGCGCCAATACGCGCCCAAGGTCGCGCCCTACACGCAGGCGCTCGGCCGTGGCGTGAAGGGCATGAAGATCGCTGTTTTGAAGGAAGGGTTCGGCTTCGCCCAGAGCGAGGAGGATGTCGACGCCAAGGTCCGGGCCGCCGCCGCCGAATTGCGCAAGCTCGGCGCCGAAGTGACCGAGATCTCGCTGCCCGAACATCTGATGGGCGCCGCCATCTGGACACCGGTCGCGAGCGAGGGCGCGCAGATCCAGATGATGCTCGGCAACGGCATGGGCTACAACTGGAAAGGCCTCTACACGGTGTCGTTGCTCGATGCCCATGCGGCCTGGCGCGAGCGGGCCGACACGCTGTCGGATACGCTGAAGATTACCATGCTGGTGGGCCAGTATTTCGTGTCGCAGTACCGCGGCCGCTTCTACGCCAAGGCGCAGAACCTCGCCCGCATGCTGAAGGCGTCCTACGACAAGGCGCTCGGCGAGTACGATCTGCTGCTGATGCCGACCCTGCCGTGCAAGGCGACCCCGATCCCGCCCGCCGATGCGCCACTCGGGCTCGTGTTGCAGCGCGCTTTCGAAATGCTGCCCAACACCGCGCC
>CAXUOD010000311.1:0-4724 GCA_964252585.1 uncultured Lichenihabitans sp. | reverse complement strand
ATGCGGGTCGCCATGGCGATCCCGAGATCGGCCTTGATCAGCACGTCCTCGAGGTCGTCGAGCGTGGTGGCGTCGAGCTTGCGCTTGACGAAAACGTCGACGATGCCCTGTTTGATCGACGATGAGGAGCGCGACAGGCCCTTGGTGAGCCGAGCCCACCAACCGCGCGGTGCCTCGTCGGCGCCGGGCTCTTCGGCGTCGGACGGCGTCGAGAACGCCGCTGCATCGGGTTCAGCCCCGATCTCCTCGATGGGCGCGGGAGCTGGGACATCCTGCGGCTCCGCGGCCGGTGCCTCGGCCAAGCCCGGCTCGGGCAGCGACTCGATGGGAGCCGGAGCCTCGACGGGCGCTCCGAACAGCCGTTTGAAAAATCCCGGTACCCTGCCGCCGCCGCGCTCGTCGTCTTCGCCGGCCATCGCTAACGCCTTCCGTCACGGTCGACCGGGTTGATCATGACCCGGCGTCTCCGATAAACCCTGTGCGGTGCCCGCTATAGACCTTACGCCCCGCCTTCTCTACCGCGACGCCTTGATGCTGGTGCTCGATAAGCCTGTCGGCCTCGCGGTCCATCCCGGGCCCAAGGGCGGCGACAGCCTCGAGGCGCATTTCGACAGCCTGCGGTTCGGCCTGCCGCGCGTGCCGGCGCTGGCGCACAGGCTCGACCGCGATACGTCGGGTTGCCTCGTACTCGGCCGCCACCGCAAGGCCTTGCAGAAGCTCGGCACGCTGTTCAAAGGGGGACGCATCGGCAAGACGTATTGGGCGGTCGTTCACGGCTCTCCCGAGGCTGAAGCCGGATCGATCGATCTGGCGCTCGGTCGGCGCGACGCAGCCCGCGGCTGGTGGATGATGGTCGATCCCGGCGGCCAGCCCGCCACCACCGAATGGCGCGTCATGGGCCGTCATGACGGGATGACGTGGCTCGAACTGAAGCCGCTGACGGGCCGGACCCACCAGATCCGGGTGCATTGCGCCGCCGCGGGGTGGCCGCTCGTCGGCGACGCGATCTACGGATCGCGCGAGGCCGCGTCCGGGCTGATCTTGAACCTACTGGCCCGGCGGGTCGTCGTGCCGCTCTATGCCAATCGTGACCCCGTCACGGTCACGGCGCCCGTACCGCCGCACATGGCGGAGGGCCTCGCGACGCTCGGTTTCGATCCCGCGCGGCCATGATGGCTCCGAACCGCATGATGTCGTCCCGCAGCGTCGGGACAGGCATGGCGGGACGCGGGTCCGGCTCCCACCCCACCAGCATAGCGTTGCGGCCGTCGGATATGGATCGATGCGCCTGCTGCTCAGGGCGGAGACGGCGCCTCTCGGCGTCGCTCGCCTCGTAGCTTCGTGCGTCAGGAGCCCCGTTCCGGTCCGAAGAAACAATAGACCGTACTCTGGGACCCATCATCGTAGTTGCGGTAGAACACCCACCAGCTTCCGTCCGGAGACGGCAAAAGCCGATCTTCCCGGATCACGCGCGTGTAGCCGTCGAGCCGGTAACCATCCGGCGTCACATGGACCTGTTCGGCGCTCAAGTGATGGGCATCCGCAGGGCCGCAACATTGTTCTTTCACCCAGGCCGGTACTGGATCTCCATTGCTCCATTCGTCATGCGCATGAGCGGATTCCAACGGCAGAAAGGTCAGTGACACACTAGCAAGCGTCGCAACGACAAGTTTCATGGCCTACAAGCTCCGGTTCGCCGCGCCATCCTTTCGCTCGCGTTGTCTCGTTCTTATCAATGTTCGCCGCCTGCGAGCCGTCTCTTGGCGCCTGGGGAAACTCGCAAGATCTGAGCCAATCGAGCGCTCGGGGCCGGAGCTCCCACGAGTCTCATGAGGAAAATGTGTCTGACTTCGAGGCGACGGAACGCCGGTCCAGTCCGCAGACCACGCCTCTATAGTCGCCGAGACACCGGGAAGCGCTGCATAGGCCGCGCCGTCGTTACCTCGCCCGCTTGTTTAGAAGTTCAGTCACCGTAGCGGGCAAAGAGATCAGATCCGTTTCAAGGACAACGTCTTTCCGGTCTTAGGATTGTTCATCCAAGATCCGTCTTCTTGTGTGTCGAGTTCCGTCTTGTGGCCTTTCCTGGCGGTCAAGACCAACTGACCACTGACGATCTGCCAGCCGACCGGATCGAAGATCACGATGCCTTGATCGCGACAGGCCGGGGCCAAGCGGGCTTTGAGCGTGTTGTCCGGTCCATGCGACTTGTCGTCCAGCGTCACCATGCAGCCGGTGTCGCGGGTCTTGTCGCGTAACACCGCGTACCGGCCCGCAACCTCCTCAGGCCTCTCGCTCGCTGCCGCGGTCTTCTTCGGCGGCGCGGGCTTCCTGACCGCCTGTGCAACCTCGACGACCGCTTGAGCCGACGCAGCGGCTTTCTCCAGGTTGGCGATACTCGCGGCATTGACGGGCATCAGGCGGTAGAGCTCCCCTTGCGGGCTCGTCGTCGTGTAATCTTTACCCTCGGCCGTGAAAATGAGGATCGGCTCGCCCTTGACATCGTTCAATTGCAGCTTGCCGTCGCCGTTGTCGGACCAGAACACGACCCCGCTGAGAGCCGGTAGGGCGCGATGACATCCTGGCGGCATCGCCACGGGCGCGCCTTTCCCGTCATTGTCGCCCCGCAATGTCAGCCGGCACTGCCGATGGCCGCCTTCGAGCACGATGTCCCACACGCTGGGCGGCCCGCCCGCCGCCCGGCCCGGCGACACGGATAGAACCAGTCCGACCGCGAAGGCCAAGAGTCCGACCGAACGGCGGCGGGCAACGGGCACGGTCGACAACATTCCGATCACCTTCGCGATACCGTCACGGCGAGCCGCTTCCGGCCCTGTAATGGCCTGACCAGGGTGTCTCGGTCACCGGTGTGAGGGGAGGACGGCCGGCTGCCCAGGCCAGGATGTTGTCGACCACGAGTTGGCCCATCGCGTCCCGGGTATGATGCGAGGCCGATCCGACATGCGGCAAAAGCACGACATGGTCGAGGTCGAGCAAAGCTTGCGGCACCCGTGGTTCTTCGGCGAAGACGTCGAGCCCGGCGCCCAGGATCGTCCTCTCCTGCAAGGCTGCGATGAGAGCGCTCTCGTCGACGACGGAGCCCCGTGCCACGTTGATCAGGATACCGTCCGGGCCCAGGGCCTTCAAGACTTCGGCTCCGACGAGGTGATGCGTCTCCGACCCTCCCGGCGTGATGATCACCAGGATGTCGCAGGCCTGCGCCATCCCGAGGAGTGTGGGGTAGTAGAGATGGGAGACGTCGGCCTGGGGCCTGCGCCCGTGATAGACGACGGCGAGGCCGAACGCTTCGGCCCGCTTGGCGATGGCCTTGCCGATCCGTCCGAGGCCGAGGATCCCGACGGTGCGCCCGCGCAAGGTGTGGCTGAGCGGGAAGGCCCCTTCGAGCCACTTGCCGGCCCTGAGATGCCGTTCCGCGGCTGGTAATTGGCGAACGGTCGCCAGCATCAGCCCGATGGCGGTATCGGCCACCTCCTCGTCGAGCACGCCGGGCGTATTGGTCACGATGAGCCCGTTCTGCCCCGCCCAAGCCGCGTCGATCGAATCATAGCCGACGCCGAAATTCGAAACGATCGCCAGAGCGGGAAAGTGTTTCAGAAAGGTTGAATCGACCGCGATGTGGCCGCCGACCGCAATGGCTCCGACCACCGGCGCAACCCGGGCCAGGGCAGCGTCGCGGTCGTCCGCCTCCCAGAGTTTCACGAGGTCGACGGACCGGTCGAGGGCCTCGACGACGAGCGGCTGCATGCGGTTCGGCATCAGTACGGTAGGACGACTCACGCCAAAGCTCCGGGGTGCGAGGGTTGAACGGCGCTGACGCCGGCCGGGGTCCGCACGCCGCCATCATGGCCGAAGCCTACCGGAGGAGCAACCGGCTGCTTGGTTCGAAGGCGGTCGACGCCTCGCGTCTACGCTGAAGGGTCAAGGCCGTGCGGTGCCGCGCTGCCGGCGGGCGCGAGCCCCCGGCCGGCATCGCGCAGCGCGGTCGAGGAGGCAAAGGAGCGCGGGCCGTGCAGATAGACGAAGGCCGGCGGCCGGCGGCTCGGCAGGAGCCCCGCGTCGGCTTCGCGCAGGCGGCCGGGCGCCAGCACCGACGCGGCGCGTCCGTGCAGCGCCCGCATGGTGCTGCCGGGGCGGTCCACCGCGACCACGGGAACGAGGTCGACGAGGTCGCGCCAGCGCCGCCAGCGCGGCAGTTGCAGGAGGTTGTCGGCTCCCATGATCCAGACGAAATGGACGCCCGGACAGCGTCTTTTCAGAAAGCGGACCGTGTCGACGGTGTAGCGCGTGCCGATGTCGGCTTCGAGGCCCGTGACGGCGATGCGCGGATGGTGGGCCATGCGCCGGGCGGCTGCGATCCTCGTGTCGAGGTCGGGCAGCCCGTCGTGGCGCTTCAGCGGATTGCCGGGCGTGACGATCCACCAGACATGGTCGAGGCCGATGCGCCGCAAGGCCGTGAGGCTCGCCAGCCGGTGACCTTCGTGCGGTGGGTTGAAGCTCCCGCCGAAAAGCCCGATCCGCTGACCGGGCGACCAGGCCGGCAAAGCCCGCCCGCCCGGCGAGACCCGCGGGCCACCCGTCACGGGCGTGTCTGCCCCTCGCCCCGAACCCGGTACTTGAACGAGCAGAGCTGCTCCAGCCCCACCGGCCCGCGGGCGTGCATGCGGCCCGTGGCAATGCCGATCTCGCCCCCGAAGCCGAGCTCGCCG
>CAXUOD010000310.1:3268-4770 GCA_964252585.1 uncultured Lichenihabitans sp. | reverse complement strand
CGCGACGGCGGCGGGCGAGAGTTCGTCTGAGATGAGGACGCGGGGCGCCATGGGAAATCCTGGGCGGGAGAGAAGACGAAAGGCGCGACAAGGATGGCCGGCAACGCTGACTGCAGCCTTTTCGGGCCGGCGCGGGACGTGGTCGTGGCAAGGGCCCGCCGCCCCTGCCCGTCGCTACGGCCGTCTGCGCCCTCTGGCGCAAGCGGCCCCGGTGCTCGGACGAGGACGTTCGGTTGGGCCTCAGGCGGCTTTCCGGAGGTCGCCCGCGGCCTTGGCATAGGCCCAGTCGAGCCATTGCGTCAGGACCTCGATGTCGGCGGTCTCGACCGTAGCGCCGCACCAGATGCGAAGGCCGGGCGGCGCGTCGCGATAGGAGCCGATGTCGAGCGCGACACCCTCCTTCTCGAGCAGCGTCGCGAGGTCCTTGGCGAATTTGGCCTGCGCCTCGGCGGGTTGCGTCGTGATGGCGGGATCGACGACCTTGAGACAGACGGAGGTGTTCGATTGGATTTCGGGCCGCTCCGCCAGATTGGCGATCCACGGCGTGCGGCGCACCCAGGCATCGAGCGCCGCGGCGTTACGGTCGGCCCGGGCGACGAGGCCCTTGAGACCGCCGACCGATCGGCCCCATTTCAGCGCATCGAGGTAGTCCTCGACGCAGAGCATCGACGGCGTGTTGATGGTCTCGCCGATGAAGACACCTTCCGCGAGCTTGCCGCCCGAGACGAGACGGAAGACTTTCGGCAGGGGGCGGGGCGGCGTGAAGGTGAGCAGGCGTTCGACCGCGCGGGGCGAGAGAACCAGCATGCCGTGGGCTGCCTCGCCCCCGAGCGCCTTCTGCCAGGAGAAGGTCACGACGTCGAGCCTGTCCCAGGGCAGATCCTGTGCAAAGGCCGCCGAGGTGGCGTCGCAGATCGTCAGGCCGGCGCGATCCGCGGGAATCGCGGTCCCGGCCGCCACCCGGACACCGGAGGTCGTCCCGTTCCAGGTGAAGACGACATCGTGGTCGAAGTCGACGTCCGCAAAGTCGACGATGCCGCCATAGGGCGCCTTGAGGGTTCGCGTATCGGCGAGCTTCAACTGCTTGACCGCATCCGTCACCCAGCCTTCGCCGAAGCTCTCCCAGGCGAGGACATCGACCGGGCGGGCGCCGAGCATGGTCCACATCGCCATCTCCACCGCACCCGTATCGGACCCCGGAACGATCCCGATGCGATAGTCGGCTGGGATTTCCAGGACCTCGCGGGTCAGTTCGATAGCGGATTGCAGCTTGGTCTTGCCGATCTTGGCGCGATGCGACCGGCCCAGAGCCGCGTCACGGAGCGCTTCGAGGCTCCAACCGGGGCGCTTGGCGCAGGGACCGGAGGAAAAGCAGGGATTGGCCGGCTTTCGGGCCGGAGTCGTGGTGGTCATGTCGGATCCATCCTCTCAGATGGGAGCCTCCCGTTGGGGGGAGGTGGCCCGGCGCTGGAGGTAGCGGAAGGCGAGGGGTGGGTCAAGAA
>CAXUOD010000310.1:0-3258 GCA_964252585.1 uncultured Lichenihabitans sp. | reverse complement strand
GTCCCAACACGCCGGATGTACCCGGCTTGTTCGCCAAGCCGGGGCCGTTCAATCTATCTGTCTGATGGGGGTGATGGGGGTCATCTTCCCTTGAGACACCAGGAAGCAGCACAGTGTTGATCACGTGAACGGCACCATTTGACTGAATCACAGTCTCTTGGGTGACATGCGCTACATCTCCTTTTCCGTTCGTAATATCTACGCGTCTTCTAGTTGTAAGTGTCAGATCAGTATCTTATAGAGTTTCAGTTCCGCCTTACCACCACCGATTTTGATCATGGACATCATATCCGCTGCGGTTGACTTTCCCTCACGGCGTGATGGCTCAACATGAATGCTAGTGGATTCTTATAGCGCGGTCGTGCGAGCGTACCTCCTGTGACGCGTGGAAGTTTATCAAAGCTCTATTCGTCGGTGCGAAGACCGAAGGGACCGTCGCCCTTTGGAGCATCGATCAATCCCGCCGCTTCTGGTCGTCTGGCGGTATGGTCAACCTGACGCCGAAATCTTGGACGCGGCTCAATCGAAGCTTGCAACAACGGGTGGCCTGTTGATTGCGATCTCGTCGCCACATGCTAAATCACTTGTCCACCTTTATAAGCAAAGTAAGTGCCTCGATCGGTTGCAATCTCTAAACGAGGTGGTTTTGGTAGTTTCGTGACTGAGTTGAATAGGTATTCAAGTATTCTGGAGTTGTAATCGCATGGATCGGGTTCAAACAGAAGGATATTTGTCTCGCAACAGTCTTACTCCGACTGTTTTCCATAATGAGTGGTGGCTTGACATTGCTTCAGAAGGCAATTGGTCGCGCACAAAGTGCTACATGAATGGCAAGTTAGTTGGATGGTTGCCTTTTTTCTCTCACCAGAGAATGCTTCAGCATCGGAGCGGCATGCCAACGTTAACACATTTTTTGGGGCCCGCCATAGATCCTGGTACAGGAGGACAAACAACGCGATTCTCTCGATCAGCAAGCATAACACGATCTCTCATTAGAGATCTGCCACATTTCTCTTGTTTCTCGCAGAAAATGCATCGTGGTATCGATGACGTCATTCCTTTTCAGGATGAGGGCTTCAATACAGCTGTCCAGTTTACTTTCGAGTTGTCTCCCAAACATCCCGACATGATTTGGCATACGATGCGTGATAAGACCCGTAACGTCATCAGGAATGCACAAAAGGTTTATGCCGTACATTCAGACATTCAACCTCAGGATTTTGTAGCATTCTACTCCAATAATATAAACGCCAGAAACATGATGAGCTCGATCGATTTGCGAATTATGTTAGCTTTGATTGAGTCATGTTATGTCAACGAATGCGGCCTGATATTGGCAGCTTTGGACAAATATGGAATTATGAAGGCATCTGTCTTTTGTGCTTGGGATGATGTTTGCTATTACTATCTTCTATCCACCAGAGCCGCTGGAAGCGGCAACGGAGTCATCTCTTTGCTTCTATGGAATCATATCAGGAAAGCCGTCGCAAAAGGCAGAATTTTCGATTTTGACGGCTTGAGCGACGGGTCGAGTGTGTCGTTTTACTCTGGATTCGGAGGAAAAAGCTATCCAAGGTATACGGTGTCGAAACTATCTCCAAGTTTTCGACTCTTAAGAGAGGTAAGACGATTGGTCAGAGCCGACAATTTTTTCACAGACAACAACTGACGAAGACGAGTTGCTCGAGATCGCTCGAGACGGCCCGAGTTTCGACGATGGCACCGTGTTGCAGCTGCTTGATCCGAACCACGGCAGCTTGGGCTCGCTCAGCAACGGCCCGATCCGGGATGCTGAGGGGGCAGTTGTCCCACGAGAGGGGTAGCTACGGCCATCCTCTTAGTTGAGGTCGATCAATGCTGATGGAGTTCCCGCGGCGCCCGGACGGTGGCCTGCCTCAATACACCAGCCTGGCCCGGATCGTGCCCTCGATGGCCCGCAACGGCTCGAGCAGGATCGTGCTCTCGCGGCCGAGATCCGCCTCGACGACAACATAGCCGAGGTCTCCGTCGGTCTGCAGCAGCTGCGCCGCGATGTTCACGCCGCGCGACGAGAACACCTCGTTGATGCTGCGCAGCATCCCCGGCAGGTTACGATGCACGTGGATGAAACGCGTGCCGATGGTACGTGACGACAGCTGGACCTGCGGGAAGTTCACCGCCCCGACGGTGGAGCCGATATCCGAGTATTCGACGAGCTTGCGCGCCACCTCGGCCCCGATGCGCTCCTGCGCCTCTTCGGTCGAGCCGCCGACATGCGGGGTCAGGATGACGTTCGAGAGACCCTGGAGGGGTGAGGCGAAGCGCTCGGCGTTGGATCCCGGCTCCTTTGGGAAGACGTCGACCGCGGCACCCCTGAGATGGCCGTCGCGCAGGGCGTCGGCCAGGGCGTCGAGGTCCACCACCGTGCCGCGGCTGTTGTTGATCAGATAGGCGCCGGGCTTCATGGCGCGGATCTCCGATGCCCCGATCATGCCGTGGGTAGCCGGCGTTTCGGGGACGTGCAGGCTCACGACGTCGCTCTGGGCCAGGAGGTCGGCGAGGCTGTCGACAGGATCGGTGTTGCCGTGGCGAAGCTTGTCGGTCGTGTCGTAGTAGATGACCTTCATGCCCATCGCCTCGGCGAGGTTGCTGAGCTGCGAGCCGATATTGCCGTAGCCCACGATGCCGAGCACGCGGCCGCGCACCTCATGGCTGTCGGTGGCGGATTTGTCCCAACCGCCCGCATGCGCCGCGACCGAACGTGGAAACACCCGGCGCAGCAGCATCACGATTTCGCCGATCACGAGTTCCGCGACGCTGCGCGTATTGGAAAAGGGGGCATTGAAGACCGGGATGCCACAGGCGCGCGCGCCGCCCAAGTCGACCTGGTTGGTGCCGACGCTGAAGCAGCCGACCGCCATCAGCCGGTCGGCCGTCTCGAACATCGCGCCGGTCAGTTGGGTCCGTGAACGGATGCCCAGGATGTGCACACCGTCCAGCGCCTCCGCCAGCGCCGCGCCGTCGAGCGCCTTCGGCAACCGCGTGACGTTCGTATAGCCCGCTTGCCCGAACAGGGCGGCCGCGCTCTCGCTGATGCCCTCGAGCAGGAGGACGCGGACCTTGTCCTTGGCGAGGGAGAAGCGCGGTGTCATGTCGGGCATCCGTAGAGCTTTTGGTTTCAGGCAGGTGCTGAGGCCATTTGGGGTAGAGCGCTAGCCCAGACTTCAGGCGGCGTCGACCCTTTTCGGTGACCACAGGGCGACAGGACCCGATCCGCGC
>CAXUOD010000309.1:0-4797 GCA_964252585.1 uncultured Lichenihabitans sp. | reverse complement strand
GATCTCCAGTTGTGCCCTACCTCTCAGGAAGCCCTCCCGCGAGAGCGGGTTCGTCCTTGGGTGGAGAGCGGTCCGACTGCTTTTGGCCGGGCTCCCGGCCAGAGCGGACGCTCATACCTAATCGTAAGAAGCGTCGGAAACGCGTTGCCACTATGCATGCTGGAGATGTTCGGCGCGTACCAAATCTGGGTTTCGCCTGCGCTGTAGCGCCTGATCCTAAGCATGAATACGCAGCCCACCCTCGGGCTACTTGGCCGGCTCGGTCCGAACAGCAGCTTCAACGAAGCTCGGACCGGGTCAAGCTGCGGCGCGGAGCAGCATGCCGAAAAGGTCTCGAGGCTCATCTGGGTCGGCGACCAAGTCGAGGTTCTCGAAACAGCCGTGCTCCTGCAGCTTCTGCCGCACGTAGCGAAGGGCCGAGAAATCCTCCGTCGCGAAGCCGACGCTGTCGAATAAGGTGATCTGCTCGAGGCTGGTCCGCCCGGTCGCCTCGCCGGCGATGACGGCCCACAGCTCGTGCACGGGGAAGTCAGGCGGCATCTGCTGGATCTCGCCCTCGATCCTCGTCTGGGGCGGATATTCGACGAAGACCCGCGCGCGGGTGAGGATCTCCTTCTGCAACTCGGTTTTGCCGGGGCAGTCCCCGCCGACCGCGTTGATGTGCACGCCGGCCCCGACCATGTTGTCGGACAGGATCGTGGCGTTCTGCTTGTCGGCGGTGGCGGTCGTGATGATGTCGGCGCCCTCGACGGCCTCCTGCGGCGAGGCGCACACCGCGATGTCGAAGCCGTAGCCAGCGAGGTTGCGGCGGCATCGCTCGCTGGCGGCCCGGTCGAGGTCGTAGAGCCGCAACTGGTCGATGCCGAGGAGCGAGCGGAACGCGAGGGCCTGAAACTCGCTCTGCGCACCATTGCCGATGATGGCCATGGTGCGTGCGCCGGGCCGCGCGACGTATTTTGCCGCGACGGCCGATGTGGCGGCGGTCCGCAGGGCCGTCAGGATGGTCATCTCCGAGAGCAGCAGCGGGTACCCCGTCTCGACGTCGGACAGCACCCCGAACGCCGCCACGGTCTGCCGTCCCGTTCGCGCGTTCTTGGGATGGCCGTTGACGTACTTGAAGCCGTAGAGCCGGCCGTCGCTCGTCGGCATCAGTTCGATCACGCCGTCCTGCGAATGGGCGGCGAGGCGCGGGCTCTTGTCGAAACTGCTCCAGCGCCGGAAATCCTCCTCGATCATGGTGCAGAGTTCCAGGAGGAAGCGATCGATCCCGACCGCCAGGACGAGCTTCATCATATTCTCGACGCTGACGAAGGGGACGGTGTTGAGCGCGACGGGATTCAACATTCAGAAGCTCCTCGTCGGCCGGTCCAGGACCGTGCGACCCATCAGGCTCGCCGTGAGGTCGACGAGAAGGGTCGCGGTGCGGCCCCGCTCGTCGAGGAAGGGATTGAGTTCGACGAGGTCGAGGCTGGAAGTCAGCCGGCTGTCGTGCAGCATCTCCATGATGAGATGCGCCTCGCGGAAGGTCGCCCCTCCAGGCACCGTCGTGCCGACCGCCGGGGCCAGCGACGGATCGAGGAAGTCGACGTCGAGGCTGACATGGAGCAGGCCGTCGTCGGACGCGACCTTCCGGAGGAAGGGCGCGAGCAGCGAGGCGACGCCGTTCTCGTCGATGGACCGCATGTCGTGGACGGTCGCGGAGGTCTTCTGGATCGCGGCCCGCTCGAACGGGTCGACGCTGCGGGTCCCCATCATGCAGATCCGGCCGGGATCGACGCGGGCCGGCAAGGGAGGGAAATAGCCCTCGAAGCCCGCCTGCCGGGTGAAATAGGCGACCGGCGTCCCATGGAGGTTGCCGCTCTCCGTCGTGTCCGGCGTGTGGAAGTCGGTATGGGCATCAAGCCAGAGGACGTAGAGCGGCCGCCCCGCTTCGGCGCTGCGGCGGGCGAGGCCGGCGACCGTTCCGGCCGACAGGGCGTGATCCCCTCCGAGGAAGATCGGCATCCCCTCCAGGCTCTCCCGGTAGGCGATGTCCGTCAGCGCTTCCGTCCAGGCGGCAATCTCGGAGAGCGCTTTCACCGCGGGATTCGGGTGCCGGATCTCGCGAGCGACGGCCGGCGCGATGTTGCCGAGATCCCGGACCGTATGCCCCAGCGACGTCAGGGCCCCGGCGAGGCCCGCCGTGCGCAGGGCGCTTGGTCCCATCTCGCAGCCGAGTCGGGACGCGCCGTCCTGCAACGGCACGCCGATCAATTTGCAGAGCATACTCCCTCCTTCTTGCCGCGACTTCAGCACGAAAGAACGGCGGACCGAATGCCGTAAATTGCCAGAAGCCGAGGTTCGGCTTACCAATCCGGCAGTTCAGGATGTCGAAACGGCATGGACGAGATCGATCGCAGGCTGATCGCCCTGCTGCGGCACGACGGGCGGCGGAGCGTCACGGACCTCGCCCTCGACCTCGGGACGTCCCGCGCGACGGTGAGAACCCGGATGGACCGGCTCAGATCCGAGGGGCACATCCTGGGCTACACGGTGATCCTCAGGGCCGATGCCGTCCACTTGCCGGTCCGCGGCCTGATGATGATCGAGATCGAGGGACGGGCGGCCGAGCGGGTCGTGGATGTGCTTGCCAAGTTCCCGGAGGTATCGGACATCCACACCACGAACGGCCGCTGGGACCTGATCGTCGAGTTGGGCGCCAGGTCCCTGGCCGAGTTCGACACGGTTCTGAGGCGCATCCGCCATGTGCCCGGCATCGCCGGAAGCGAGACGAACCTCCTTCTCGCGACGCCTCGGAGCACCCGGGCCCGGATCTGAGGCGATGATGCGGCGGTCGTGCGGGAGGTGAGGGGATCGATGGAGCGGATCGCCCGGACACCGAAGCGGGCCGGCAGCCGGGACGCGCTCGCGACGTTCCATCCGATCTGCGATGCCGTCGCGCTGCTGCTACGCCCCCATGCCGAGGTCGTGCTGCACGACCTCGGGTCGGAGACCGTGAACTACATCGCCAACAACTTCTCGAAGCGAGACGTCGGCGAGCCTTCGCTGCTGCACGAGATCGACTTCAAGTCCGACGACCGGACGATCGGGCCCTACGGGAAAATCAACTTCGACGGCAGGGCCCTCAAATCCATCAGCGCGATCCTCAGGGATCCCGACGACCGGGCCATCGCGGTCCTGTGCATCAACATAGACGTGTCGCACATCCAGTCGGCCCTGCAGGTTCTCGCCGGGTTCGCCACCGTTCCCGACGGGGACGCGCAACCGGCGGCGCTGTTCAAGGAGGACTGGCACGAGCGGATCAATGCCTACATCCACGGCTGGACGGCCAAGCGCGGCCTCGCGATCGCCGACATGACCCGCGCGCAGAAGCAGGCCCTGGTGCGCGAGCTCGCCGACGACGGCGCCTTCGGCGGCCGGCACGCTGCCGCCTGCATCTCGAAGATCCTGCGGATGGGCCGGGCGACGATCTACAACTACCTGCGGGACAGCAAGCCGCGGTAAGGGCGCTCGCCGAGTGTGCTTCCACGGTCGAGCGCGCGCCTCGTTATCCGTTGATGATACCCATGACGCGGTCGCGGTCGAAGTTCGCGCCGCAGAGCAGCACCACGCTGGTCTGGCCGTGCAGTTCCTGCGCGACGGCTTCGAAGCCGGCCAGCGCCAGTGCGGCGGCACCCTCGACAATCATGGTCTCGTCGCGGGCGAGCGACCTCAGGGACGTCGCGATCTGCTCTTCGGAGCAGACCACGACCCGGTCGATGACGTGGCTCGCCAGGGGGAGCGTGACCGTATCGTCGTCGATGCCGCCCGCGACGGCGTCGGCCAGGGTCTCGCGATGCTCGGTCTCGACCACGCGCCCCGCCGTCATGGCCTCGGCCAGCGCCTTCGAATGGGCCGCCGATACGCCGAAGACCCGCGTCTCGGGGCTGAAGGCCTTGATCACGGCTCCGATGCCGCCGATCAAGCCGCCCCCGCCCATGGCGATGAACAGGTTGTCGACCCGGCTGCACTGTTCCAGGATCTCGAGGCCGATCGTCCCCTGTCCCGCGATGACGTCGACGTCGTTGTAGGGCGACACGTAGGCGTAGCCCTCGGAGGCCGCCAGCGTCTGCGCGTGCTGCTCGGCGAGGCCGGTTTCGGCGCCGTGCAGGATGACGCTAGCGCCGTAGCTCCTGATCTTCTCCAGCTTGGCCGGGACGACGGTCTCGGGCAGCACCACGGTCAAGTGCTGGCCGAGAGCCTTCGCGGCATGGGCGGCGCCGATCCCATGGTTGCCCGAGGAAGCGGTGATCAGCCGGCGGCCGGCAGCCTGTGCGGAGATCTTGGCCGTGGCGCCCCTGATCTTGAAGGAGCCGGTGAGCTGGAAGTTCTCTGCCTTGAACAGGACCGTCGCGCCGGCGGCCTCGCCGGCCTTCCGGGCGGGGATCAGGGGGGTCTTGTAAACGTGATCGCGGATCCGCACCCGGGCCTGAACGGCCTTCGCGGCGATTTCATAGAACAGGTCCGGCATGATGTCGTCCGCTCGTCAGTGATGGGACCGGATCCGGTGGAGGAATTCTCTCGTCCGGGCATGCGAGGGGGCGCCGAAGAAGGTTTCGGGATCGCCTGTTTCAACGATGGCGCCCTGGTCCATGAGGACGATCCGGTTCGCCACCCGCTTGGCGAAGCCCATCTCGTGCGTGACCACGACCATGGTCAGCCCTTCCGCCGAAAGGTCCGTCATGATGTCGAGCACCTCCTTCACCATCTCGGGGTCGAGCGCGGAGGTGGGCTCGTCGAAGAGCATGACCTTCGGCG
>CAXUOD010000308.1:0-4828 GCA_964252585.1 uncultured Lichenihabitans sp. | reverse complement strand
GGGCAGCTGGGCCTTGGTCTCGGGCGTGGTCTGGGGCCGGGCGCGAGGACGCAACATCCACGGTCGAGCAATCGATGAACAGCGCTCCGCGGGGCGCCGCCGCGGCGAGACCGCCACGGTAGGCCTCGACGAGGTGCCGGCCGGCCGGCAGCATGGTGATGACGACGTCCGCCCGGGCCGCCGCGTCCGCGCCCGACGCCGCCGTCTCGACGCCCGCGAGACGCGCCGCACCGAGGGCCGCTCCATCGACGTCGTGACCCGTCACCGCGTGGCCCGCCTTGACGAGGTTCGCCGCCATGGGTCCCCCCATGTTGCCGAGCCCGATGAACGCGATCGCCGTCATGACATCCCTCCGTCGTTTTCGGGCACCGTGCCCCTCTTTGCCTCAGCCTGATCCAAGTTCGTCTCCGTCCGCTGCGAAATGGCGCAACACATCGGCCCGGTGGACATCCTCCAGGCGCCGCGGCCACCAGGCGGGACTTCGGTCCTTGTCGACCACGGCGGCGCGAACGCCCTCGACGAAATCCGGCATCCGGGTGATCGATCGCGAGACGCGGAACTCCCGGTCGAGGCAGGCTTCGAGCCCGAGATGGCGGGCGTCGCGCAGCGCCTGCAGCGTGACCTTCAGGGCCGTAGGCGCATTGCCGACGATCTCGGCTCCCGCCGCGCGGGCTTCCGGCTCGGGCGCACCGCGCAGGGCCGCGACGATCTCTTCGACCGTGTTCGGGGCATAGCACCGGTCGATCCAGTCGCGCTGGCCCGCGAGACGGCCGGGTGCCGGCGGTGTCGCGACCTCGGCCAGACAGGCCTCGATCTCGCTTTCGGTCCGGCACTGCGCCAGGGCCACCCGCATGACGGGCAGCCGCTCGGAGGGCACGTGGCGGTCGGCCAGGCCACACAGCAGCGCATCGGCGGCATCGAGCCGGCCGCCCGTCAGAGCGAGATGGAGCCCGAGTTGACCCGGCGAACGGGACAACAGGAACGTGCCGCCGACATCGGGCACGAAACCGATGCGGGTTTCGGGCATGGCCAGGACGGAGCGCTCTGTGACGAGCCGGTGAGACGCATGGGCACCGAGGCCGATGCCGCCGCCCATGGTCATGCCGTCCATCGCGCTCACGACCGGCTTGGGAAATCGGGCCAGACGGGCGTTGAGACGATACTCGGCGCGAAAGAAATCCGAAACCGCCGACCGCTGTCCGGCCCTGGCGGCCTCGTAGAGCGCGCGGATATCGCCGCCGGCGCAAAAGGCGCGGTCTCCGGCGCCGTCGATCAACACGGTCGCGACCTGCGGATCGACCTCCCAGCTGTCGAGCGCCGCATCGATGATACGAACCATGGCGAGCGTCAGGGCATTATAGGCTTCGGCGCGGTTGAGCGTGAGGTGGCCGAGCCTTCCCTCGCGACGCGCCACCACGTCGGCTCTGGGAAGCGGCTGCGTCGGAGCCGTCGCGGCGTCGCTCACTCTGATGGTCTCCGTCATCGTTGGCTTGGCCGTCCGCTCGATGCCCGGCTTCGCGGTGATTCGTCGGCCCCCCCCGCGCCGGGCGGGTCGCCGACCAAGATGCCATTCGGACGGCTGCGCGTCGACGGCCATGCTGGCCGGGGCGGGTGACGCGGCTCCTCTTTCAAGGCAGGACCTGGGCCGTCCGCAGGATCGCGGCCGTGACCGGTGCCGCGATGCTCGCCTGTCGCCCTTCGGACCTCAGGAACCCGACCGTCACGCCGAAGGCCCTGGCGATCCCGTCCGACATGACCAGGAGAGGCGCGCCGCTGTCGCCGTGTCGGATCACGCAGTCGTGCGACAGCAGCTTGCCGCCCTCGAGAGGCTGGCCGAGATGGCAATGCGTATCGGCCGTCATGAGATAGGCGCGGTCCTGAGCGAACCCGCCGATCGCGATGGTGCGTCCCGCGGGCGGCGGGGCATCGGCGACCGAGAGCGGCCGAACATGGGCGGGAAGCGGCGCCTGAAGGCTCAGGACGGCCCAGTCGGAGGCCGCCGTGCGGACCTCGTCTGTGGGATCGTAGCCCGGCCCGATGCTGATTCGCTCGACGCGAACGTGCTGGCTGTAGCTGCCGCGCCTGTAGCCCAGCAGGAAGTGGATCGCGTCGGCCCTGAGCCAGCGCCGAGTCCTGAACGCGTAGAGACAGTGAGCGGCGGTCAGCACCCGGTCGGGCGCGATGAGGACGGCCGTGCAGGCGCCACCGATGGAATTGAACAGCTTGCCGATCGAAGACCAGGGGTAGCGCCCGATGTCGACCGTCGCATGGTGACGCCCGGCTGCCTCGACACCGAGGCTTGGGCCCACGGCTGCGAAGTCCGGCGCCGGGACGAACGGCCCCGCCGCGTGAAGCGCCGGTGCACAGAAAAACAGAAGAAAAACGTAACAAAACGCACCAAACTTGGCGGTGTTTCGGTGTCGTCGCAAAAACTGCCCTCCCATCATCTCCCCTGTGTTGTCCGTCCGGTGACGTCCGGACACTATGAGGTGAAACACGGCATCCGGCAAAGCCGTGCGCAGGGGTTCATTGTTTCGGCACACTACGGCCTTTTCCGAGTGTTGCGCCGTTCGGGCCCTCATCCCGTCTTACACCGGCAAGATCGATACTGTTTTGATTCGTGGCTCGAAGCGCAGCGAAATGTTCGTCGCCAGCCATAACGGTGAACATCCGCCTGTAACGCGTCCTTGCCGCAGACACGATCAACCACAGCGGTTTTTCTCTTGAAAATTCCAACATTATGAAACGGGACGTCTTGCCCTGTCCAGAAAAGCGCTATAGTCCAAAGTGAATGCAGGAGTGGTGAAGTCTATGTCTGAAACACAGCCAGATCCGAATGTGATCGAAATGGCGGCGGAGATCGTGTCGGCCTATGTTCGCAACAACTCCGTTCCGGTTGGTGAACTGCCGACGCTGCTGCAATCCGTGCACGACGCGTTGGGCGGTATCCTGACCGGGGCGAAACCCGAAGCGCCGAAAGAGCCCCTGCAGCCCAAGGTCCCGGTGAAGAAGTCGGTGACGACCGAGTACATCGTCTGTCTCGAGGACGGTAAGCGCTTCAAGTCGCTGAAGCGCCATTTGCATTCCGAACACGGCCTGTCGCCGCAGGACTATCGCGAGAAGTGGGGTCTTGCGAAAGACTACCCGATGGTGGCGCCTGCCTATGCCGATGCACGGTCCAACCTGGCGAAGACGATGGGCCTCGGCCGAAAGGCCGGCGCCATGCCGACCCTCGAAATGCCCGAGCCTGAGCCCGAGCCCGAGGTGGTGGAAGCGGAGCCCATGCCCAAGACTGAAGCCGCGGCCAAGAAGCCACGACGGCGCAACGCCAAGGCCGAAGCCTAAGCAGACCTGTACAGGTCTGCTTACACGCAAGATGCGAAGCAGCATTGATTTGCTTTGGAAAGGCAAATCAATCGTGACCTTCGCCGCGCGAGGCCATTTAGATCACGGCTCTCTGTCTTCTCTCGACTCGAGCGGGTCAGATCATTGGTGAAGCCTGAGCTTCACCGCCCGTCAAAGCCGATCCCGTTGTCGAGCCCGATCCCCGCGCCACCTCCTGCCCATCGGCAATGACCCCTGGGCAGAATACGGCGATCGCGTCGAAGGTGATTGTGGTGGCCAGGACGGGATTGGCCGCACATTTGGTCAGTTCGGCCGTACGGCGCGACGCCCAGACGACAGGCGCCTGGTTCAGGTAGAGCGGCCTGTAGAGCTCCTGCAGGACCGTGCGGGCCCGACCGTCTCCTGTGCCGAGCACGATGTCGTCGGGTCGCTTGACGACCTCGATCACGGCGCCTTCGCGCGCAGGAGCGCCGGGTTCGACACGACGGACCACGCGATGTGGCCGGGCGTTGCGCAAGATGCGCACGCCGGCCGCTGATGACGTTGGACACGAGTGCGATCGACGTCGCCATCGAGGAGGGCGGCGGCGGATCCCCCTGTTTCGCCCCGGCCTCCGCCCGCGCTTACAGGACATCGCTGCCGACATCGGACGCCGCGGGATCCGCACGGCAGCCATGAGCCGCACGCGCTTCGAAGCAGGTTGCCCTGCGTCCCACCCCCGCTTAGAAGGGCGGCTTTAAGCCATAAAACATCAGGAAACCCAGGGCCATGCGCGTCTACTACGATCGGGATGCCGATCTCAATCTGATCAAGGGCAAGAAAGTCGCGGTCGTCGGCTACGGCAGCCAGGGCCATGCCCATGTCCTGAACATGCGGGACTCCGGCATCAAGGATATCGTGGTGGCGTTGCGCGAAGGCTCCGCGTCGGCCACGAAGGCCGAGGCCGAAGGCCTCAAGGTCATGGCCGTGGCGGATGCCGCGAAATGGGCCGATGTCGTGATGATGCTGACGCCCGACGAGTTGCAGGCCGACATCTACAAGGCCGACCTCGCGCCCAACATGAAGAACGGAGCGGCGCTGCTGTTCGCCCACGGGCTCAACGTTCATTTCAACCTCATCGACCCCCGCCCCGACATCGATGTCCTCATGGTCGCCCCGAAAGGTCCCGGCCATACGGTGCGCTCGGAATATCAGAAAGGCGGCGGCGTCCCCTGCCTCATCGCCATCGCGCAGGACGCCTCGGGCAACGCCCATGACCTCGGCCTGTCCTACGCCAGCGCCATCGGCGGCGGCCGGGCCGGCATCATCGAGACCACCTTCAAGGAAGAGTGCGAGACCGACCTCTTCGGGGAACAGGCCGTCCTCTGCGGCGGCTTGGTCGAACTGATCCGCGCCGGCTTCGAGACGCTGGTCGAAGCCGGCTACGCTCCGGAGATGGCCTATTTCGAATGCCTGCACGAGGTGAAGCTGATCGTCGACCTGA
>CAXUOD010000307.1:0-4857 GCA_964252585.1 uncultured Lichenihabitans sp. | reverse complement strand
AACGGTCCGCAGGATTTCATTCCGAAAAGCCGCAAGGTGTTCGAGGGCCGACGCGATCTCGTGGTGTCGATGCTCAATCAGGCCAAGGGGCTGAGGTGCCCGTCGCCGGAGGGCGCGTTCTATGTCTATCCCTCCTGCGCCGACCTGATCGGCAAGGTGGCGCCCTCGGGCAAGCGCATCGAGACGGACGAGGATTTCGTCACCGAACTGCTGGACTCCGAAGGGGTTGCGGCCGTGCACGGGTCGGCGTTCGGCACCGGTCCCAATTTCCGCATCTCCTATGCGACGTCGAACGCATTGCTGGAGAAGGCCTGCGGCAAGATCCAGAGCTTCACGGCCAGTCTGCGCTGACCGGGTCGCGGGAGAGGAGCCGGGCCGGGATCAAGGTCGCGACCTCGCCGTTAGGCTCTCGTCGGACCCGGACGACCATCGTACGGACTCGGCTATTCGCGTAACGTCAATCGTGGGGCGCCGGCGCCTGAAACCCTCGGCCGCGCCTTGATCCAAGATCAGGAGGACACTCAATGTCGAAACCCCATTCCGTCTCAAGAATGGCATCGGCACTCGGCTGTACCGCTTTCTGCTGTGCGGCCCTCACGCTGGCGCCTCGGGCCGCCGTTGCCGGCCCTGTGGGACAATTATACTGCAACGTTTCTGGCGGCGTTGGCTTCATCGTCACCTCACGTCGCGCCTTGAACTGCGAGTTCTCGCCCTCCAGCGGTGCTCAACACCAGCACTATATCGGTACGATCAGCCGTTTCGGTCTCGATATCGGGTCGCAAGGTCCGAGCAAGCTGACCTGGGATGTCGTGTCGCTGGGCGGTCCGGTCGGTCCTGGTGCCTTGGCGGGCGAGTTCACGGGCGGGACCGCATCCGCGACACTCGGCGTCGGGGTCGGGGCCAATGCTCTGGTCGGTGGGAACGGCGGCATCTCGTTGCAGCCGATCTCGGTTCAGACGACTGAAGGCGGCGCCAACCTGGCGGCCGGGGTCGGGGCCATGTCGCTCGACTACGCGCCCTGACAAGGGTGCCACAAGCCGGACGCTACGCGAGAGCGTGCCGCGACGATGTAAGCTTGAGCTTCATCGTTCGTTGTTGCGAGGATCGGGACGACCAAGAAGCCTAGAAAGGTCGGATCGTCGTTGGAACTGCAGTTCTACCGGCCTCATTGCGAGGCTCGCAGCAACAACGCCAGTGTGTGACCCAGGATGATCTGGCTCGCTTCGCTGCGCTCGCGATGACGGTCGATGGATCCGTTCATCAACTCCGGGGTTTTGGCTCCATGAGCGGCGCCGTGGCGGCGCCACCTGTTCCGCTCGTGTCCTTGACCCCCGCCCAGATGCGCTTCTTGATCTGGAAGAGCAGGAAGGCGAAGACCACGAGGAAGATGACGGTCTTGAAACCCGTCTGCTTGCGCTGGTCGAGCGTCGGCTCGGACATCCATTCGAGATAGGCCGCAATATCCTTGGAATATTGCTCCGCGGTCTTCGGCGAGCCATCCGTGTAGTCGACGAGCCCATCGCTCAGCGGCGGCGGCATCGAGATCGCGTGGCCCGGGAAGTAATCGTTGTAGTACTTGCCGGCCGGAAGCGTGAAGCCTTTCGGCGGCGGGTCCTTGTAGCCGTTCAGGATGGCATGGATGTAGTCCGGACCCTCCTCCTGATACTGGGTGAACGGCGCCACCAGAAACCAGAGGCCGCCGCTTTCGTAGGAGCGGGCCTTCGCCAAGGTCGACATGTCGGGCGGAAGAGCACCCCCATTGGCGGCCCGGGCAGCCTGCTCGTTGGCGAACGGCGATGGGAACGGGTCGGACGGTCGCCCGGCCCGGTCGTACATATTGCCCGAGTCGTCCGGACCGTCCTGGACCTTGAAGCTGGCGGAAAGAGCCTTGACCTGACTGTCGGAAAATTCGGGCCCGCCGGACTCGGCAAGATTGCGGAACGACATGAACTTCGCGGCGTGACAGTTCGAGCAGACCTGCCGATAGACCTGATAGCCGCGCTGCAGCTGCGCCGTATCGTATTTGCCGAACGGCCCCGAGAAGGACCACGATTGTTGCGGCGGCAAGGGATTCTCTGTGGCGGCGTCCTGGGCCGAGGCCGGCAGGGCCTGGGTCACCAGACCGATCAACAGCGCCGCAGCAGACAAATGGGACTGAACCGACATCAATGTCTTCCGTGATGGGGAGTGTGAGGCCTTGGCGTCATGCTCGCCAGCCTCTGCCGTGAGTCGCACCTGGTCCGAGAGTCGATCTCACCCGTCGACCGATGGGCTCGCGGTCGACCGGGCAGCCGCGAAGGCCCCGGAGCCCGCCCCGGCACCGCGCGGCCCCAGGACGGCATCGGTGATAGAGGCCGGGAGCTGGCGCGGCGTCTCGAAGAAACCGAGCAGCGGGGTGATGACCAGGAGGTGGAAGAAGTACCAGAAGGTCAGGATCTCGGATGCGATCACGTAGCCGCCGACAGGCTCCTGCGACCCGAGATAGCCGAGCCCGGCCACGGTCGCGAAGAACACGAACAGGAACACGCGGTAGACGGGCCGGAAGTTCGCGGATCGGATGCGGGAGGTGTCGAGCCAGGGCAGGAAGGCGAGAAGCAGGATCGAGCCGAACAGGGCGCACACGCCGCCGAGCTTCGAGGGAACCGCCCGCAACATGGCGTAGTAGGGCAGGAAATACCATTCAGGCACGATATGCGCGGGCGTCTGGAGCGGGTTCGCCTCGATGTAATTGTCCGCGTGGCCGAGGTAGTTCGGCACGAAGAAGATGAAATAGGCGAAGAACACCATGAAGCAGACCAGGGCCAAACCGTCCTTCACCGTGAAATAGGGGTGGAAGGGCAGCGTATCCTTGTTGCTCTTGACCTCGACGCCGACGGGGTTGTTGGAGCCGGGGACGTGCAGCGCCCAGATGTGCAGGGCCACGACGCCGGCGATCATGAAGGGCATCAGGTAATGGAGCGAGAAGAAGCGGTTGAGGGTGGCGTTGCCGACCGAATAGCCGCCCCAGAGCCAGACCGTGATGGAATCGCCCACGACCGGAATGGCCGAGAACAGCGACGTGATGACCTTGGCGCCCCAGAAACTCATCTGGCCCCAAGGCAGCACGTAGCCCATGAAGGCCGTCGCCATCATCAGCAGGAAGATGATGAGGCCGAGGATCCACAGCACCTCGCGCGGTGCCTTGTAGGATCCGTAGTACATCCCACGGGCGATGTGAATGTAGACCGCGATGAAGAACATCGAGGCGCCGTTGGCATGGATGTAGCGCAGCATCCAGCCGTAGTTCACGTCCCGCATGATATGTTCGACGGAGGCGAAGGCCAGCGTCGCCTCGGGCGTGTAGTGCATGGCCAACACGACGCCGGTAACGATCTGGCAGACCAGCATGAAGGCCAGGATGCCGCCGAACGTCCAGAAATAGTTCAGGTTCCGCGGATTGGGGAACACCACGAAGGACGAGTGGACGAGGCCCAAGATCGGCAGGCGGCTCTCGAACCAGCGCAGGACCGGGTTCTTGGGGACGTAAGCTGACGCTCCGCTCATGGCTCTTGATCTCTCGGCATGCGGTCGGGCTGGCGTGGCGGCATGAGCGGGAGGCTCAGCCGATCTTCACTTTGGTGTCGGTCAGGAACGCATAGGTGGGCACATCGAGGTTGCGGGGCGCGGGACCCGAGCGAATGCGACCCGACGTATCGTAGACCGAGCCGTGGCAGGGGCATTTCCAGCCGTCGAAGGCCCCTTCGTGGCCGAGCGGCACGCAGCCGAGGTGGGTGCAGATGCCGAGCACGATCAGCCATTCCGGCTTCTTGACGCGTTCCTGGTCGGTCTGGGGATCCTTGAGGTCGGCCATCGGCGTGTCCTCGGATTCCTTGATCTCCTTCGGCGTGCGATGGCGCACGAAGACCGGGTTGCCGCGCCACTTCACGGTCACGATCTGGCCCTCCTCGACCTTGGAGATGTCGATCTCGGTCGAGGCCAGCGCCAGGGTGGACGCGTCGGGGCTCATCTGGCTGATCAAGGGCCAGACCACGGAGCCGATGCCAACGGCACCGACGGCACCCGTGGCGATAAACAGCATGTCTCTGCGGGTAACGGAGCCGGTGTTCACGGTTGCGGTCGACAACGAGTCACTCCAAAATCCATACACTTCCGCGCCAGGAACGCCGCCGTTCGCGAGAAGCCTCCGGGTAGCTTCGGGACGGTCCGGGCCGGCACGGGATAGAGCCGCCCCAGAGCCGTCACAATGCGACCCATCGCCACCAAGACCCTCGGATCCCACCGCTGTGGGTGTGCGATCGACACACCCTCGGGGCGGACCGGCCAGGACCGTTCCTCGCCGTTGTGTCGCACCCTTGCCGACCCTTGTCCAGTCCGCCGAAGCCCGCTCTGTCGAACCCCGGCCGACCTCGACCCATGAAGCTCCGGTTCGATCATGGGCTGAGACTGGCACTGTACCAACCCGACATTCCTCAGAATGCCGGGACCCTTCTGCGCACCTGCGCCTGCCTCGGCATCGGGGCCGACCTGATCGAGCCGGCCGGCTTCCCGACCTCGGACCGGCACTTCCGGCGGGCCGGAATGGATTATCTCGATGCCGTCTCGTTGATGCGCCACGTGTCCTATGCGGCGTTCGAGGCTTGGCGGACCTCGACGGTGGGGTCGGACGGCAAGCCGGGGCGGCTCGTCCTGCTGACGACCGCGGCCGAGACCGACTACCGCGCCTTCGCGTTCCGCCACGGGGACGTGCTCATGGTCGGGCGCGAGTCGGCCGGTGTGCCGCCCGAGGTCCATGCTGCCGCCGACGCCCGGATCACGATTCCGCTCCGGCCCGGCTTCCGGTCCCTCAATGTCGCGGTG
>CAXUOD010000306.1:0-4884 GCA_964252585.1 uncultured Lichenihabitans sp. | reverse complement strand
GATCCAATGGACTGGAGGTGCGGGCCACGTCTTCGATGGCCACGGCCGTCCTTTGGGCGTCCTCGCCGATGTGGACGCGCTGGTCAAGCATGCCGAAGCCGCGACGGCCTGAGTGTTGAACGACGCTCGTGCCAACCGTCCGCCGATCTATCGACGTCTCTCTCGGGGTATCTGCGCGATCAGGGATCGAACCGACGCCGTCCCGAGTTTTACCGCTCGGGAGGATCAATCGATGACAGACGACCCTAACAGCAGCGAAGCCGCGCGTACCGATAGCGGTTCTTCGAAGAAGCCTAAGCCGGAAGAGATGGGACGTGATGTTCCCGGCACCGGAGAGGCGATCGAACCTGAGGCTCTGCACAACGTCTCGAACGGTGCAGTAAAAGCAGGGGATCGCATGTGGGGGCCGCCGGGCACGCCCGATCCGGAGAAGTGACTGCAGTCGAGAGTTCAGATCTCGACGCCTTGAGGACGGCAAGGCGGGCACGGCCTGCAAGGACATCCGCCCATCGTTGAATCTGAAGGCCGCCTTACCGCTCTCGACGACAGTGCATGCGGCTAGGGGCCCGACGTCGCCGCAGAGGCACATCATGGTGCCGCGCCAAGTCTCGATCCTGTCCGTCGGATCGGCTCGACCATGCTCTCTAGACAGGAAATTGCTGTGTCGACGTTTCGCCGTGGACAGCAATCTCACTGTCGGGGGTAGGGTAGGGAAGGTATGGCCCCGATGCAAAAAAGCGGCGCCATACAAGTCGAGCATGCCGCAAAATCACAGCAGCTCGTGATCAAGCGTTATTGCGTCGTTGCGCCCTTTTCCGGCTGCCAGCGATCCAGCGCCGCCGCCCGGCTCGTGATCCTTCGACTTGGCGAAGCGCGTTGACCGCGTGAGTCTCACCGTTTCGCTCGCGTAGGAACGTCGCTGAGGCCAGGATCCACGCCAGGGCACCGTGCGGCCTTCAGCGCTGTCACAGGCTCGCAGGTACGCCAGCATCACCTCGGCCCGGCCATTGATGTCCATCCCACATGGCGCGACATCCGGCTGAGCGGGAGAGGCTTCATGCGGCACAGGCTCGGTCGTTCCTCGAAATCTCCATCGGATTCAACGCCGTTGAACATTGATGAATTCTTCGCTATCGCAGCAGCAGAAACAACGTTACCGATTGTTGTATCTTGAAAGGAAGAAAGAACACCAACAGCTTACTCAACTTGATTTACCGACAAACGCGCAACAAGCAAGTCAAGATCAGTATTATTTTTAGCGATTCCCGCCCAAGTTGCAGGAAGGAGTAATCTGATTGCAGGCGCGGTGTCGAGGCCCGCCATGGCCTGACCCGGATCGCCGAGATTGCCCGTCGTGGCATCGCTGACCGCGTCCACGTGCCGCTTAGCCGATCAGAGGCGAACAGAGCAACCTTGCGCCGCGCTGGCACGAGCGGCATCCAGCACGGCGAGCGCCGCGACAGCGTCGTTGGCCGACACGGGAAGGCCGGTGCCCGAGCGCACCGCGGCCACGAAACCCTGATAGAAATCGTGGTAGCGACCCTGTTCGGCCGGCACGATCTCTTCACCCTCTGCCGTCCGGAGGATGCCCCAATTCGATCGTGGTTCATAACCCCAATCTTCGGGGTCGATGGCTGGGCGGCGACCGGCGAAGATCGACCGCGCCTGCACGTCGGTACTGGACGCGACGTAGCTGCCTTTGTCGCCGTAGGCGCGAAGCTCCCTGCAGTGCAGGTGGTTGATCTTGCTGGCCGAGAGGTGACTGTGCGCACCGCCTCGATGGCGGAGGGTGATCGTGAAGCTTGCGTCCGTGACACCCTCGGCCAAGGCTACGGTGTCCAGCTGGGCATCGACCGCGGCGACTGGGCCAAGCAGCCAGATCATCTGATCGACCAGATGGCTGCCGAGATCGCGCAGCAAGCCGCCGGTTGGCCCGGCCTCGAGCGTGGAAGCCTCGTCGAAATCCATCCGGGAATGGACGCGCCAGATCGTCCCCAGACGTCCATCATCGATCACCTTGCGGAGCGTACGGATATCCGAGTCCCACCGGCGATTGTGGTAGACGGCAAGCCTCACCCCGTTGTCGCGGGCAGAACGGTCGAGGTCCCGCCCACCTGCCGCATCGGGTGCGAAGGGCTTGTCGGCGACGACGTGGAGGCCGGCCGCGATGGCCTCCAGCACCAGGGCACGCCGGGTGTGAGGGGGAGTTGTGATCGTGACGGCCTCGATCCCGCCGGCCGCAATCATCTCCGTCAAGCTTGGGTAGATGGCGATGCCTGGCAGATCCCGCCGGACCATCGCGATGGTTGCAGGCGCGCGCGCGACGATGCTGCAGAGTTCAACGCCTTCTGCGGCCGCCATGAACGGCGCGTGGAAGTGACGACCGCCCGTACCGTACCCAACCAGCCCGAACCGCATAGGCTCGCCCTCGCTCATCGACATACCTTAGAATCCGACGCTGCGCAGGTAGTCCCGGCTGGCCCTCACGTCCGCGAGGCTGCCGCCGACATTGCGCGGATCGCGCTCCTGCTCGACCGTGATGAAGCCCTGATAGCCAAGCCGGTTCAGGGCCGCCCTGATGGCGGGGTAGTCGATGACGCCGCGGCCGATCGGGCACATCACGCCCTTGCCGCAGGCGTCGAAGAAGCGGATGCGCTCGCCCATCACGGCCGCGAACACGGCCGCGTCGATGTCCTTGAAGTGAATGTAGTCGAGCCGGTCGGCGTAGCGTTCGAGCGTCGCGACCGGGTCCATGCCGGCATAGTAGGTGTGCCCGGTGTCGAGGCAGAAGCCAGCCAGTTCCTGTGCCACGTCGGCCGCGATGCGCTCGATCTCGTCGGCGAACTCGATGTAGCCGCCCGCGTGCGGGTGGATCACGGCGCGTACGCCGTGCCGATCCAGCGCGCATGTGGCGATAGCACGGACGTTTGCCACCATGCAGGCCCACGCGCCATCGTCGAGACGTGGCGCCCGGTCGGAGTGGCCGGCCGCGTAATCGCGTTCGTCGTGGCCCCAATCCATGACGGTGAGGTACGGCGTCGGAAAACGTTGACCCGGAGATGGCGGCTCTTTGGGAAGCCGTGTGACGAGGCCGCAGATCTCGTCCGTCTGGCGAAGCAGGTTCTTGCGGTTGGCTGGCGACACGAGGTCGTCGAAGATCGTGCCGGCCACGATGGTGAGACCTCGGCTCGACAGCGCTTGGCCGACCCGCTCGGGATCGAGCGGCACGTAGCCGTACGGGCCGAGTTCCAGGCCGCCATAGCCCGCCGCCGCCGCCTCGTCCAGCACGCGCTCCCACGACGGCAGGTTCGGATTGCGGACATCGTCGACTCCCCAGCAGCACGGCGCGGTTGTGATCGTGATCGCCATCGTCTCAGCGGCTCCTGGCCGTGACGGTCGCGCGCTCGGGTCGCGACCGCGGAGGTCTAGCATCCGAGAGCGCCGAATGCAGCGGCGGTGCCCGCCCGACGGAACGCATTTCCGAAACAATCGCGTGAATGAGGCACTCCAAAAGCGCGTGGCTGGGCGTGCCCGGCACGAGGTCTTCCAGAACCTCGAACCAGGGGACGGCCGGTGACGCCAGTGGGTGCATGCGGCTGTCGGTGAGGAGAACCAGGGGCACGTCCCGGCTTGCCAGTCCGGCGACCTGGGCGGCGGTCATCCGGTCCGAGGTTGTCAGATCCGCGACAATGGCCGCGTCCTTGGCGGAGGCGAAAGCGAGCGTCGCGTCCGGGGCGCCGGGAAGCGCGCAGACCGAAATGTTGCGGACACCCGCCGCGGTCAGAACGTGCCCGATATGTAGGGCCACGAGGGCGGTGTCGTTCTGGCCGAGCAGGAAGACTGTCTCCGCGCCGGCAAGGGTGCACCCCGCGCGTGAAATCATCGAACGACTCGTTCGCTCGTCCAACCGCTGCAGCGCGTTCCGCATATTCCGCACGTACCGGGAGAGGTCGTCGTCAGCCGATCGTATGGCCGAACGCTCGCCGGAAGCAACGAGACGCGTTCGTATGACGGCCTGAAGCTCCGAGAAGCCGCGATAGCCGATCGATTGCGCCAGGCGCACGAACGCGGAGGACGGGATTCGTGCCACCTCCGTCAGCTTCGCCAGCGGGCCAAAGGCGATCTCGTCGGGATGCGCCAGGACGAAGGCGGCTACTTCCCTCAACCGCTTCGGCAAGGTCGCCTTGCGGTGCTCGATCCAGCTGCACAGTTCGTGGTACGAGGTCGGAACAGCTCCGAGGGGCGCCCGGACCGATCCGTCGTCGACAGGCGCGGCGCGTGTTCTGGCCAAAACGCGTTGTCCCGCTATCGGCTGATTGTCGCTTTGAGCGCGTCGACAGACGTCTGGATGCCAGCCTCGGTCGACATGGTGAAGTCCTCCATTTCGAGGCTTACCCAGCCGTTGTAGCCCATCATGCGGACCACGGAGAAGAACTCCTTCCACCACTGCAGATCGCGGCCCGCGCCGACCGCAACGTAGTTCCAGGTGCGATTGACGACGTCGGTCACCTCTTTGAGTTCCAGCAGGCCGTTCACGTCTGCGAGGCCACGCTCGATACGGGTGTCCTTGCCGTGGCAATGATGGATCGCGGCGCCAAGCGCACGGGCCGAGGCGATCGGGTCGGCGCCCATCCACATCAGGTGGCTCGGGTCGAGGTTCATGCCGACCTTCGGGCCGACCGCGTCGCGCAGGCGGAACAGGGTTTCGGGGTTCCACACCAGCATGGCGGAGAAGTTCTCGAGCGCGTATCGCTCGACACCCACCTCGTCGGCAAGCTTCACCATCCTGTCCCAGAACGGAAACGCGCAATCCTCCCATTGGTAGCGGTCGCGCTCGGGCATCTCGTCGGGCCAGCTCTTGGTGTAGACGAGCCAGTTCGGCAC
>CAXUOD010000305.1:3521-4922 GCA_964252585.1 uncultured Lichenihabitans sp. | reverse complement strand
AGATCCGTGTTGTCACATTCTGTTCCACCAATGGCTCCTTCAGTACGGAACGGAGGGTTCGGCCTAACTGCCTAAGCTCCGCAGCGACCATACGCCGGCGTCGATCCCTAGGCAGGTCCGCTCAAGGGTCTCTGCTTCGCATCAACGCTTCGCTAAACCTCTTGCAAAGGTTCGGCCGGCCCGATGAGTCGAACCTCCAATCTTAATGCAACGTGTTGGTAGTATATTGCTGAGAGGATATAGCAACTCGAACGCAATGGTCATCAGTATGCCGCCCCGACGCTTTCCTCTCCTAGCCGATGAGCAGCAGCGCCTCGCAGCCCTGAGGAGCTACCGCCTGGGCGGCCCGGTCCCCGAAGCTGAGTTCGACCACGTTGTCCGACTGGCGTCCGATGTCTTCGACGTCCCCACGGCGCTCGTGAGCTTCGTCGAGCAGGACCAGCAGTTTTTCAAAGCCCGCGTGGGTTTCACGACGGCCGAGACTTCGCGCGACGTATCGTTCTGTGCTCATGCTCTGGTGAGCGACGACGTTCTGGTCATCCCGGACGCTCGTACCGACGCTCGCTTCGCCGACAACCCGCTCGTCACCGGGCAGCCCTTCATCCGTTTTTATGCCGGAGCGCCGATCGTCACGCCGGCTGGGCACAGGCTCGGCTCCGTCTGCATCATCGACACCGAGCCGCGTGCGCCGCTGACCAGCCGCGAACAGAGGGTTCTTCAGGGCCTGGCAAAAGTCGTGATGGATCATCTTGAGCGACGGCGCCTGGACGTCACCAGACGTGCCGCCATGAAGATGGCAGCCACCACGCCCGATGCGATCATCTGCTCCGACGAGACCGGCAAGATATCCTTCTGGAACGCCGCGGCGGAACGCATGTTCGGCTTCGCCCGCGTCGAGGCCTTGGGCTTGCCGCTGACGAGGATCGTCCCTCTCGAATGTCGCGATATGTACGAGGCAGGGATTGCGCGGGTGCTGGCGGGAGGTGAGCGCGGCTTCGCGGGCAAGACCCTGGAGATCAAGGGTCAACGGCAGGATGGAACGCAGTTCCCGATCGATCTTTCGCTGGCGACCTGGGTGAACGGCGATGAGCTGCAGGTTGGATCGATCATCCGCGACCTGTCCGAACGCCACCAAGCCCGGGAGCGGATGCGCTATCTCACGCACTTCGACCGCCTGACCGACCTGCCCAACCGCGTCCGGTTTTTGGAAAAGATCGACGAGTCACTGTCGACATCGGGCCGTTTCACCATCCTCAAAATAGGCCTGGATCGCTTCAAGGTGGTCAACGGGACGATCGGAATGGCGGCTGGAGATCTCGTCCTCATCGAAGCTGCTCGGCGCGTTCGCGAAGCCGCAGGGTCGGACGCCTTCATCGCCCGATTGGGTGCTGATGAGTTCGG
>CAXUOD010000305.1:0-3421 GCA_964252585.1 uncultured Lichenihabitans sp. | reverse complement strand
GTATCGTCGGAGCCGAGGCGTTGTTGCGCTGGCGCCATCCGCGCCGTGGGCTGCTGTCGCCGGCTGTCTTCCTGACGATCCTTGAGACGAGCGAGATGGCCCTGGAAGTCGGTCGCTGGATCCTGCGGCAAAGCTGCTCTTTCGCGGCCGAAACGGTTGCGAGAGGCAAACAGATTCGAGTGGGAGTGAACCTATTCGCAGCCCAACTCAGAGATGAGGCCTTCTTCGACAATGTCATGGCTGCGCTCGCCTCGACCGGGCTGCCCAGCCATCTCCTGGAGCTTGAGATCACCGAGACGACGGTGCTCGGGCTCGACGAGAGCGTCATCGATCCCCTTCGACGCCTCCGCGACCTCGGCGTTAACATCGCCTTCGACGACTACGGAACTGGCTACGCCTCGCTTAGCCTGCTGAAGCACTATCCCTTGACGCGACTCAAGATCGACCGCGAGTTCGTGCGCGACCTGGATATCGACCCTGACGACGCTGCCATCGTCAAAGCCGTCCTAGCCATGGGGGCCAGCCTCGGGCTGGAAGTGATCGCGGAAGGGATCGAGACTGCCGAGCAAGCCGTGGCGCTAGCGTCCTTCGGCTGCAGGGAGGCGCAGGGCTACTTCTTCGGCAAACCGATGCCGGCCATGGAGTTTGGCCAGCTCCTCATATCCGCCGCGGACCGCGTCGCCGCGTGAACCACTCTGTGCTCGGCCTTTCCGCTCTGCCCACAGATCCCAGCACCGAGGTGAGCGCTCAATCAACGCGCTTCGGGCATGGACGGACGAAGGTCCGCTATCTCGGCCTGTCCATTGCGGTGATCGCTGCCGCGTTCTGCGCCGCCTCGGGGTTAACGCTCTACGACCTGCGACAGAACACCTACGCACAGGCGGTCAAAAGCGAGACGAACCTGCTCAACGCTCTGTCGCAGGACATCGCCCGCAATATCGAAATCTATGACATGTCGCTCCAGGCCGTCGCCACCGGGCTTGCAGAGCCGGGCCTCTCGGACCTCAGCCCGCGTTTACAAGACCGGGTGCTCTATGATGGCGCGGCCTCAGCGAAGGATCTCGGGTCGATCCTGGTTCTCGACCACGATGGCAAGGTCGTGCGTGGCTCACGTCCGGCGGTGATTGGCGCCGCTCTCGGCGACCGAGAGTATTTCCTGGCCCATAAGGCCGTTTCAGACCGCGGCTTGTTCATCAGCGCGCCGTTCACATCCCCCGAGACCGGCAGCGACGAAGTAGTTGCTCTCAGCCGCTCTCTGAAGGCGGCTGACGGATCCTTTGCCGGCGTCGTGGTTGGTACGATGCGGCTCGCCTACTTCCAAAAGCTGTTTTCTCGTGCCGATCTTGGCCCGCACGGATCCATCGGCCTATTGCGGACGGACGGCATCTCCTTGATGCGCGTGCCCTACAATCCTGCGGAGATCGGCGTCAGCTTCGCCAGAAGCGAAAACTTCCAGAAAATCCTCAAGTCACCCTCGGGGACCTTTGTCGGCACGGCGACCATCGACGGAATCGATCGTATTTACAGCTTCATCCATTTGGGCGAATTGCCTCTGGTGATGGACGTCGCCCTCGCCGAGGAGGATGTCTTCGCCGTATGGCAAAGGAAGACGACCATTATCGCGGTCGCTCTCCTGATCCTGTGCGCATTAGCGGCGGCCTTGGAGCTTCGGTTGAAGCGCCAGTTACAACGAACGGCTCGCACCGAGGAGATGCTGTCGCGCAGCGAAGCTCAATACCGATTTTTCGCTGATCACGCCCAGGACGTCATCGTTCGGCTCGACCGGTCGCTGCGCAGGACCTACGTGTCACCCGCTGTTTCTAACATGCTGGGCTACGCGCCCGAGGAACTGCTGGGTCAGAGTTTTAGGGAGCTGGTTCATCCCGACGACTGGCCGGGCGTCGCCGTCCTGATCTGCGCCTCGCAGACGCAGCAGGCCAACACGGAGGCGACGTATCGGCTGCGGCACAAGGCCGGGCATTATGTCTGGATCGAGGCGCGCTACAGCCTCGTGAGTGAGGACGGCGGCTTCATCGTCGTGCTGCGTGACATCAGCAAGCGCAAGGCCGCCGAAGAAAAGCTCGAGGCCCTGAACGCTGAGTTGGCGCATGTGGCTCGCAAGGATGCTTTGACCGGCCTGTCGAACCGCCGCCACTTCGACGAGGCGCTCGCCAGCGAGTGGCGGCGAGCAACGCGGGACCAGAGCCCACTTTCTCTGTTACTGCTCGATGTCGATCGCTTCAAGGCCTACAATGACCACTACGGCCATCAGCAGGGCGATGCCTGTCTGCGTGCCGTGGCGTCCGCCGTTGCAGGCAGCGTCCGCCGTCCCGGCGACCTCACGGCTCGCTACGGCGGCGAAGAGATCGCCGTTATCCTACCGGGCACCGACGAAAGGGGCGCGATGCAGGTGGCGGAGCGAATGCGCGCGGCCATCCAGCATCTCGCCATCTCCCACGCGGGCAATACGAACTGCGGAGCGGTGGTGACCGCGAGCCTTGGTTGCGCGACGGCAAGTCCATCAGACGAGGAAAAGGATCTGTCGGCGCTCATCGCAATGGCGGACGCGCGTCTCTACGAGGCGAAACGCACGGGGCGCAATCGTATTGGGACCTCGACACCTCCTTCACCCAACCCTACCGACGTGTTGATCGAAGCGGAGCGTCTCGAAGCTTTAGCCAATTACGAGAAAGCGGGGGCGGTCCAACCATCGGAAAGCCTCGACGGCATCGCCAGATTAACGGCTCAAGTTCTCGGCATGCCAATGGCCTTCGTTTCCCTGGTTGGCCGCGAGGATGTTTTCATTGTCGGGCGTCATAATGTGGAGCTGGAACAGGCGTTCCGCGATGACGCCTACTGCGCGCACACCATTCAGGGCGAAGAGCCACTCGTGGTGCCGAGCACGCTGGCCGACCCGCGCTTCAGCGACAATCTCTTCACGAAAGCAGGCATCGGCTTTTATGCGGGCGCACCACTCATCAGCTTCGGCGGCCATAAGCTTGGCGCCCTGTGCGTCGTTGACCACCATGCCCGACAGCCGCTTGATGACGCTCAGCGTCGGTTGCTGGTTGGCTTGGCCCGTCTGGTGATCGAAGATCTGGAAGAGCGATGCCCCGCTTCGGAAATGGATCAAGCATCGCTTAAATCACAACACGCAGCATAAACCAAAGACAATGTTAAATAAAAAAGGTATGTTATAAAATCATCAACAAAAATTTATCAATCTGCGTCTTAAAAAACGGAAATCCGAAGGTTCTATCCGCCTAAGGTGCCTGCAGATAGGATTTTCGCCGGAGAACATGGTTGCTGACTCAGGTTACATATTTGTCTCTTTCGTCTGGGTCCTTAAGCTTCTTCATTCAATGTGACATCATGATAGTTTGGGGTGCGTAACCTGTGAAGCTCGATGTTCCCACATTGA
>CAXUOD010000304.1:0-4966 GCA_964252585.1 uncultured Lichenihabitans sp. | reverse complement strand
CGTGTCGAAGCGCGCCGGGCGCCGGCCCTACACCGGCCCGTCCCTCGACACGACCGCGTTCCGCGGCCGGCTCGGGATGAGGAACATTGAATTCCTACAACCTCATGCTGAGCGGAGCCGACTTGGGGCTCCGGCGGGCGGAGGCCGCTGGAGAAGCCGGCGGAGAGCGGCCCGTAGGGCCTAGTCGAAGCACGCAGGGCCGGCCGCGAGTGCTCTGGAGCGTCCCTTCGACAGGCTCAGGGCCGGCTCAGGACGGGAACGTATATCACAAGGGTGAATTCATCACGCCGATGGTATTATGGATCAGCACAGCAGTAATCGGGCGGGGAGCCGCCTTCGTGCAAGGCAACGCGACAGCACATTCGACGTCGGGCGGTCCGACTTCGCGGGTTTCGACACTTGTTCAGCGTCGCGGGCCGAAGTGTCGGGCAAGCGCTGTCACGGCGGCCTGAACACCGCCTGAGCCATGGGGCAGACCCAGCGCCGCGAGGGCCACTTCCGTTGATCCGAGGGTTCCCAGCACCATCGGCGCGTTGGCATACCCCATATGAGCGATGCGAAACGCCTTGCCCGTGAGTTCGCCGATGCCCGATCCGAGGATCACGCCCAAGTTGTTTCGGGCGAAATCCCGCAGCCGCTGCGGGTCGAAACCGGGCGTCAAGATCGTCGTCACCGCCGTCGACCGTTCGGCCGGCTCTTCGATGTTGAACGCGAGCGCTCCGTCCCTGGCCCAGACGTCGACGGCCGCCTGCACCCCCGTCGCGAGGCCGGTGTGGCGCGCCCACGCGTTCTCCAATCCCTCTTCGAAGAGGAGCGCCAGCGCCGTCCGCAATCCGAACAGCATGTGCTCGGGCGCGGTGCCGCAGAACTTGCGGTAATTCTCGGGCAGGTCGCGCGCGGTCCAGTCCCAATAGGCGGTCCGAAGACCGGCTCTTCCGTGGGCCGCCTTCGCCTTGGCCGAGGCCGCCACGAACGACAGCCCGGGCGTCATCATCAACCCCTTCTGGGAGCAGGTGACGGCAACGTCGACGGCCCACCGATCCATGTCGAAGCGCATGCAACCGATCGACGCGATGCCGTCGACCATGAACAGCGCGGGGTGCTGGGCGGCGTCGATCGCCGCACGGATCGCAGGAACGTCGTTGACCACGCCCGAGGCCGTGTCGATCTGGACCACCAGGATCGCGGCGATCGCGTGCGTCGTATCGGCTCTCAGCCGCGCCTCGACGGCCGCCGGATCGACGGCGCGGCGCCAGTCGCCGGGCAAGACCTCGACGTCGAGCCCGAGCATGGTGCCCTGGTCGCCCCAGCCGATCGCGAAGCGTCCGCTCTCCAGAATCAGGACACGATCGCCCCGAGACAAGGTATTGGTCAGTGCTGCTTCCCAGGCGCCGTGGCCGTTGGCGATGTAGATGTATGTCGACCCTTCCGTCCGGAAGACGGTCTTGAGATCCTGGAGGCACTGCCCCGTCGTTTCGAGGAGATCGTCCGCATAGATGTCGACAGCGGGCCGGTGCATGGCCTGGAGCACGACCTCGGGCACGTTCGTCGGTCCCGGTATCGAAAGGAACTCGCGACCGCGTGCCAGCGGAGCCGGGCGGCCGCCGGGGCCGACCGGAGACGGTTCGCGGGGCTTTGAAACATCATCCTCTAACATCGGTAAAGGGAGCTTTCGCGATCAAGGGCGGGCGGCCCTGGCTTCGTGCCTTCGTTCCGTATGCAGAGAACCGACCGGCGCCGCAACACCGGTTCACGCGGTGGGTCGAATCGGCAGTGCTGGTCGCAGTCCCGGCGTAGCCGCCGAGGGACGTGCTGTGGTGGCTGGGAGCTCCCGAAACGTGCAAGCAACGCGCGACGTCGACCCACAATAGTGCCGGCGATCCTTCCGTAACGCGGCGCGATCGAAGGCGCGACTCGACCCGATCTTCTCTCTTCATTTGGCAGCGCAAGCCGTCTAACTTGCAGGCGAGCCGGAAAACCGGCGGAGGCGAGGGAGGCCTGGGATGACAGCAACGCTGTTCAGAAACGCTCAAGTCTGGGATGCACTCGAGGACGCGCCCTATCTCGGCGAGGTGCTGGTCGAAGGAAACCGCATCAGGGCCGTCGCACGCGGACGCGACCAGATCGACCAAGGCCGGGCAGCCAGCACGATCGACGCGCAAGGCCTGTTCCTGATGCCGGGCCTCGTCGAAGGGCACTGCCACCTGTCGTTCGTCAATCCCCACCGAAACCAGGATCTCGGGGAGATCCCGCCCGAGGAGCATCTTCTCCGGACGATGCGCAATGCCACGCTGCTGCTCAACCACGGCTTCACGTCGGCCTATTCGGCGGCCTCGGCCAAGCTGCGCCTCGACGTGGTGGTGCGCCAGGAGATCGAGGATGGCTACCTCGCCGGGCCGCGCTACAAGGCGGCCGGCCCGGAGATCACCGTCACGGGCGGGCTCGGCGACGAGCGCAAGAACCACGGCCATTTCGAGGGCTTCGGAATGATCGCCGACGGTGTCGACGAGATCCGCAGGGCCGTTCGGCTGTGCGCCCGCGAAGGGGTCGACAATGTGAAGTTCAATGTCTCGGGCGACGAGTTCGTCTCCAATTGCCGGGCCGAGATCGTCTCGATCAGCCAGGAAGAGCTGAGTGTCGGCGTCGCCACGGCGCATGACTTCGACAAGCGCGTGGCCGTGCATGCGAGGGCCGCCGAGTCGGTCAAGCGCGCGGTCCGGGCCGGCGCCGATTGCATCTACCATTGCGACTTCGCCGACGAGGAGGCGCTCGACATGCTCGAGGGCGTCAAGGACAAGGTGATCGTCGGCCCGGCCTTCGGCCTCGTACATAATTCCGTCTTCGAGGGCGATGTGGTGGGCCTGACCAGGGCCGTCGCCGATCGCATGGGCCTGCCCCGCAAGCTCGAACACACCTGTGCGACCTACCGGGAGATGCGCCGTCGCGGCATGCGCGTCGTCGTCGGCGGCGACTATGGGTTCACGCTGACCCCGATGGGGCAGAACGCCCGCGACATCGGTCACTTCGTCAAGTTCTTCGGCTATACGCCCGCCGAGGCGCTGAAATGCGCGACCGCGGTCGGCGGCGACCTCATGGGCCACAAGGGCGAACTGGGCGTCATCGCCGAGGGCGCCCTTGCCGACCTGCTGCTCGTCGACGGCAATCCGCTGAAGGACCAGTCGGTGCTGGTCGGGCCCGACCACTTCGCCATGATCATGAAGGACGGTCAGATGCACCGCGACCCCCGCACGCGGCTCGCTGCGCCCCAGCGCATCGCGGCCGAGTAGGCCGGCCGTCGCGGGCCAGGAGGCTTCAGGCGTTGACGACCGTCGCCGCACTCGAAATGACCGATATTTCGAAGGGCTTTCCAGGCGTCCGGGCACTGGAAGCCGTGAGTTTCGATTGTCGGCCGGGCGAAGTGCACGCGATCTGCGGCGAGAACGGCGCCGGTAAGTCGACGCTGATGAAGATCCTCGGCGGGATCTACCGCCCCGATGCGGGAACCCTCCGGGTCGGCGGCCGCGTGGTGACTTTCGCCCACCCGGTCGAGGCGCGGCGCGCCGGCATCGGCATCATCCACCAGGAACTGAGCCTGCTGCCCGACCGCTCGGTCGCCGAGAACATCTATCTCGGGCTCGAGCCGGTACGCCGCGGGGTGCTCGATCGGGCCGCCATGCGGGCGGGGGCGCGCCAGCTGCTGGAGAGGCTCGGATCGGCCATCCCGAGCGAGGCGAGGGCCGGCGACCTCTCGGTCGCGGGACAGCAGATCGTCGAGATCGCCAAGGCTCTCGCCCTCGATCCCGCGATCCTGGTCATGGACGAGCCGACGGCCGCCCTCGACGACAAGGATGCGAGCCGCCTCCTCGACCTCGTCCGGCGCTTGCGGGGCCAGGGTGTCGCGCTGGTCTACGTGTCCCATCGCATGCCCGAGATCGCCGCGATCTCAGACCGGGTCACCGTGCTCAAGGACGGCCGCAGGGTCGCGACGGATCGCGCGGCCGCGATGCCGCCGGAGCGTCTGGTGCGGCTGATGGTGGGTCGCGACCTCGCCGAATTCTTTCCGCCCCGCGCGACCGTTCCGCCGGGCGAGGTGCTGCTCGATCTCCGGGGCTGTGGCAACGCGGTCTTGGCCGATATCGATCTCTCGGTCAGGCGGGGGGAGATCGTGGGCGTCGCGGGGCTCGAGGGTTCGGGCAAGTCGGAGCTGGCCCGCGCCATCTTCGGCGACGCGCCCTTCACCCGCGGCGAGATGCGCTTCGAGGGCCGCAGCCTCGCGCCCCGTTCGGCCCGGCGGGGGATCGTCAGGGGGATCGGCTTGCTGCCCGACGACCGCAAGCGGGAAGCGCTGACCCTCGGACAGTCCATCCGCGACAACGCGGCCCTGACGCTGCGGGCCTTCGCGAGCGCCCTGCGGCGGCCGGGATCGGGCGCCATGGCGGACCGTGTGCTCGACCCTCACCTCAAGGCGCTCGACGTGCGGGCGACCAGGTTCGATGGCGAGATCAGGCTGCTGTCGGGCGGCAACCAGCAGAAGGTCGTGATCGCGCGCTGGCTCGCGCGGGATCCCGCGCTGCTGATCTTCGCGGAACCGACGCGCGGCATCGACGTGGCCGCGAAAGCCGCGATCTACCAGATCATGCGCGACCTTGCGGCGCGCGGCCGCGGCATCCTGATGGTGTCCTCCGATCTGCCCGAGGTGGTCGGGGTCAGCGACCGGATCGTCGTGCTGCATCAGGGCCGGGTGGCGGGCCATTGCGACGGAGGAGCGGCGGAGGAGGACGTAATGGCGCTGGCCGTCGGCCATCGGGCGGCAGCGAGCCGGCCATCGGTCGAGGTGTTCCGATGAGCGCCTTCTCCACGGTGCCGCCCGCCCGGCCGAGGCGAAGGCTTTCGGTTCCGCTGCTGCTCTTCGCCGCCTCGGTGCTGCTCTATGCGGCGGTCGCCCACGCGACCCCAGCGCCCCCGC
>CAXUOD010000303.1:0-4971 GCA_964252585.1 uncultured Lichenihabitans sp. | reverse complement strand
TCCGGCGCCCGATAGAAGATCCGCAGTGGACGCCGATGCAGAACCGTGATGGAGTCCGCAGCGCTCGTCTCGCTCCGCAGGCCTTGCAACAGCGCTCCGGAGGCCGCAAGAGCGCTGTTGCTGCCGCCCACGATCGCGATGGTCGGGAACGCGATGCCGGTCAGGCGCTTGGACATCGCGGCAAGTCCTCCGAGACGCAACACCTCGTCCGACTGAACGACCTTTCCCGCCTAGGTGGGCATCAGCGGCTTGCCCGCGACCGGCTCTCGAGACAGACGTTCGAGAGCCTGATGACCAGCCGCGGCCAAAACCAGCGAGTCCGAGCAAAGCTCAGTGATGGAGTCGTTCTCGAGAGACCTGACCGTGGTTCGCCAGCCACCATCGGTCTCTTGGCGGGCGCTCAGCGCTTCGTGGCCGACCATCACGGCCCCGCCCGCATCCAGGATGGCCTTGCGGAGAACGGAGCCGCTCATGCCCATCAAGGCGGCGGCCTTGACGAGGGGCACGGCCCCCGGTCCGACGGCCCGCAGGTATGTTGCGCGCGTGCGGCGCGGACAAGGTGTTCATCGACGACGGCGCGATCGCCAGGCCGGTCCGGCTCGCGCGCCCAGATGCGTCAGACGATCCCGACCATCAAGGGCTCGGCGCGAAGACGTGGATCGAGCCGTCGCCGCCGCCCACAGCGCCGACCGGCACGAAGACGTGCCCGGTGGCTTCGCTCGACGCGACCGAGTGGGGTGCTCCGCCCTTGATCGGGATCATCTCGACGAGCTTGTCGGTCGTGGCGTCGATCACGCCCAGCACGGGGCCACCCGGGTTGCCGCGTGAGGCGGTGTAGTACTGTCCATTCTTGGCGTTGTACGCCACTTCGTCGGCCCCGCCGAGGCCCGGTACGGTGGCGACCACGAGGCCCGTTTTGGCGTTCATGATCGTCGTCGCGGCCGGCATCTCCTTGCCGTCGGCGTCGCAGCCCAGCACGAAATCGCCGTGCGGCCCGAAGGCCAGCCCGGCCGGGTGGCAGTTCAGGACCGGCAGGATCTTCACGAGCTTGCCCGAGCGAGGGTCGATGACCGCGACGCCGCCCTTCTTGGGATCGTGATCGAACTCGGGGATCGACAGGTAGAACATGCCGTCCCCGGGATTGTAGGTCGGCTGCTCGGCGCCGTCCGTCGCGTCGGGGAAGACGATCTTGCCGATCACGGCATGGTCGGGCTTCGTCGAAATCACCGTGGCATAGGGCGGGTCTTCGGCATTGTTGACGCCGATGAAGCTCTGATCCTTGGGATCGAAGCCCATCTCGTCGAGCCGCGTCTTGCCGCCCGTCGGGATCGTCGCGACCGTCTTGCCGGACGTCGCGTCGATCACCTTGACGGTGCTGTCCCCGTCGCCCGCCCAGATCTCGTTTCCGGCCAGCAACACGCCGTCCGGGCCCGACACCTCGCTGTCGACCTTGCCGTCCTTCATCACGGCGCCGACGAAGCTGCCGAGACGCCCGACATAGCGCTCCGTCGTCGTATCGAAGACGTCGATGGCCTTGTTGCTGCGGTCGGCGAGGTAGTAGCGCCCCGTGGCTTGGTCGATGAAGCTGATGTCGAAGTTCGCCAGCTTCTCGCCCGGCACCGCGATCGTGCCGACCTGTTTCAGCTCAGCGGCGCCGGCCGCGCCCGTCAGCAGGACCGAAGCCGCAAGGATCAGGCTCAGATGTGGCAACGGTCGCATCATGCTCTCCCTCGATGTTCTCCCGGCCCCGCGCAGGGATCTGCACGACCACGAGACAGGTCGGCGAGGCGAGAACGCAACCGTAGCCTGCACCCGCGACAGTACGATGAAGGCTCAGGCTGGAAGCTGCCGCGGCCCCGTCAGGTGATCCCACGTGCCAGGGTGCCCGAGTCGCGCCTTTCGCGCACCGCCCAGCACGTGACGCCGGATCCAGGCGCCGGCGCCGCGCGCCCGGCCGGTGGCCAGCACCGCGAAGGTCGCGCAGAGCAAGATCAGGTATGTAGCTCCAGGACCACTCGTCCGGATCACCCGGCCGCCGGCTCGGAGCCGCTGCGTCGAACAGCCGGGGCGGTATCCAACGACGGGAGCCTTGCAACCGCTCTCGCGAGCGCTACGCTGGTCCCATGAGAACTGAATCACTCGACTTCCTCAAAGCCATCGTCAACGCGCCCTCGCCGAGCGGCTACGAGCAGCCGGCGGCGCGGGCCTACCGCTCCTATACCGAAGGCGTCGCCGACCGCGTCACGACCGATGTGCACGGCAATGTCTCGGCGATCCTCAACCCCGAGGCCAGCACCCGCATCATGCTGGCCGGGCACATGGACGAGATCGGCTTCATCATCCATCATCTCGATGACGAGGGCCTGCTTCACTTCCAAGCCATCGGCGGGCACGACAGCGCCATCCCGGTCGGTCAGCGGGTCTGGGTGCACGGGAAGCAGCGCGTGGCCGGGGTCATCGGACGCACGGCGATCCACCTGCAGGACGAGACCGAACGGAAGCGCAAGCCAGAGTTCAAGGACCTCTGGATCGACATCGGCGCGACCTCGCGGGCGCAGGCCGAAGAGGTCGTCAGCCTCGGCGACGTGGCCACCTTCCAGTACGAGTTCCAGACCCTCCTGGGCGACCGGGCGACGGCACGCGGCTTCGACAACAAGATGGGGTCCTTCGTGGTCGCCGAAGCGCTGCGTCTGCTGAAGCAGGACCGCGGGCTGCACGCCGGTGTCGGCGTCTACGCGGTCGCGACCGTGCAGGAGGAGATCGGGTTGCGCGGCGCCCGCACGGCGAGCTACGGCATCGCGGCCCAGACGGGGCTCGCGGTCGACGTCAACCATGCCATCGACTATCCGGGCGTGAGCAAGGCCCGCCACGGCAGCCTCGCGATCGGCAAGGGACCGAGCGTCTCGCGCGGGGCGAACACGAACCATGTCACCTTCGATCTCATCACCCGTGCGGCCCGGGAAGACGACATCCCCTACCAGGTCAGCGTCAGCGCCGGAGGCACGGGGACGGATGCCAATGCCATGCAACTGAACCAGGGCGGCATGGCGACGGGCCTGCTCGGGGTGCCGATCCGCTACATGCACACGCCGTGCGAACTCATGAGCCTGACCGACCTCGAGAACTGCGCCAGGCTGATGGCGGCCTACTGCCGGCGCGTGACGCCGGAAACGGACTTCACGCCACGCTAGCCCGGTCACTCTTCGAGGCCAAGCCGGCCGGCATGCGCCCATGACAACCTACCGCAATACGCCCACCGTGGTCGTGGTGCTGGTGCCGATGCGCGGGGGCCTGCTCATGATCCGTCGAGCCCTGGAGGGCGAGGGCCAAGGTCGACTCGCCCTGCCCGGCGGCTACCAGATGCTCGGCCAGACGTGGCAGGAGGCCGGGGCGGCCGAGGTCCGCGAGGAGACGGGCGTCGTCATCGATGAAGCAGCCCTGCAGGTGGTCGGGGTCGAAACGACGCCCGATCGGCGCCAGAACCTGGTCTTCTGCCGAAGTCCCGCGGTCGAGCACGAGGGCGGCTTCACCCACGATGCCGAGGTGTCCGAGGTGGTGATCGTCCACGGGCCGCTCGACACCGCCTTCCCGCTTCATACCCGCGCGGTGACGCGGTTCTTCGCCGAGCGGGATTTTCCTTCGGTCTGACGCATCTCGCCACACATTGCAGCGCTTCACGGGCTTAGCGCGTTTCTTACCGTCCGCAGCGCTTCGGCGCCCGGCCGGCATCGACGTTTGGAGGGACAAGACGATGACGACACAACAGCAGAGCGCCGTGACGCTGAACGACGGGACGACGATGCCACAACTCGGTCTCGGTGTCTGGCGCACGCCGGCCGGCGACGCGGCGGAGATCGTGGGCTTAGCCGTCAAAGCCGGGTATCGCGCCGTCGATACGGCGTCGGCCTATAACAACGAAGACGGCGTCGGGGAGGCGCTGGCGGGACAGGACGTCTTCCTGACGACCAAGCTGTGGAATGCCGACCAGGGATACGACGAGACCCTGCGGGCCTTCGAGGCGAGCGCGAAGCGGCTCAAGCGGGAGACCATCGACCTCTACCTGATCCATTGGCCGGCCCCCAAGAAGGGCCGTTTCGTCGAGACCTGGAAGGCGCTGGTGCGGCTTCGCGAGGAGGGGCGGGCCACGTCGATCGGCGTCTCGAACTTCAACGAAGACCATCTCGAACGGATCATCGACGAGACCGGTGTGACGCCGTCCGTCAATCAAATCGAGCTGCATCCGCGATTCCAGCAGCGGGCCCTGCGGGCCGTCCACGAGCGGCTCGGGATCAAGACCGAATCCTGGAGCCCCCTCGGCCAGGGCCAGTTTCTGAAGGACCCGGTTCTCGCCGAGATCGCCGCGAAGCACGGCAAGACGCCCGCCCAGGCCGTCATCCGCTGGCATATCGAGTCCGGTTTGATCGTCATTCCCAAGACCGTGACCCCGGAACGGCTGCAGCAGAACATCGACGTCTTCGATTTCAGTCTGGACGCCGCCGATATGGACAGGATAGCCAAGCTCGACAGCCCCGACGGCCGCATCGGTCCGGACCCGATGACGGCGACGTTCTGAGGGCCTTGGGGCCGTCACACCACGCGGTCGTCGCACCGTCAGATCGTGAAGTCGTCGAGCGTTCGGCGGCGGGTGGACACCTGCACCATGCGCCAGAGCCTCCCATTGATGGCCGAGGCCGACGCCGATCAGGGCCATGCCAGCGATCGCCTGGGGTGTGATCGTCTCTCCGAGGAACGATCCCCCGAGGAGGAGCGCGCTGATCGGCAGAAGGAAGGTCACGAGAAGGAGGTTGGTGGCTCCCGCGACCGCGAGATTAGCAGCCTCTTTCGACGCCTCAGCGCGTGCCAGCTTCTCCTCGTCGTCCTTGACCCGATTTGTAGTCTCGATGATAGCTGGTCTTCGCAAAGCTAAAGACTGTCCTGCTTGAAATCGAGACCTGACGTAGGACGACCTGC
>CAXUOD010000302.1:0-5009 GCA_964252585.1 uncultured Lichenihabitans sp. | reverse complement strand
GGAGTTCCGAAGGGTCAAGGGCGCCGAAGTCGCCACCATGATCAAGGACGAAGTGGAGCCGCTCGGCGGCTTCATCGGCGATGCCTTCGTTCAGCCGGTGTTCCTCGGTGGCCAGATCCTGACGTCGATCGTGTTCATCCTGGTCCAGAACTTCTCGCTCGGGCTGATCGCCGTCAGCCTTCTGCTGGTCCAGGGCGTGGTGATCCCGCGGCTGCGACGCAAGCAGCTGATCCTCGGTCGCCAGCGGCAACTGACCTCGCGGGCGCTCGCGGGGCGCATCGGCGAGATCGTCGACGACATCCCGAGCATCCACACCAACGATGCCTCGAACTACCAGCGGGCCGAGATCGCCGGGCGGCTCACGGCGATCTTCAAGATCCGCTTCGCGCTCTACCAGTGGAAGTTCTTCGTCAAGTTCCTGAACAACCTCCTGGCCCAGATCACGCCGTTCCTTTTCTATATGGTGGGGGGGTTCCTGGCCATTCTGGGGCATCTCGACATCGGCCAGCTCGTGGCCGTCATCTCGGCCTACAAGGATCTCCCCTCGCCCGTGAAGGATCTGATCGACTGGGATCAGCAGCGGCTCGACGTCGAAGTCAAATACGCCCAGGTGATCGAGCAGTTCTCGGTCGACCCCAGTGTGGAACTCCTGCCGCCGCCCGACCACGACGGGCCGGTGCCGCATATCGGCGGTGAGGTGGCGCTCCATAACGTGACGGTGATCAACCAGAACGGAACGCGCCTGCTCGACAATCTGGCGTTCCGCATGGGCGTCGCGGATGTCGTGGCGCTCGATGGCGGGACGACCAGCGGCGCCGAAACCATTCTCGAGGTTCTGGCCCGCCTCCTGCCGCCGGACGGCGGCCGGATCACCATCGGCGAGGCCGATCTCAAGGAGGTGCCGATGGCCGTGAGCGGCCGTCGCATCTCCTTCGTGGGGGCAGACACGTTCTTTCCGCAGAGCACCATCGAGGACGCGATCCTTTATGGCATCCGCCACGTGCAGGGGGAGGCCAAGCCGCCGGGCCGCTACGACATCATCAAATCGCGCGGCAACAATCTCGACATCGGTGCCGACTGGGTGGACTGCGCGGCCGCCGACGCGGACGGATTGGACGCACTGGCGGGCCGGATCCGCGAAACCGTCGCCATGGTGGATTTCGAGGACGACGTCGTCAGCTTCGGCCTCAACCGCAAGATCCAGGATATCTCGGAGGAGGACGGGGCACGTTTCGTCGAGGCGCGGGTCATCCTGCGGGAGAAGCTCGATGCGGACGGCATGACGCAGCTCGTCGAGCCGTTCGACCCCGACCATTACAACAGCCAATCGTCCATCGGCGAGAACCTGATCTTCGGCACGCCGATCGACGAGGCTTTCAGCCTGCGTCAGCTCGGCAGCAATCCGGTGGTGCGAAAGGTCCTGGCCCGGAACGACCTCGATGCCGCTCTCTTCGACATGGGCAAGGCCATCGCGTCGACGATCCTCGAAGTCTTCGAGGGACTCGATGCGGACAGCCCGCTCTTCGAACAGCTGAGCCTGATGGCGCCCGAACAGTTCCCGGACTACCAGACGGCGCTCAAGCGCGTGGGCTCGAGGGCCTTCAAACAGGCGGCTTCCGGCGATCAGGCGATCTTCCTCGATCTCGCCTTCGGCTATATCGAGCCCCGCGACCGGCTGGGCCTCCTCGAGGAGGACCTCATGCAGCGCCTGCTGGAGGCGCGTGGCGGCATCCACGAGGCGATCGGCGAAGACCAGCAATCCATCGCGTTCTACCATCCCGACCTCTACAACGAGGCCGCGACCGTCAAGGACAACGTGCTGATGGGCCGCGTCGCATTCGGCATCGCCGAAGCCGAGACGAGAGTGTCGGCTGCGGTGCGGGCGACGGTCGACGACCTCGGGCTGCGGGCCGTCGTGTTCAACGCGGGTCTCGCATTCAATATCGGCTCGGGCGGCAAGAGGCTCAGCGCCGCGCAGCGCCAGAAGCTCACGGTAGCGAGAGCGGTGCTTCGGCGGCCCGACCTCTTGCTCGTCCATCGCGGATTGATGCAGCTCGATCTCGCGAGCCAGGACGACATTATCGGCCGGATCGTCGACGCGAGCCGCGGCGACGCCGGCCGGCGAGGCTTCGGGATCCTGTGGAACCTGGAGAACGAGCAGTTGGCGCGCCATTTCGACCGATTGATCAAGATGGATAACGGAAGGGTCGTCGAGGACTCGATCCTCCACGACGATAAGCAGCTGTCCGAGCCGGAGCCGATGCGTGTCTCGGCCTGAGAGGCGCGGGAGACTTCGGCCGCCAGCATGAGGGAAGGGGTTGAAGCGTGAGCCTATTGAAGGAAGATGTCGAGGTCTTGCGCGAGGTGCCGATCTTCGCCTCGGTCGACCCGTCGAAGCTGAAGCTTCTGGCGTTCGCGTCCCAGCGGCTGAAGTTCGACAGTGGCCAGACCTTGTGCCGCGAGGGAGAACTCGGCGACCGGGCCTTCGTGATCGTCAAGGGCTCGGCCGACGTCTTCGTCAAGGCCGGCGACACCGAGATCCAAGTCGCCACCGTGGGCCGCAACGATTTCATCGGCGACATGGCGATCCTCTGCGATCGGCCGCGCTCGGCGACCGTGAAGGCTTCGACGGCCTGCGAGACCCTCGTGATCGGCAAGACGCAGCTCATGGGGCTGTTGAAGAGCTTCCCCGACATGGGCATCGCCATGATGAGGGTCCTCGCGTTCCGTCTCGAGCGCACCAACAAGGCCTTGGCGCAGGCGGAACTCGATCGTTTTCACGCCCACTGACCGCCTTATTCGACGGTGGGAAGTCCTAACCCATCCTCATGTTGAGCGGAGCCGGCTTGAGGCTCAATGCGCGGTGCCGGCGGAGAGCGGCCGTAGGGCCGAGTCGAAGCACGCAGGGCCGGCACGAGCGTTCTGGAGCATCCTTCGACACGACCGCGTTCCGCGGCCGGCTCTGGATGAGGCACGTGAAGAACACGAACCGATGCTTTCCGCCGATGGTGCTACGTCGTTGATCTGATGGTACCGAACGGCACGACCCTGTTGTCCACGTCATGGCCGATATCGGCGCGGCCGAGCCAGGGAATCCCGGATTTCGCGCACCAGAACCGCGCCACCTCGACCTCATCCAACCCGAAATCGGGATCGTTCGGCGGGATCGCGCTGCAGCGTCCGAGCCTGAGGCCGGCGATGCGTCGGATAGCCGGATTGCTGGTGATGTGGAAGAGCGCGCGGTCGATCCGATACATGTGCTCCGACACCTCCTCCAACATCAGGACATGGCCGTCGAGGTCGGGCTGCAGAACTGTTCCCAGGAGCTGGCTGAGGATCGTGATGTTGAAGGCGGCGCAGCTCCGGTCCGGTGCCACCGAGGGTTCGAGGCTGTCCGGCGCACGCTCGACCAGCCAGCGCAGCGCCCGGGCTGCGGCTTCGTCGCCCCTCGGGCGCATGATGTCCTGCGCCACCGGGCCGTGCGCCACGCCCGTGCAGCCCGCGCCGTAGAGACCGGCCAGCAGCGTTCCGGCGTCGCTGTAGCCGAGGTAGGCCTTGTGTCTGGCGGCGGGGCCGAGGCCCGCCAGCACCGCTTCCGCGATGCGGCAGGATCCGTAGCCGCCGCGCCCGAACCAGACCGCATCGAGGTCGGGGTCATTGGCCGCCTCCAGCACCGCCGCGGTGCGGGCCTGGTCGTCGCCGGCGAAATGCCCGTGCTGGAGGAAGCATTGCGGATGAAACCGAATGTCGGGCGTGTGCTCGGGGTAGAGCGCTTCAGCCAAGGCCTGCACCCTCGCCGGGACGTCGGGCGACAGGCGCGACGCGGGCGCCACGACGGCAATTCGCATCCTGCGCTGCCTCGGCTGCGTCATTCGGTCAGGGCCGGATAGAGCGACGCGATCAGGAGCGCCCCCATGGCGAGGTTGAAGACACGCAGCATCACCGGGTTCTGCAGCATGCGACGCAGGCCCGTGCCGAACAGGACCCAGCACGACACCGTCGGGAGGCACACGATGCCGAACGTCGCGGCGACCAGCACCACGGTCCGGGTATAGTGGTCGGGCAACGCATAGGTGGCGACGGCCGTCAGAGCCATGATCCAGGCCTTGGGGTTGATCCACTGGAAGGCAGCGGCCTGGAAAAACGTCATGGGGCGACCCCCGGCGGAGCCCGATGCGATCGGTGTAGCACGCGCGAGCTTAACGGCCAGATACACCAGATAGGCGGCGCCGAGCCACTTCATCGCGACGAGCAGGACCGGGAAGCGCGAGAAGATCCCGGCGAGGCCGAGTCCCACGACCGCCACCATCAGGGGAAAGCCGAGCGAGACGCCCAGGGCGTGGGGTATGGTCCGGCGAACGCCGAAGTTCACTCCCGACGTCATGAGCATGATGTTGTTGGGGCCGGGGGTGATCGAGCTCACGAAGCAGAAGATCGCCAAGCCCCAGAGCAGCGAGGTCGGCATCGCGGCCTCACATCGCGTCCGGTCCGCGGGAAATCGCCGCCACGCCGGTGCGCGACACTTCGACGAGACCCACGGGGCGCATGAGTTCGACGAACTGATCGATCTTCGCGGGAGCACCGGTCAGCTCGAACACGAAGCTCTCGGTCGTGGCATCGATGACGCGGCCGCGGAACGCCTCGGAGAGGCGCAGCGCCTCCATCCTGTTCTCGCCTTTGCCGCGGACTTTCACCATGGCGAGTTCGCGTTGCACGGAGCCGCCTTCGAGCGTGAGATCGGTGACGCGATGGATCGGCACCAGCCGTTCGAGCTGGTGGCGGATCTGCTCGATCGCCTCCGGGGTCCCGGACGTCACGATGGTGATGCGCGACAGGTGTTCGGCGTGCGCGACTTCGGCGACCGTGAGGCTCTCGATGTTGTAGCCGCGCCCCGAGAACAGCCCGACGACCCGGGCCAGGACCCCGGGCTCGTTGTCGACCAGGACCGAGAGCGTATGGCTCTCGGTGTTCGAGGTCGCGAGTGCCGAGGAATAGGGGGAGGGCGGGGA
>CAXUOD010000301.1:0-5017 GCA_964252585.1 uncultured Lichenihabitans sp. | reverse complement strand
GTCGGGGAGCATCGGACCCCGTTCGTTCGGGACCGGACGGGACAGGTCCTCGACTCATCGCTGGAACGCCGGATGCCACGCGAGACAGCGTCGCTCGAGCACGCGCGTGACGCTATCGGCCAGCTTGCCCAGCAGGGCATAGATGGTGATGGCAAGGACGATGACATCTGTTTGAAGAAAGTCGCGCGCCTGCATGGCCATGTAGCCGATGCCCGATTGCGCCGCGATGGTCTCGGCCACGATCAGGGTCAGCCACATCACGCCGAGCGCGAAGCGCAAGCCGACGAAGATCGAGGGGAGCGCGCTCGGGAGAACGACGCGCCGGAACAGCACCGACGGCGGCATGCCGTAACTCCGGCCCATTTCGATGAGCTGAGGGTCGACCTCGCGAAGACCGTGCAGCGTGTTGACGTAGATCGGAAAAAAGACGCCGAGTGCCACCAGGAAGAGCTTGGCCTCTTCGCCGATCCCGAACCACAGGATGACCAACGGGATCAAGGCAAGATGCGGGACGTTGCGCGCCATTTGCAGCGTGGTGTCGGTCAATCGGTCGCTCAAGCAAGAAACGCCGTTGGCCAAGGCGAGCGCGAAACCGATACCGCCGCCCACGACGAGCCCCGCCATGGCGCGCAGGGAACTCACCGCCATGTGATGCGGCAGCTCTCCCGTGACGGTCATCTGCCAACCCGCGGCGAGAACTGCGGCGGGCGACGGCAATACGGTGTCGGAGACGAAGCCGAGAGCGCTCGCGACCTGCCAGACGCAGAGCAACGCGGCCGGCATGAGCCAGCTCACGATCCCGCCCTGCAGCGCTCGACCGAACATCGGAACGGCGGCGCGAGGCCACCACGCCCCCGCCGGCGCGAGCCGTTCGGACCTTGTGAGACTTTTCAGCATCCGTGACCCCCGGTCGGAGTCAATGTTGACTAAATCAGTAGACGAAGTCAAACATCGCCACGCACAAGCCTGGGATCCACGAGGACCGGGCGCCCCTGATGGCATAGGGACTTCATGGTCATGGCCCGATCGTCGCGTTTCCCACTGACATTCGTTCTCCTGGCGCTGATGCTGTCCATGGCCCACGCGGCCGACCGCACGGTGAGGATCGGCTACCAGAAATACGGAAACCTCCTGCTCCTGAAGGAGCACGGCGGACTGGACGATCGCCTCCGCCCGCTGGGATTTGGGACGGAGTGGACCGAGTTCCCATCAGGTCCCCCCCTGCTGGAAGCCTTGCGGGCTGGAGCGATCGACTTCGGCCAGACCGGCGAGGCCCCCCCGATCTTCGCCCAGGCCGGCAGGGCGTCGCTTCTTTACGTGGCCAACGAACCCGCGGCTCCGCGAGGCGAGGCCATCCTGGTGCCGAAGGACAGCGCCATCGCGTCGCTGGCCGGGCTCAAGGGCAAGCGCGTCGCGCTCAACAAGGGTTCGAACGTTCACTACCTGCTGGTGCGGGCGCTGGAGAAAGCCGGGCTCGCTTACGGCGACATCACCCCGGTCTTCCTGGCTCCGGCCGACGCACGGGCCGCTTTCGAAAGCGGCAGTGTCGATGCCTGGGCGATCTGGGACCCCTATTACGCCGCCGCGCAGGCTGCGACGGGAGCCCGCACCCTCGCAACGGGTGAAGGCATCGCGCCCAATGTCCAGTTCTACCTCGCGGCCAAGCCTTTCGCGGTCACCAATCCCGGCGTGATCGAAGCCATCGTCGCAGCGGTGCGCGACGTCGACCGCTGGGAAACCGAACATCCGAACGAGGCCGCCGCCGAACTCGCGCTGGCCCTCAAGCTGCCCGCAGCCGTCGTCGTGACGGCGCTCGGCCGACAGAGTTATGGACCTGCGCCGCTGACCCCGGAGGTCGTGGCGGGCCAGCAGGCCGTCGCCGACAGCTTCCTCGCGCTGAAGCTCATCCCGAAGAAGCTCGACATCGCGGACGTCGTCTGGAAGCCTGGAACCTGACGCGTCCTCCGCACCTTTGACGTCATCGAACGGAGAGACCATGTCCGAACCCGAAACAGCCGACCTGCCGGAACCCGCCCGGGACACCGACGTTCTGTGGTTCCTCCCCACGCATGGCGACGGGCGTTACCTCGCGAGCGAGACCGGGGCCCGCCACGTCACCCTGCGCTATCTCAGCCAGATCGCCCGCGCGGCCGACGAACTCGGCTACTTCGGCGTATTGCTGCCGACCGGACAATCCTGCGAGGATTCCTGGGTGATCGCCTCCGCCATGGTTCCGCTGACGGAGCGGTTGAGATATCTCGTGGCGGTGCGGCCGGGCTTGCAGGAACCCGCGGTGGCGGCCCGCATGACGGCAACGCTCGACCGCATCTCGAACGGTCGGCTGCTGATCAATGTCGTGACAGGCGGCGACCCCGTCGAGGCGCGTGGCGACGGCATCTTCCTGCCGCATGATGACCGCTACGCCGTGACGGACGAGTTCCTCGACATCTACCGGCGTCTCCTCAGCCTCGAGACGGTGTCGGCGGAGGGTGAGCATCTGCGCATCGAGAACGGGCGCCTTCTGTTCCCGCCCGTACAACGGCCCTACCCGCCGCTCTATTTCGGCGGTTCCTCCGATGCCGGGATGCGGGTCGCGGCCGAACATGTCGACACCTACCTCACCTGGGGAGAACCCGTGGCCGACGTCGCCAAGAAGATCGCGACCGCCAAGGCTGCCGCTGCGACGCGCGGGCGGAGTTTTTCTTACGGGATCCGGCTGCACGTCATCGTGCGGGAAACCTCGCGCGAAGCCTGGGCGGCGGCCGACGACCTGATCCGCTTTGTCGACGACGACGCGGTCGCGTCCGCCCAGAAGGTCTTCGCGCGCTACGACTCCGTGGGACAGCAACGCATGGCGCGGCTGCATGGCGGCCGGCGCGACAAGCTCGAGATCGCGCCCAACCTCTGGGCCGGCGTGGGGCTGGGGGGCCGCCGCGCCCGCCCCCCCCCGGGGGGCGCCCCCCCCCCCGGGCCGGCCCGGATGCGCGAGTATATGGAACTCGGCATCGATCGCTTCATCCTGTCGGGTTACCCGCACCTCGAGGAATGCTACCGGTTCGCGGAACTCGTCTTCCCCAAGCTGCCGCTTCGCGCGACGACCGGCATCGACCGCGGCCCGGCCCGCAACGCCGGGCCGTTCGGAGAGATGATCGCCAATTCGATCGTGCCGAGTGAACGGTCCGGCAAGGAGCAACGCAAGGTGGCCGGCGGCTGAAGCATCATGCGAGAACGTCGGCTCGGGACGCAGGGTAGCATCGTGCGCTATCGTCTTCAGCCCGATTACGTTCAGGCCTGTCCCCGGACATGGGCTGAAGCCCTCGCGGTAGGGGAATGCGCGTGACGCGCGTCGTTGTCGTCGGGGGCGGAGCTAGCGGGGTCCTCCTCGCGGTTCACCTTTTGCACGGTGAAACAGGGACTCTCGAGGTCGTGTTGGTCGAGCGCCGTGCCGAACTCGGCGCCGGCGTTGCCTATGCGACCAATCACCCGGATCATCTGCTGAACGTCCGCGCCGCCAATATGAGCGCCTTTCCCGACGATCCGGGGCATTTCGCCCGCTGGCTCGCGGATCGACCGACGCCCGACGCCGCGTGCGGAGCCGACGGGTTCGCGCCGCGGCGACTATATAGGGACTACCTCGCGGACCTGATCGATCCCCTCCTCCGCAGCGGCCGACTTCGACGCGTAGAGGCCGAGGCGCTCAGGATCGAGACCGTGCCGGACGGCGTGGCAATCACGTGCAGCGATGCCTCGGTGGTCGGCGGCGATGCCGCCGTCGTGGCGACCGGCAACGAGGGGCCGAGCCTGCCGCCCGAGCCCTGGCGCCACGAAGGCTGGGGCGATCCCGGTCCGTGCCGGATCCCGAGCCAAGCCGCCGTAGTCGTGATCGGCACCGGTCTGACCATGGTGGACCGTGTGCTGTGGCTGCTGCACGACGGGCACCGCGGTCCGATCACCGCCGTGTCGCGTCATGGACTCCTGCCGCAGGCGCACGGCCCCGGCACGCCGCTCCCCGTGGCGACGGAGGACGTACCGTTCGGCGCCAGGCTGACGCGGTTCATGGCATGGATCCGCGCGCGCGCAGCGGCCGCCGAGCATGAAGGTCGAGGCTGGCGGAACGCCTTCGACGGCTTGCGGCCCCACACCCAGGCGCTCTGGGCCCATCTCCCGGACATCGAGCGCCGGCGGTTCTTGCGACATGCCAGGCCGCTCTGGGACCTGCATCGGCACCGTATCGCGCCGCAGGCGAGCCGGAGGCTGGCCGAGGCCCAGGCGCGGGGCCAGTTCCGCGTCCTGGCCGGACGTGTCGAAGGGTTCGATCCTCATCCCGACGGCAGCGTCGACGTGAAGGTCCAGCTTCGCGGCGGCACGGGCAAAGAGACGCTCGCAGCCGCCGCGGTCTTCGAGTGTCGGGGTCGTGCGGCGGACGTGACACGGAGCGAAAATCCCCTCCTCCGCGACCTCCTGGGTCGGGGCACGGCGCATCCCGACGCGCTCGGGCTTGGGCTCGCGGTCTCGGAGCATTGCGCACTGATCGACGATCGGGGCCGCGCGTCGGAGCGCATCTACGCGATGGGACCCGTCACGTCCGGAACCTTCTGGGAGATCGTCGCGATTCCCGACATCCGAAAGCAGGCCCAGAGCCTCGCGACAACGCTCCGTCAGCACGCCGGTCTCATGGCAACGGCAGCGCAAGGCGACACGATCCCACCTCCAACGTCATGCTGAGCCGGACCCAGAGCGTCGTGTCGAAGCATGCTCCACTTTCCACGAAGCTCGCGGTCACGCGCCCGCTGCAGCTTGCACCAGCAACCTGCGTGTTCGACTCGGCCCTGCGGGCCGGCTCAGCATGCGGATGGTTGGAGAGGAAGCCGCCGCCGGTCTCACTCGGTCGATGCCGGAACGTCGCCGATCTGAGCCGTGCGGTCGCGGGTCAAGCGCGTGAGAAGCGCGTCGGGCGAGAGCCCCGGGAACTTCACCTTGGCGAAGGCCAGCCAGGCATCGCGGTAGCGCAGCCAGG
>CAXUOD010000300.1:0-5037 GCA_964252585.1 uncultured Lichenihabitans sp. | reverse complement strand
CGGAGTTCCCCATGATCTCCTGGGCCGTGAAGTTGATGCCGCAGGTCGGGAAGGAATTGCCGACGAAGAAGTTGTCGGTCTGATCCGGATAGACGTTCTCCCCGGCCTTGAAGCCCGGATCTTCGACGTGAGCCAGAGGCAGTCGGACCGATTGCGGGACGACCTCGCCGTCGAGTGCCGCCATCGCGGTCTTGATCGCGACCGCGACCTGGGCCGGGCCCGTGCCGCCCGACGCGCAATCGAGGCCCTTCGCCTGATCGGCGAGGCAGAGCTTGCGGAAGCCGTTCTCCGTTTCGGCGGCGGCCGGCCCGAGCGGCGCACCGGCATCGAGGAACGCCCGCACCATGCCGGTCGAGCCGCCCTGCGCCGTCATGCCGTCGAAGTGCTTGTGGACCGCCAGGGCATCGGCCGACACCTTCTGGGCCGTGCCGTCGTCCCACCGGCCGACCACTTCGACGGTATCGAAGGGCTTGCCCGACGCTTTCAGCGTGTCCTGGATGCCCTTGTGGCGGTCGGTATCGACGGAGGTCCCGGCGACGCCGCGGACTTCGAGGATGCTGCCGCCGTTGGGCAGCTTCTTGACCAGCCAGTCGCCCCAATACTTGCCGAGACCTTCCTGGTCGACGTTGACGTTGATCGCGTCTTCCGTGTCGATCGTATTGTCGAAGGCCACGAGAACCACACCGGCCGATTGCGCGCGCTTCACCACGGATTTGAAGGCCGTCGGGTTCTGCGCGTCGATCACGACGGCGTCGTAACCGGAGTCGATGAAATTGTTCACGGCCGCGATCTGCGCCGCGATGTCGTCGCCCGTCGAGACGACCTTGAACTCCTTCAGCTTGGCTTTCACGTCCGGTTGCTCGGCATAGGCCTTGGCGGTCTTGATCATCTGGATGCGCCAGGTGTTGCCGATGAACCCATTGGCGAGGGCGATCCGGTACGGCCCCGGCTTCTTGGCGAACTTCATGAATTTCGTTTGTGCCGTCCAGGGCACGAAACATTGCGGGTCGGCGCTCGGACCGGCGACGATCTGCGGTCCCGCGGCCAGGGCCGCCGTGGAGGTCAGCCCAAGTCCCGCCAGCATGATGGCGGCTGCACATACCTGTCTCATGGTCACCCCTGTCGGTCGCTTCGGTCCCGTTTCGAACGGCTTCTGCCGCTTCTGGTCGGAGGGTGCGAGGCACCTGCGCCGCCATATTGTCAGACTACACGCGGATGGCGCGGCGTTACAAGTCGCCCGGCAGGGTTCGCGTCGTTTTGCGCGGCCGAGTTGTCGAGACGCAAACGCTGGGCGGCTAAGCCGCGGCTTCGTCTTCGGCTTCGTCCTCGCTCTCCGCCTTGTCTCGCTCGCCGGGGCGGGTCAGGCGAATCGAACCGACCAGGACCGCGATCAGCACCGCCAAGACGCTGAGCTCGATCATCGACGATTGGAAGAGGGGCAGCTTCGATGGGTCCCACTTCTCCGGCTGGGTGATCTGCGATGTCTCGAGCGTGATCACCAGGACCCGGCGGATGCAGGCGATCAGCCCGACGATGAGGAACGGCTCGCAGACGAGCGTGCCGGTGCGCACCGAGGCGTGGACGGTGTGCAGGATCTCGACCATCATCAGCACGAAGAGCAAACGGTCGATGATGTGAAAGATCGCGTCCGTCCCGGTCCAGTCCTTGACGCCCTCCCACAACAGGCTCGTCGACCCGGCGAGCGCCAGCAGGAGTGCCAGAACCAGCATCACGGCGATCGCGATGTAGACGCCCTGCTCGACCCGATGGATGAGGTCGGCGGACTGACGTTCTGTGCGGCTCGGAGACGGGGAGGATGACATCGGGGGCTCTGCGTCGCCGGCGGTTCTGCCCCGACGAATCGAAGCAGCACTCTATCCCAACAGGGAACAGGAGCAACGTGGCCGATGGGGGAAGCCTCTCGGATGGCTGGAGGAGCCGGCTTCCGGACCGACACGACGGACGAGGCTGACCTTGAGCACAACACCACCGATTCCCGTCTCGAAACTCGGTGGTGTCGTCATCGTGGGCGAATGCCAGAGGCCTCTATCCTCCGAAGACCAGAGAGACTCTGAAGATCGCTACTTTGCCTGTTTGTTCTGCGCATCCGCCGCCGTGTCGTAAGCATTGGCTGTCCCGGCGCCTGTCTGTGAGTTGTGAGCTGTCGCAGCGAAGGCCGATCCACCAGAAGCCAGTACGGAAAGCACCAGGCTCGCGAGCACGACGGCATGCTTTACTTTGACCATTTTCATCTCCATCGAAGATCTTGACTGTCGACTTGCAGATTTCGTAGTCGACCAAGCCATGGTTACAGTACCCCGAGCACGATCATCTAAGAGCTGCGGCCGAAGGGAGTCCGTTGCGCCTCATCGACCCGAAGCCGATCGACCAGGATGGCGAAAGACGCCCAACGACCGCCCGTTGCGGATCCTTGGCGCCGTCGCGCCTTACTTTAAACGACGATTAACCAAACGAAGCTTCAATGAGGAGGCCAGAGCTTGGCTGGGCTCCGAACGTCCTTGGCGTGGGTCAGCCACGGAGCCGGCGGCATGAGAGCAGATCGGGGTCGGACGGATGAGTGACGCGACAGTGGGCTTGGACGAGGTCCCACACGATGTTCGCGACCGTCTCGTGCTTCGGACCCCGTCGCGGTTCACCGTCACGGCAGGGGCGGCCCTGGCGGCCAGCGCTCTATCGGCCGGCCTGCTGGCGACCAGCCTGTCGGTCGGAAGTTGGTTCGTCGCCGCCAACGACGACATGCATCTCACTGTCGCGACGCCGCCCACCGCAGTGCATCGGACCAGTTTCAGCCCCCGCTTCGACGTGGCGCTGCTCGACCCGGCCTATTCGCTCGGCCCCGAACCCGTGGTGCTCGCCTTGAGCCTTCCCCTGGGTTCCAACCTCGTGCCTGCTCCGCCGCCTGTCGCACGTTCGAGCGAGCCGCAGGCTGCGACCCCGGATCCGATGCCGGAGGCCGTGATCGTCGCAAACCCGCCCGCCGACACGGCGACGCCCTCCGAAGCCATACCCTTGCCGACCCCCCGGCCAGCGGATTACCCCGCCATAGCGAGCCGACTGTCCTCGCGCCAGATGGGCCGCCAGCAACAGAACCAGGCAACGATCGCTCCCGCCGCGGGAGACCGTGAGAACTTCATCGAGAAGTTCTTCGGCATGCTGAAGCCGTCCGGGCCCGTTCTCGCCTATGCCTCACCGGAGGACGGTCTCTTCGGCCGTTCGCGCAGCTTGCCCGCCGACCCGGACATTCCGCGTGACCGCTGGACGGCCGTCTACGATATCGCGGCCCATACGGTCTACATGCCCGATGGCGAGCGTTTGGAGGCGCATTCGGGCCTCGGCGACAGGTTGGACGACCCGCATCACGTCAACGAACAGAACCGCGGCGCCACGCCGCCCCACCTCTACGACCTCGAGCTCCGGGCCGAGCTGTTCCATGGGGTCCGGGCCCTGCGGCTCAATCCCGTGGGGGGCGGGGGCGTCTTCGGGCGTACGGGTCTTCTAGCCCACACCTTCATGCTGGGGCCGCACGGCGACTCCAACGGCTGCGTGTCGTTCCGGGACTACGACGCCTTCCTTCAGGCCTTTCTGAACGGACAGATCAGGCGCCTTGCCGTCGTGGCGCGGTCGGCCTGACGGTGACGTTCTCGGTCACCGCGCCCGAGCCCCCGCGGGCTCCTATTGCAGCCACCGCCAGGGACCTGCGACGGGGCCGCCCGACCATTGATGCGCCGCGGTGGCGATCAGCCAGAAAGCAATTCCGCCGAGCAGGACGCGCAGACCCGGGATCGTGGCGCGCCAGGGCGCGCGGCCTTTAATCTGCGCGCCAAAGGGCCAGAACGAGGTCTTCGCCTCATAGGCGTGCCACGCATCTCCGAGCAGGCGCTGCTTCTTGGCATCCTGGGCACGCGAACCGAAGAAGGCCAGGACCCCCATGCCGGTGGCGACGATCAGGTTCGCCGCCGTCCCCCACACCACGACGTGGACCAGCGCCCAGATCGTGATGCCCCACATCATGGGATGGCGCGTGACCGCCAGCGCGCCCCGCGGCTGGTCGGGAATGCGGGGCTTCAGCGTCGGATCGACCATGGCGGGATTGCCGAGAAGCGAGCCTGCCAAAAGGATCGACGCGAACAGCATGACGAGTGTCGCGAGATCCCAGACACCCTGATCCGCGATCCACCACATCGCGCCATCCGTCGACGATTTCGCGGCGGCGACGAACCACACGAACGTCGCCAACGCGACTGCCGAGTAGACCGGCACGAAGCCCTTCTCGCCGAACCGCTGTGTCAGCGGTGCGCGCAATGGATGCGAGAGCAGAAAATGACTTCCGACGAAGGCCGTCGTGGCGGCCAGTAGGTTAGCGGTCCCATCCATGGCTCGTGGTCCTCTTCGAGAGGTGTCATTTGCTGTCTGCATCCCGTTCGCGGGATTTCGCGTGTCGCCATTGCCTTCGACCCTGGCCACCTCGTGGCTCCGCGGCATCGGCGGGAGAGGCCGTGAGGACATGGCTTCGATGTAGCCCGATCGAACTTCGTGGCGTCGGGATCGTTCTCGGGTTTCGCTTGGGCCGAAACATGCATGGGCGGCCAAGCTTACCCCGATCGAGGAAACCAACGAATGACCACCGGGCCATCATCGCGGCGTTATCCCGTCGGGGCTGAAATTTTGCAAAGCGGCGTATCGTTCCGGGTCTGGGCACCGGGCCACCGCAGCGTGACCCTGGTCCTGGACGCGAGCGAACACGCGCTCGAAGCCGACCAGGATGGGTATTTCTCGATCCTGCTCCCCGGCGTCGAACCTGGGTCTCGCTACCAGTATCGGCTCGGCGAAGACCCCACCCTCTACCCCGACCCGGCGTCCCGTTCGCAGCCCGACCGACCCATGGGCTCGTCGCAGGTCATCGACCCGTTCGCGTTCCCGTGGCGGGATGCGGCATGGGCCGGACTCACCATCGTGGGTCAGGTCCTCTACGAGATGCATGTCGGCACCTTCACGCCGGAGGGCACCTGGGCGGCG
>CAXUOD010000299.1:2219-5077 GCA_964252585.1 uncultured Lichenihabitans sp. | reverse complement strand
TGAAGGTACGGCCCGAAGGCCGGGCGATCGAGCAGGCTCGCCAAGGTGAACTCGCCGATGACGATCGCGAAGGTCAGGAAAGCGCCGCTGAGGACGGCCGTCCGCACATTGGGAAAGATGACGCGGAACAGGATGGTGGCACGGGTCGCGCCGAGGGTTTCCGCCGCTTCGGTCAGGCTGCGCACGTCGATGGTGCGCAACCCCGTGTCGACGGCACGATAGAGGTAGGGCAGCGCCAGCACCACGTAACCGAAAACCAGCAGCACGTTGGTGCTCCAGGTTCGACCCGTCATGGGCAGGAACGACGACGAATTGTAGAGCTGGAGGTAGCCGAAGACCAGCACGATGGCGGGAATGACCAGCGGCATCAACGTGATGAATTCGACGTAGGGGCGCAGCCACGGCAGTTTCAGGCGGATCCAATAGGCGGTGGGGACGACCAGCAGCGTGCCCACGACGATTGTCGCGATGGCCGCCGCCGTCGAGAAGCCGAAGGTGTCCCAGAAGAGCGGGTCCGTCAGCACATTCCGGTAGGCGTCGAGGCTGTAGGTGCCGCGTCGGATCCGCAGCGAAAACTCGACCGTGCCGATCAAGGGCACGATGAAATAGGCGACGCCGATCGCGAAGGCCACCCAGGCGCCGAGGCGCGACCGCTTCATCGCAGCCACCGCTCGGAGCGCGTGCGGAGTACGATGTAGATGACGTTCGACAGGCCGGTGATCACCACCATGCCGAGCGCCAGCGCGTAGCCGAGATGCGGGTTGTGCAGCACGTCGCCGCGAATCTGGGCGTAGAGCAGGATGGTGACGAGGTTCAGGGTCGACCCCGTCAGCCCGTAGGCGGTCGCGATGGCGCCGAAACTGTTGGCGAAGAGCAGCAGCGTTGTGCCGAGCAGGCTCGGCCACAGGATGGGGATCACCACATGACGCCAGTAGGTGAACGGCGAAGCGCCCAGGATCGTGGCGGCCTCGCGCCACTCGCGCTTCAGGCCGTCGAGCGCCGGCGTGAGGATCAGCACCATGAGGGGAATCTGGAAATACAGGTAGGTCAGGGTCAGGCCCCAGAAACTCAGGATGTTGAAGCCCGCGCGATAGAGGCTGAAGCCGAAGACGTTCTGCAGGATGGTGGTGACGAGGCCCGTACGTCCCAGTGTGGCGATGAACGCGAAGGCGAGCGGCAGGCCCGCGAAATTCGATGCCACGCCGCTGAACGTCATGAGGATCGGACGCAGCCAACCCGGCAGGCCGCCGAGCACGACGGCCCAGGCTAAAGCGAAGCCGAGCGCCGCGCCGAGAACCGCCGAGGCGGCGCTGACCTCGAGGCTGATCGCATAGGCGCTGAGGATGCCGGGATCCCAGAGGCCCGCAATGTTGGCCAGCGTGAAATGGCCGGCGTTGTCCTGGAAGGCGCCGACCACGAGATAGGCGGTCGGGATCAGCAGGAACAGCGCCGCGAAGGAGAAGAACGGCACCACGCCGAGCCAGGCGAGCGACAGGGGCGCGCGCGCCTGTGCCGGCACCGTGACCGGAATGATCGCCTCGACCTGCTGCATCGTGCCTCGGTTCGGATGGTCCATCGATGACGGGCGGCCACGGCCGCCCGCTTCAGCCCCGAGGGACGATCACTTCACGTTGGCGCCGACCGTCTTGTCCCACCCCGTCGTGATCGTGGTCTTCGAGGCGTTCTGCTGCTCGATGGTCGGGAAGACCGCATGGGCGTAGGATTCCGCCGGCGGCAGCTTGCTCATGACGTCGGCCGGCACCTTGCCGTCCTTGACCATCGCGGCGAAGCGGATCGGGTGGCAGTAACCCTTGAGGAAGTTGACCTGACCCTCGTCCGAGTAAAGGTAGTCCATCCACAGCTTGGCGGCGTTGGGATGAGGCGCGAAGGCGCTGATGGCCTGGACGTAGACGCCCGCCACGACGCCGGTCTTCGGCACCACCACGTCGACGTTGGGGTTGCCCTTCAGCGTGTCGCGATCGGCGAGGGCGTTGTAGTCCCAGCGCACCACGATCGGGGTCGCTCCTTGAGCCAGCGACGCCACCTTGCCGATGGTCGGCACGAGGTTGCCCTTCTTGTTCATGGCAGCGAAGAAGTCGAGGCCGGCCTGAGCCGCCTTGGCCGCATCGCCGTCCGCCTTCGACAGACCCGCCGCATAGACCGCGAGGATCGCCTGGTTCGATGTGCGGGGGTCACCCGCCAAGGCGACCGTGTTGGCGTAATCGCCACCCAGCAGATCCGGCCAATCGGCCGGAGAGGTCTTCACGATATCCTTGTTCACCTCGAACGTCAGGACGCCGTAATAGTCGCCGTACCAGGCGCCGTCCGCGTCCTTCTGGTCGGCCGGGATCGTGGCCCAGGTCGAGACCTTGTAGGGCATCAGCAGCCCCTCGGACTTGGCGGTCGGGCCGAAGGACAGGCCGACGTCGATGACGTCAGGCGCTTGCGGTCCCTTGTTGCCCTTGTTGGCCCGGATGGCTTCCACTTCGTCGCCCGAACCGGCGTCCGGATTGAGCTCGTTCATCTTGAGGCCGTACTTGGCCTTGAAGCCGTCGATCATGCCGCCGTAGCCGCACCAGTCATGCGGAAGGGCGATGACCGAAAGCTGGCCTTCCTGCTTGGCCGCCTTGACGAGATCGTCGGAGGCCTGCGCCCAGGCGGGAGCCGCCGAAGCCGCCACGATGGCAAGCGTCGAGATCGAAGTCAGGAACTTCATGGCACACTTCATCATCTTCCCCCCGGGGATCACACGTTGACGGTTCCCTGGCAGAAGCTGCCACAGGGCCGACGCAGGCGCTAGCACGCCTTTCTAACAGGTCGACGACAGCCGCATAGGGGCGCACGGCGATTGCCGGAGG
>CAXUOD010000299.1:0-2119 GCA_964252585.1 uncultured Lichenihabitans sp. | reverse complement strand
GAGCTCGCACGGGCCATCGCCCGTCCACAAGGGACATCGAATGACATTCGTCCGCCATCTCTGGTTTGCCGGCCTGCTTGCCTTGGCCAATCCCCTGCCCGGCTTCGCCCAGGACGCACCGGCGCCGGCATCCTCGGCACCGTCCAGGAGCGACGCAGGGCTCCTCACTCTCACGATTTTTCTGAAACACGACGAATCGCAGACCCTCGACGAGATCAACGAAAGATTGCGGCGCCAGCACTTCTACGAGAGTTTCCCGCCGAAGGGCGTCGAGGTCCTCTCGTGGAACGTGCTCATGGGCGTCGGCCAGGTGGTGACGCTGCGCTTCCCGGCCGAACGGCTGCGCGAGGTGAACCGCGCCATCGAGAAGACGGCTTGGGGCGGGTATCGCACCGAGTTCTACCCGACCTACGACTACCGTCCGACGGCCGCCAAGGAGCGGGAGGGCCTGCCGTCGGCGTTCAACTAAGCAGATCCTTACAAGCGTGCTTACGCTCATCGAAGCAGCACCGATCCTGCGTCTAAAATGCCGAATCGATCGTGGCTTTCGCCCCGCTAGGCCCGCTTAGGCTTGCCGATGGTGTTGCGGCTGGCCTAGCCTTTGCGAGGGTAGAGCGATCAACCGGAGTTCGACCATGGTGTACCGCCACGTCGTCGGCCAGCGCGCCTGGGTCTTCGCCGATCTCAAGGACCTCTTGGCCAAGGCGACACCGCTGCGCTCTGGCGACATGCTGGCCGGCATCGCGGCGGGGTCGGCAGAAGAAGGGATGGCGGCCCGCCATTGCCTGGCCGACCTGCCTCTGAAGGCGTTGCTCCTGCAGCCGCTCATCCCTTACGAAGACGACGACGTCACGCGGCTGATCCTCGACTCCCACGACGAGGCGGCCTTCGCGCCGATCGCGCATCTCACGGTCGGCGATTTCCGCGATTGGCTGCTGTCCGACCTCGCCACACCCGGTACCCTGGCCGCCATCGCGCCCGGCGTCACACCGGAGATGGCGGCGGCGGTGTCGAAGATCATGCGCAACCAGGATCTTATCCTCGTCGCCCGCAAAGTCCGGGTGGTGACGCGCTTCCGCAACACCATCGGGCTGCCCGGAACCATGGCGGTGCGGTTGCAGCCCAACCACCCGACGGACGACCGCGACGGGATCTCGGCATCGGTCGCGGAAGGCCTGCTCTACGGCTGCGGCGACGCGGTCATCGGCATCAATCCGGTGTCCGACTCGCCCCAGGTTCTGGGCGGTCTGTGCCATCTCCTGGCCGACGTGATAGAACGTCACGCCATTCCGACCCAGGCCTGCATCCTCACACATGCGACCACCACCATCGGGCTCATCGAGCGCGGCGTTCCGGTCGACCTCGTGTTCCAGTCCATTGCCGGATCCGAAGCCGCCAATGCCTCCTTCGGCGTGACGCTGGGACTGCTCCGCGAAGCCCATGAGGCCGGCCTAAGCCAGAAGCGCGGCACGGTGGGCGACAATGTCATGTATTTCGAGACCGGCCAGGGCTCGGCGCTGTCGGCCGGCGCGCATCATGGCGTCGACCAGCAGACGCTCGAAGCCAGGGCCTATGCGGTGGCGCGGGCTTACGCGCCCCTGCTGGTCAACACGGTGGTGGGCTTCATCGGTCCCGAGTACCTTTACGACGGCAAGCAGATCATCCGGGCCGGCCTCGAAGATCACTTCTGCGGCAAGCTGATGGGCCTGCCGCTCGGATGCGACGTCTGCTACACGAACCACGCGGAAGCCGACGGCGACGACATGGATGCGTTGATGACGCTGCTCGGCGCGGCCGGCGTGACTTTCATCATGGGCGTGCCCGGGGCCGACGACGTCATGCTCAACTATCAATCGACGTCGTTCCATGACCAGTTGTACCTGCGCGACACGCTGGGTCTGAAGCGCGCGCCCGAGTTTGCGGCCTGGCTCGAACGGATGGGTATCGCGGGTCCGGACGGACGGCTCATGACGCAGAGCGGCTCCCATCCTCTGCTGACATCGCCGCTCAGGGCTACCGCCGCTTGACCGCGCCGCCGGAAGCCGTGCCACCCGCACCCGTCACCCGTGATCCCTGGACGAACCTCGCCGACCTCACGCCGGCGCGGCTCGCCCTCGGC
>CAXUOD010000298.1:0-5177 GCA_964252585.1 uncultured Lichenihabitans sp. | reverse complement strand
TCGACGAGGCGGAGCGCCTCAACCGCTTCATCGCCAACCTGCTCGACATGACCCGGCTCGAAGCGGGCGCCGTCACGCCCAACCTCGCCGAACACGACGTCGGCGAGATCGTCGACAGCGCCTTGCGGCGGGCCGGCAAGATCCTCGACGCGCACCACGTCGTGGTCGAGACCGCCCCCGACCTTCCGGTCCTGGATCTCGACGCGGTGCTGTTCGAACAGTCCCTGTTCAACCTGCTCGACAATGCCGCGAAATACGCTCCGGCCGGATCGACGATCCGGGTGCAGACCTGGCAGGACGGTGGACGGATCCATCTCCAGGTTCTCGACGAGGGCGACGGACTCCCGCCCGGCGACGTCGAGCGGATCTTTGACAAGTTCTACCGCGCCCGGAAAGGCGACAGGGTTCGGGCCGGCACGGGCCTCGGCCTCGCCATCGCGCGTGGCTTCGTCGAAGCCATGCGAGGCACGATCACGGCCACGAACCGGACGGACCGCACGGGTGCGGTCTTCACGTTGACGTTCGAGGCCCCCGCCGCCACCGCAAAGCGGAGCACCGGCCGATGAGCATGCCCGCCACCCGCATCCTGGTCATCGACGACGAGCCGCCGATCCGCAAGCTCCTGCGCATGGGCCTGACCTCGCAGGGCTATCACATCCACGAGGCGCCCGACGGGAGGACCGCGCTCGACCTTCTCGGCCGCGAGAAGCTGGACCTCGTGATCCTCGACCTTGGCCTACCGGACATGAAGGGGCACGAGCTCCTCCGCATCATCCGCCAACGCGACGAGAACATCCCCATCGTGGTCCTGTCGAGCCGGGGGGACGAGACGGGCAAAGTCGAGGCTTTCGATCTCGGCGCCGACGACTACGTCACGAAGCCGTTCGGCATGAACGAACTCCTGGCCCGCCTGCGGGCAGCGCTGCGCCATCAGCTCGCCGTCCAGGGCGAGCGGCCGATCTTCAAGGTGGACGAGCTTTCGGTGGACCTCGTCCGCCGGGTCGTCAGGATGGGAGATCGCGACGTCAGGCTCTCTCCGAAGGAATACGAGGTGCTGCGCCTGATGGTGCTGCACGCCGGCAAGGTGCTGACCCATGCGCATATCCTGCGCGAGATCTGGGGTTCGGCCACCGACTCCCAGTACCTGCGGGTCTACGTGCGCCAGATCCGGCAGAAGCTCGAACCGGACCCCGAACGTCCCCGCTACATCCTGACCGAGACAGGCGTCGGCTACCGCCTTCGCGCGCCCGATTGAGAGGAGGTGGATGCCATAAACGTTTGGGATCGGCCGCCCAGGACAGCAACGGAGAAGCCCCGGTGCGAGTGGGACTCAGGCGAAGCGCTCATGATATGTATCGCTTTGCCAAATCGTCCTCTAGCAAACGTCCGACTCCTAGTAGAGTAGCCTTAAAATACTCTTGCGAGAACGGCTTCGTGATGAAATTCAGAGGCCAGGCAGCCTGGGCTCGATCTCTCGTCGCAAAATCATTTGATCCAGTCAGGAAAATACTTTTGATGTGAGCTTGTTCTCGGATATTGACCGCGGCTTCTACTCCGTCACCTCCCGCTCCCAAATCGATATCAGCGATCATGAGATCCGGGCGAAGATCGATCGCCATGGAGACAGCCGTCTCGGCGTCGCCGGTTACTCCCGATACATGATTACCGCAGTCCTCTACTAAATCGGAGATCTGAGTTGCTATCACGGGATCGTCTTCGAGAATGATGATATTCATGACGGACCTGAAGCTTTGCGACGCTCGGAGATACGGTCCGATTTAGGTCGAAGTTTCGCGATCGAGGATTTTGGCAGGATGCTCGGTAAAGAATACCTTCGAGTAAACCATACGGCCATGGACCCGAGTGGGACAACGAGCGTCGGCTCATGTTTCACGGCGATGTGTTCATCGAAGCGGGGGTGGTGCCGGTTCGTCCGATCGCGCCTTGTGACCAAACGGCGCGATGAGGTGGACGGGGTTGCCAGCCAAGCGGATCAGCCGGATAGTCGGCGATCCGTGCCGAGGGAGAGGCCTGGTGGACGTGGAAGTACTGACGATGACCTCGGCGGCGCTCACTTTGCGCCACAGGCCGACCGGACACGTGTTCACCTATCATGTCGAGGCTGGCGACCTCGTGCTCGGGCCGGTGCAGGAAGGCCCCGGCCCGAAAGACCCCGGTGATGTGGCGGCCGACGTGCACGCCGTCGCCAAGCAGGAAGCCAAGCGGCTGAAACTGATCTAACGGAACGTGCGTTCGGTGGGAAAGGCATCCCGCCATAGCGGTCCCACCTATCGCCATGACGTGTTGTCGGGGGCCTCAACGCGAGCGGCCTTGCCGCAGGCAGGGGAACAGAGGCCGAGGCTCGCGAGCGCTGCCGCGATCTCCGCGGCGGTGCTGGCCGACACGCCGATCAAGGGCAGCCGAGGATGTCGGTCGAAGCCAGGCCGAACCAAGGACAGGGCCTGCTTGATCGGACCAGGGTTCGGCTCACGTGCCAGCGCCGCCATCAGCGGTTCGAGCCGGTTCTGGATGGAGCGCGCCTCCGTCCAATCCTTCACGCGACAAGCCTGCTGCAGCGCCGCGCAGAGCGCCGGAGCGACGTTGGCGACGACCGAAATGCAGCCGCGGCCGCCTGCGAGATTGAACGCGACGGCGCTTCGGTCGTCACCCGACAGTTGAACGAGGCGGCGGGCGGCCGCCAGCGCGGTCGCGCAGGGCCGGTCCAGGTCGCCGGTCGCGTCCTTGATGCCGATGATCGACGGAAGAGCCGCGAGTTGCGCGACGGTGCCGACTTCGAGGTCGACGCCGGTCCGCGAAGGGACGTTGTAGAGGATCACCGGCAGGTCGACCGCGTCCGCAACCGCAGCGGTGTGGCGGTAGAGACCTTCTTGGGTCGGTTTGTTGTAATAGGGCGTGACGATGAGCGCGGCGTCGGCCCCGTCCGCCTTCGCGGCGCGTGTTTGCTCGATCGTCGTGGCGGTGCAGTTCGTGCCCGTTCCGACGATGACCGGAACGCGCCGCGCCGCGCGTTCGACGCAGATCTGCGTCAATCGTCCCCGTTCGGCGGCCGTCAGCGTGGGCGCTTCACCGGTGGTGCCGCAAACCACGAGGCCTTTTGTCCCCTGCTGGATCTGCCAGTCGACAAAGGCGGCGAAGACGGCCTCGTCGATGCCGCTGGCCTTGAAGGGTGTCGCCAGCGCCGTGATGGATCCCTGGACGAACATGATGGCACCTCCCGTCTCGCTACGAAATCAACAGACTGATCGGTTCGTCAGCGAACCGCACCGCGCCGGGACGGCGGTGACATTCCTCGCGGGCGTAGTGGGCCGCGATCTCACGGCTTCGAAAGATCCCACCCCCGAAGCCGTGCGTTTCGACCGCCAGCCAGTGGCCCTCCCGGTCCTGCCCGACGATGAATGCCAACTGCTGATTATTAGGGTTCGAAGTGCCGCGCTGATCCTTCGCCGGCCGATGCGTCAACATGGTTTTCCGTGCTCCGCGATCTTCGCTGATCGCGACGCTAAAATACGGAAGCGTTCATAAGAGATCGAGATGAATACAGATTGTGTCGCATAGGAAAATCATAGTGATTGAATAGAAATGGCAGAGGGCCGCAGCTGTGCTTCCTCCCACAAGATCTTTATGAGACGGGCCTCTAATCCTCATGGAAGTCATACACGGTCAATCTTACGTTTGGAGTTCCCTTTCGGCAGATGCCTCATATGACGATCCAGGAATTGCGAGCTTGGCTCAGGCGGCGGTTGCAGGACCGCGTCGCCCAGATCCAGAGTGACTTCGTAGACCGCATACCGACCTCGAAAGAGCTCGATGACGTTCTTGCTCTGAGGCGTTTAGCTCAAGATACAGGTAACATATCGGCCCATGTCTTTCTCTTGTTTGCGAAACTGATGCTGATCGGAGATTTGAGAGTCCGTTTCGAGCAGAACAGTGTCGTATATTTCCGAGAGATCAACGAAAACCTTCCGCGTGACGCGACGGATCTGGTTCGCCATCTCATCATCGGTAGCCTGCACTATCGATCTTCCGCCTCTTCGCGACTCGTCATCGACGAGTGAACGGCGAGCCGGTCGAGAGAGGCACTTCGGGGTGTTCGGCGATCGCCGATGATCCCTCCGGTCAGACCGAGCCTCGACATTGCGACACGATCCATCCGCGACACCGCTTGTTCGGCGGTCGTCCCTGGTGGATGGTGGTGCGCCGGGCCGGCCGCAGGATGACGACGCCGACCGGAGCTTCGAAAGGCTCTCCCGTGACGACGCACCGCCTCGAGGCCACGATGTGGCACAACACGTTGGGGACACACGCGCCGGTGCTGCGATGCGCCAGCGGCGACATCGTCGTCACCGAGACCCTCGATGCCGCTGGGATCGACCGCGACGGCGTCGCCAGGGCTCGGCGCCCCAATCCGGTCAACGGACCGATCTTCGTCGAAGGCGCCGAACCCGGCGATGCCCTCCGGGTCGAGATCCTGCGCATGACGCCGACGCGCGATACCGGCTGGACCTATGCGCCGCTCGCCGCCAACGTCGTCGACCCCGGCTTCGTCCGCTCTCTGCCGGCGCCCGAACGGTTCACCTGGATCATCGATCGCGAGACGCTGACCGTTCGCCTGGAGCAGGCGCCGAAGGACCTCGAAACCTTCGTGCTCGACCTCAATCCCATGATCGGCTGTTTCGGGGTGGCGCCCGCGCTCGGCCAGGCCTTCTCCAACGCGACCAGTGCGGAGAACGGCGGCAATATGGATTACCGGCGGTTCGGGGTCGGTACCACGGTCTGGTTCCCGGTCGCGGTCGAAGGCGCGCTCTTCGCGCTCGGCGACTGCCACGCCGTTCAAGGCGATGGCGAGATCGTCGGGACGGGGATCGAGACGACCTTCGAGGTCGAGGTCCGGCTCACGGTCGAGAAGAACCGCACGATCGCATGGCCGCGGGGGGAAACCGCGACCGACATCTTCACGGTCGGCAACGCGCGTCCGCTCGATCAGGCGCTCCAGCACGCGACGACCGAGATGCTGAGATGGCTGACGGCCGATTACGGCTTCTCGCTCGTATCGGCGAGTCACCTGCTGGGGCAGGTCGTGCGCTACGACGTCGGCAACGTGTTCGACCCGGCCTATACGATGGTCTGCCGTGTCGCCAAGACATGGCTGCGCCATT
>CAXUOD010000297.1:0-5205 GCA_964252585.1 uncultured Lichenihabitans sp. | reverse complement strand
ACCAGCGATAGTGCGAGAAGGCGCGGTTGGCTTCCGCCATCCGGTGCGTGTCTTCCCGCTTCTTGACGGCGTTTCCGCGGTTGTTGGCAGCGTCCATCAGCTCGGCCGACAGCCGGTCGACCATCGTCTTGTCGTTGCGGCCGCGAGCCGCCGTGATCAGCCAGCGGATCGCCAACGCCTGGCGACGCTCCATGCGAACCTCGACCGGCACCTGGTAGGTGGCACCACCTACGCGACGCGACCGGACTTCGATCGCCGGCGCGACATTGTCGAGCGCCTGCATGAAGACCGGCAACGGATCGACGCGGAGCCGCTGTTCGATGTTCTCGAAGGCTCCATAGACGATCGCCTCGGCGACCGACTTCTTGCCGTCGTACATGATCGAATTCATGAACTTCGTCAGCGTGACGTCGCCATACTTGGCGTCCGGGATGATTTCACGCTTCTCTGCGCTGTGTCGACGCGACATCGTTGTGCTCCTATGATGCCGGTTACTTCGGACGCTTGGCGCCGTACTTCGAACGGCGCTGCTTCCGGTCCTTGACGCCCTGGGTGTCGAGCACACCGCGAAGGATGTGGTAGCGGACGCCGGGTAGATCCTTGACGCGGCCGCCTCGGATCATCACGACCGAATGTTCCTGAAGGTTGTGACCCTCGCCCGGAATATAGCCGATGACTTCGAAGCCATTGGTGAGGCGAACCTTGGCGACCTTACGCAAAGCCGAGTTCGGCTTCTTCGGAGTCGTGGTGTAGACGCGTGTACAGACACCGCGCTTCTGCGGGCTCTGCTGCAGCGCCGGCACCTTGTTGCGGGCCTTGGAAACCACGCGCGGCTTGCGGATCAATTGACTGATCGTCGGCATGTTTGGCTACTCTAAGTCCATTCCCTGCGAGTCGCGTGGCTGTCCGAAGACACCGGCGATACGCGTGCAAAGCAAAGCGCGCTTTCGACCCTCACGGGCCTCAAGCGCACCAAATGCAGAGGACCGCAGCGCTTTCGCACTACGATCTTGCCTCTAACAATGACCAGGATCACGAACGCGATCGAGGTTAGGTCTCAGGAGAGGCCAGCAGCGTTTAGGCTCTTTTTGGTTCAGGACGAGTCGTCCCGAAACGAAGGTGCCTACGGCCTGCCGTAAGTTGGCTCTCATTAACCGCCGATAGCGGCGCCGTCAATGGTTTTACCGCTTTGCAGCGTAGAAAGTGCAGCGACGCCACGCCACGCTACCACGTCAGGCTACCTCGACGGGCTCGAAAACCAGGACCGCACGGAGCAGTTGATCCCTGCCGTTGAACAGGGGAAACCGCAGAGCCCGGATGTCGAGGGCTGCCCCTCCCTGCTTTTGCCCGAGTCTCACCCGAGCGGCAGGGTGCGCGGGTTCGGCGATCGCCTCGCCGATCAAGGTCTGAAGCGCCCGACTGTCCTCGGGTTCCTCCGCGACCAGATGGTCTTCGACTATTCGGAGCCATCCCGCCGACACCCGACGTCCGCGGCCTCCCATATGTAGAACCCGCCCCGTCGCATCGATCAGCGCGGCGCCGATCCCGAGCAGTTCCAGCGTATCCGCCACCCCCCGGGCCTGCGCACCCGCCAGCATGGGTCGGATCACATCCGCGAAGCTCTCCTGATCGGCCGACCCGGGGATCGCGAGGTCGCTTTCGGCTCGATCGAAAGGCGTGAAAGTGGCCGGCATGGGAGCCTACTGTCGTGCAAAATCCTGGATCGACGACAATGGCGCGTGGGAGTCCGCGGTTCCAGGGATGGACAGAATATTCGTTAACGTTCGCCGAACAGACCTCTGCTTCTTGTCGCGCGCGTTCCCGACAGGGTCGCATCGGGATCGCAGCAGGCTACGGGCGCAAAAAAGGGCGCCGGAGCGCCCTTTTTCTGTCGATCGATCGGCGTCGCCTACTCGGCGGCGGCCGGCGAGGGAAGCTGGGGCAGGTTCTCCTGCGACGTCGACGCCTTCTGGGCCAGGATCAGGTCGTCGCGCGAACTCGCGACACGCTGCAGCTTCGACATGGCGGCGCCCGTCCCGGCCGGGATGAGCCGGCCCACGATGACGTTCTCCTTCAGGCCTTCCAACGTGTCCTTCTTGCCATTGACGGCCGCTTCCGTGAGGACGCGGGTGGTCTCCTGGAACGAGGCTGCCGAGATGAAGGATCGCGTCTGCAAGCTCGCCTTGGTAATGCCGAGCAGAACCGGGGTTCCGCTCGCCAACTTCTTGCCCTCGGCGGCCGCACGTTCGTTCGCGGCCTCGAGTTCGGTATGGTCCACCTGCTCGCCCGGCAGGAAGTCGGTGTCGCCGGGATCGGTGATATCGACCTTCTGCAGCATCTGGCGCACGATCACTTCGATGTGCTTGTCGTTGATCGACACGCCCTGCAGCCGATACACCTCCTGGATTTCGTTCACCAAGTAAGCCGCGAGCTCCTCGACGCCCTTGATCGCCAGAATGTCATGCGGCGCGGGGTTGCCGTCGACGATATACTCGCCTTTTTCGATGACGTCGCCGTCCTGGAGATGGATGTGCTTGCCCTTCGGGATCAGGTACTCGACCGCCTCGGCCCCTTCCTCGTGCGGCACGATCGAGAGACGCTGCTTGTTCTTGTAGTCCTTGCCGAACTGGATGATGCCGGAGATCTCCGCGATGATCGCGTGGTCCTTCGGCCGCCGAGCCTCGAAGAGTTCGGCGACGCGGGGCAGACCACCCGTGATGTCGCGGGTCTTGGCGCCTTCCATCGAGATACGGGCCACGACGTCACCCGCCTTGACCTCGGACCCCGGATCGAAGCCGATGATCGACTCGACCGGCAGCATGTAACGGGCGTCGCCACCGCGCGGCACCTTGGCGATCTTGCCGTCGGCGCCCTTGATGACAATCGCCGGCTTCAGGCTCGCCGAGCGCTGGTTCAGGCGCCAGTCCATCACCATGCGCTTGGCGATGCCGGTCGCCTCGTCGATGCTTTCCGACATCGACGACCCTTCGACCAGGTCCTCGAAGCCCACGATGCCGTCGATCTCGGTCATGATCGGCCGCGTATAGGGGTCCCACTCGGCGATCCGCTGCCCGCGCTTGATCTTGTCGCCTTCGTCGACCTTCATCCGGGCGCCATATTGGACGCGATGCGAGGCCCGCTCCGCGCCATCCGGCCCGACGATCACGACCGCGACGTTGCGGGCCATGACCATCAGATCACCCTCGGCGTTCCGCGCGACCGCCTTGTTGCGGAACGTGACGGTGCCGTCGAAATTCGACTCGATGAAGGACGAGTCCGCGATCTGCGCCGCGCCCCCGATGTGGAAGGTCCGCATCGTAAGCTGCGTGCCGGGTTCCCCGATCGATTGCGCCGCGATGACGCCGACCGCCTCGCCCATGTTGACCGGCGTTCCCCGCGCGAGGTCTCGCCCGTAGCAGGTGGCGCAGACGCCGTTCTTGGATTCGCACGTCAGCACGGAGCGGATCTTCACTTCCTGGATCCCGGCCGCGTTGATGCGGTCGATATGCCACTCCTGGATCATCTCGCCCGTCGGCACGATCATCGTGCCGTCCAGCTCCTTCAAGTCCTCGGCCGTGGTGCGACCGAGGATCCGGATGGCCAGAGAGGCCACGACCTGGCCGGCATCGAGGATCGCCCGCATCTTGATGCCGCCCTGCGAGCCGCAGTCCACCGTCGAGATGATGGCGTCCTGCGCCACGTCGACGAGGCGACGCGTGAGATAGCCCGAGTTGGCCGTCTTCAGCGCCGTATCGGCGAGACCCTTGCGGGCCCCGTGCGTCGACGAGAAGTATTCGAGAACGGTCAGGCCTTCCTTGAAGTTCGAGATGATCGGCGATTCGATGATCTCCCCCGAGGGCTTCGCCATCAGGCCCCGCATCGCGGCGAGTTGCTTCATCTGGGCGGGCGAGCCACGCGCTCCGGAATGCGACATCATGTAAATCGAGTTGATCGGCTTGTCCTTGCCGCCCTCGTCCTTCTTCGTCGTCGAGATGCGGATCATCATCTCTTCGGCGAGCTTGTCGGTGCACTTCGCCCAGGCGTCGACGACCTTGTTGTACTTCTCGCCCTGGGTGATCAGGCCGTCGTTGTACTGCTGCTCGTATTCCTTCGCGAGCGCCGTGGTCGTCTCGATGATCTTCGGCTTGGTCTCGGGCACCACCATGTCGTCCTTGCCGAACGAGATGCCGGCCTTGAACGCCTCGCGGAAGCCGAGCGCCATGATCCGGTCGCAGAAGATCACCGTCTCCTTCTGCCCGCAGTTGCGGTAGACCGTGTCGATCATGTTGGAGATCTCCTTCTTCGTCATCAGCTTGTTGGCGACGTCGAAGGGGATCTTGATGTGCTTGGGCAGGAGCTGGCCGAGGATCATGCGGCCGGGCGTCGTGTCGAAGATCTTCGACACGCGATTGCCGTCCGCATCGTAGGTCCAGGCGCGGCCCTTAATCTTGGTGTGCAGCGTCACAGATTTTGCCGCGAGCGCATGCTCGATTTCGCCCTGGCTCGAGAACATCATGCCCTGGCCGACGTCGCCGTCGCGCATCAGCGTGACGTAGTAGAGCCCGAGCACGATGTCCTGGCTCGGCACGATGATCGGCAGGCCGTTGGCCGGGTGCAGGATGTTGTTGGTCGACATCATCAGCACGCGCGCTTCGAGCTGCGCTTCGAGGCTCAGGGGCACGTGCACGGCCATCTGGTCGCCGTCGAAATCCGCGTTGAAGGCGGCGCAGACCAGCGGGTGGAGCTGGATCGCCTTGCCCTCGATCAGCGTCGGCTCGAAGGCCTGGATGCCCAGGCGGTGGAGCGTCGGCGCGCGGTTGAGCATCACGGGATGCTCGCGGATGACCTCGTCCAGGATGTCCCAGACCTCCGGCTTCTCCTTCTCGACGAGCTTCTTGGCCTGCTTCACGGTCGTGGAGAGGCCCTTGGCGTCGAGGCGCGAGTAGATGAAGGGCTTGAACAGCTCCAGCGCCATCTTCTTCGGCAGGCCGCACTGGTGCAGCTTCAGCTCCGGGCCGACCACGATCACCGAGCGGCCGGAATAGTCGACGCGCTTGCCGAGCAGGTTCTGGCGGAAGCGGCCCTGCTTGCCCTTCAGCATGTCGGCGAGCGACTTCAGCGGGCGCTTGTTGGCGCCCGTGATGACGCGGCCGCGCCGGCCGTTGTCGAACAGCGCGTCCACCGCCTCCTGAAGCATGCGCTTCT
>CAXUOD010000296.1:0-5235 GCA_964252585.1 uncultured Lichenihabitans sp. | reverse complement strand
GAAGGGGGCGCGGGGCTGGCCGGGCGGTGGTCCGGCGGTCATGGATCGAGCCCGATCCGACGGGCTTGTGCCGCGGCCGGAACGATCCCCGGCTCGCTCGGAGGTGGACAACGGGTCGGCGTTTCCGTTGTCTCAGGACCCTTCCGATTCGGACACCGGCAATCAGAAAGCGATCTATCAGAGACGTGAGACGCGTCTCGCGCGACCGTCTCATCGGGGTCTACCTCTTCGGTAATCAGAGAACGTGATTGGTGGACGGGGGCAGCGTGCTCTCGCCGGTGGTCGACATCCCTTGTACCGACTGCGCGCACCTGTTCGCGAGGTCTTGACGTTTTCGTTCGTCAACGACCTGAGCCTGAATGCAGTGCTTCGGACCAGATTAAATTATGGTCGTCGAACGAGGCCGTGCAGACCATGTAAGAAATCTAAGATTGCCGATGTACGCTTTACATTATAACGCGGTACTATGGATCCACCAAATCCGCTTAGGAGAAGCAGATTCGGCATTTTTCTGCCGATTAAATGAACGCAGTCCATGTCAAAATAAATGTTTCTTTGTGCAGAATGTTGGATAGCTTGCCAAATAAGAACGCTGACGGCACCATTGATGCAGCCCTCTCTTCGGGTCGACATAAAGTAGTATTCGTATTTAGCGTCCCAGATCGTGAAAATGGCTGATTGAAATTGGCCGGCAGTGTCGACGGTGGCTAGGATGCGGCCGACCCCTCGCGCAAGGCTTTGAGCTATAATTCTACCCACAAGAGACTTATCGTAGAAGTTAACGCGATTTTGCGTTTTTAGATTGCTCTCATAAAATTCGAGAAAGTCTGATACCCTAGTCAATTCCACAATGCCTAGGTGGTCCTGCGCGCGGCGAACAGAGTTCCGCGTTTTGCCACGCATCTGTTTCCATAGCTGGTCGTAAGGTGCCGGCGCAATTTCGATAGTGAACTGTGTTCCTGTCACAAAACCGGCAGCTTCAAAGGCCAATGTGTTGGATATACCACCATGCAGACGAAACGAGGCATGCGCCGCTTTCGGTAGCTGAGCAATGAGTTTTGCGGTAATGTCGACTTCTCTCGCGATGCGTGATGCGGGTCCGGCATGTGTCGATATTGCTGGTCCCAACACGTGCGTTAACAGCGGCATCTTGATGATCGTTTGCCCGAATACTTTAGATTGCATATACGGCAGGCGACCGACAAGCCTTCCTCCGAATTCAATAGTATTCTCGCGATAATTGCCATTGCAAGCTAACTCGAGCCACCAAGCTTCATGAAAAATCGTCGGCGTTACTGAAGCTGATGGGAATGCTGATCTCTCAAAACCCTGGGAATCCTCCTGCGCCGAGCTCCTGTCTTCTCGCATCCTGCAGTGCTCTTACGTTAGAGGCTGTTATCAAACATATGATTATATGGGCATCTGTCTGAGTCAGCTTCCTGTACCTCGGTGTGCACCTGACCTCAAAATAGATTCTTAAAATAGAATTTTCATTCGAATTTGCTCAATCGGGCGGTCTGATCGGAGCAGGCTCGTCGTGAGTGCTTGGGTCAGGCTGGTTACGTTCGGGAGCATCGTCGCGCAGGATCTGCCTGCCCACTCCGCGCCGCCCTTCGTCCAGGGCTCCCGGCTGCACGTTCAAGTCCTGCTGATCCGGTGCCGCGGAGATGAAGCTTGCCGAAAATGCCACGGCCGCGCAAAAGAGGTGCCTTGTGCGCGGTTCCTACGGGTACTTCTGAAGCGAACCCAAGCAGAATTTACGTCCGGCTTTGCCGAAATCGATGCGTCTCGAAATCTCAACGATGCCCGAATGAGACGCCGTGCCTCGATGGCGCATACGCGCGCGAGGCTGCGCTGAACGCATAGCTTCGAAGCGGGCAGAGCCTGACGACCTACTGAGCCACGATTCCCAGGGCTCGACGCGATACGGGCCGGTCCAGCGGCGCGCTATCGAGCAGCCCCTGTTGCCGGGTCGAGCCCTTCGCCGACGCACTTTTGGAACTCCGCCGGACGGCAGGCTCCAAGGCTTGCGGGAAATCGGCGACGGAGCGCGCTGGCACCTCCGCGGTGCGCCGCCTATATACGGACACGTTTCCATCCCCTGACTCCCGCGGGCCCACGACCCTTCATGACGATATCTGACGAGGACGCGGTCCGCCGCCGCAAGATCGGCTTTAGGGCCTGGCACCGCGGCACGCGCGAGATGGACCTCATCATGGGCCGCTTCGCAGACGCCGAATTGGCGATGCTCGATGCGGCCGGCCTCGACAGCTTCGAGGCTTTGATGGAGCAGCCCGATCCCGATCTCTACAAATGGGTGTCGGGCGAAGCGCCCGTGCCGCCCGACGTCGACGCCGCCTTCCTGGGCCGCATCCGCGACTTCCACGCCGCCACGGGTGCGCTACGGGCCCCCACGTCGATGGCGGCTTCGCACCGTCGGTCGCTCGAAACCGGCAAGAATGTGAATGGCGAAGTCGCCATCGACGTGCGAACCCTCCGTGGCTAAGGCGATGGCCGGCCGCGTCGTGTCGCCGCCGAAGAACCAGGCCCCGCCCGCGAAACCCCCGGCGCCGCTGGCCGAGGTGGCCCGTGTCGTGAAGGCACTTCAGGGCGACACCCACGTCACCCTGGCCCACGTGCCGGACGGCTTCGACGGATTCGTCGTGGCCGACCTCGCCCGCGCGCTCGCCAAGGGGGCCGAGCGGCCCGCGACGCTGGTCCACGTCGCGCGCGAGGGACAGCGCGCGCAAGCTTTCCGCGACGCCGTCGCGTTCGCGGCGCCCGACATCGAGGTGCTGGAGTTCCCGGCCTGGGACTGCCAACCCTACGACCGCGTGTCGCCCAACGCGGCGATCGCGGCGCGCCGCATGCTGGTGCTGTCGCGCCTCGCCCGCTCGCGCTCCTCGGCCGACAGGCCGCGCATCCTGTCCACCACCGTCAGCGCCATCCTGCAGCGCGTGCCGCCGCGCGACAGCGTGGCGCGGGAAAGCTTCTCGGCCGCGCCCGGCAATTCCGTGTCGACCGACGACCTCGCGGCCTGGCTGGAAACCAACGGTTTCCTGCGCTCGGACGTGGTGCGCGACACCGGCGAATATGCGGTGCGGGGCGGCATCGTCGACCTCTTCGCGCCCGGCATGCCGGCGCCCGTTCGGCTCGACTTCTTCGGCGCCACGCTGGAGTCGATCCGGCCCTTCGATCCGGAAACGCAGCGCTCGACGGGGCAGCTCCGCGCGCTCGACCTCGTGCCGATGAGCGAGGTGCAGCTCACCACGGAATCGATCCGCCGCTTCCGCCAGAACTACGTCAACGCCTTCGGGGCCGCCCACAACGACCCTCTCTACGCCGCCATCAGCGAAGGGCGCCGCCATCCCGGCATGGAACACTGGCTGCCGCTGTTCTACCCGAACCTCGGCACGCTGTTCGACTACCTCGGCCACTGCCCGATCGTGCTCGACCCGCTCGACGATCAGGCCGTCACCGAGCGCTTCTCCGTCATCGCCGACCACCACGACGCCCGCGTCGAGGCGCGCAAGCAGCCCGGCGGCTCCAACGGCTTCAAGCCGCTGCCGCCCTCGGCTCTCTATCTCGACCGCGACGACTGGGCGCTGGAGCTCGACCACGCGCCGGTGGCGCGAATCACCGAGGCCGCGTCCGGAACGGCCGTGTCGGTGGATCTCGGCGGGCGGCCGGGCCGCTCCTTCGCGCCCGAGCGGGCGCAGGAGGGCGCCAACGTCTTCGACGCCGCCGCGTCCCACATCCGAGACCTCGTGGGGCAGGGGCGCCGCGTGATCGTGGCCGGCTGGAGCGAGGGCTCGCGCGACCGGCTGCGCGCCGTGCTGGGCGAGCACGGGTTGAAGAAGACCGAGCCGGTGGCCTCGCTCGGCCAGGCGCTGGCGCTGCCTCAGGCCGCCGTGGCGCTCGCCGTGCTGGGCCTCGAAGCGGGCTTTTCGGCCGGCGACGTCGACCTCGTCGGCGAGCAGGACGTGCTGGGCGATCGCCTCGTGCGCGCCCGCAAGAAGACCCGCCGCGCCGCCGACTTCCTGCAGGAGGTGGCCTCCCTCGCGCCCGGCGACTACGTGGTCCACGTCGATCACGGCATCGGCCGCTTCCTCGGCCTGAAGACCCTCACGGCGGCCGGCGTGCCGCACGACCTTCTCGAACTGCAATATGCCGGCGAGGGCAATTCGCGGCTGTTCCTGCCGGTCGAGAACCTGGAACTGCTGTCGCGCTACGGCTCGGAGGATTCCGAGGCCATCCTCGACAGGCTCGGCGGCGGCGGCTGGCAGAACCGCAAGGCGCGGATGAAGAACCGCATCCGCGAGATCGCCCACGGGCTGATCCGCCTCGCGGCCGAGCGGACCCTGAAGCCCGCCGAGAAGCTCGTGCCGCCGGACGGGCTCTACGACGAGTTCTGCGCCCGCTTCCCCTACGACGAGACCGAGGACCAGCTGAACTCCATTGAGTCGGTGCTGGGCGACCTCGCCTCGGGCCACCCGATGGACCGGCTGGTGTGCGGCGACGTCGGCTTCGGCAAGACAGAAGTGGCGCTGCGCGCCGCCTTCGCGGCCGCCATCAACGGCCGGCAGGTGGCCGTGGTGGTGCCCACCACGCTGCTGGCGCGCCAGCATTACAAGACCTTCTCGGAGCGCTTCGCCGGCCTGCCCGTGCAGGTCGGCCAGGTCAGCCGCATGGTGCCGGCCGCCGAGCAGAAGCGGGTGAAGAACGCCCTCGCAGACGGCACGATGGACATCGTGGTCGGCACCCATGCGGTGCTGGGCAAGGCCATCGGCTTCAAGGACCTCGGGCTCGTCGTGGTCGACGAGGAGCAGCGCTTCGGCGTCGCCCACAAGGAGCGGCTGAAGGACATGCGGGCCGAGGTTCACATCCTCACCCTGTCGGCGACGCCGATCCCCCGCACCCTGCAGCTCGCCATGACGGGCGTGCGCGACCTGTCCATCATCGCGACCCCGCCGGTCGACCGCCTCGCGGTGCGGACGTCCGTCTTCCCCTTCGACGAGCTGATGATCCGCGAAGCGCTGCTGCGCGAGCGCTACCGCGGCGGGCAGAGCTTCTTCGTCTGTCCCCGCATCGAGGACCTGGAGGAAACGGCCGCCTTCCTGGCCCGCTCGGTGCCGGAGGTGAAGGTCGTCGTCGCCCACGGGCAGATGTCGGCGACCGAACTCGAGGAGAAGATGTCGAACTTCTACGAGGGGCACTACGACGTGCTCCTCGCCA
>CAXUOD010000295.1:0-5266 GCA_964252585.1 uncultured Lichenihabitans sp. | reverse complement strand
GTGTAGAAGCGCGGCGCGAGAAGCGTGTCCTCCTGGGCGAGCCGGTTCGTCTCGGCCGCGCCGATCGCGGGGGCACCGGCGGCTTCGGCCCCGGCCGGAGTGCGTTCGGTCACGATGGCACTCATCGGATCGTCTCCCCGGAAAAGCTGAACTCGCAGAGTTCCATGAATTCGAAGTCGCCGGTCAGGCGCGTCCAGAGGCGTTCGAGCGGACCGGCGCGCCGGATGGTGGCGGTGCGCCGCATGACGCGCGATTCACCAAACGGTACCGCCACCGGATCGCCGTGAACCAGCACCTCGTCGCCGGGATGGATCTCGACGCCGCCATCGAGCCGAACGTGGGCATGCAGGCTCTCGAAGGTGTTCTGCACTTCCAGCGTGCAGGACACTTCCTCGCTGTGCCGCCTGAACCATGCCCCGACGCTCATCGAGCCGACTCCCGAGGCGGCAGGAAGGCCGCGAACGCCTGCACCTGGGTCGGGCCGAACGCCTGGAGTTCGATGTTCTGCTTGGTCGACAGGTCCTGGAGCCACACGTCGCCATCGGCGGTGCGCGTCACCCGGAAGGCGCCGTCCGGCGGCTCGCCGTAGCGGGTGCGATTGCGCATCAGGCCCCGCATCGAGGCACGGATGAAGCCACCCTCCCCCGGTGCGATCCGGCCGACCTCCTCACCGGTGCCGGCCTGTTTGATGGTGATGAAGCCGTCGTCCTGTTCGTTGAACAGCAGGTCCCGGCTCTGCACCGGGACCGGCACCGGATTGTGCGTGACGCCGACGCCGGTGGCATGGGCCGCCGCCGCCAGCAGGATCGTGCAAATCATCATGGCGCCCCCGCCCATCATGACGGGGCGCGGCAACGGGTGATTGGGATCGGGGTAGGGGCTGGGGAGCATGATGTCCTCCGTCTGTCTTCATAGATCCGCTCAGGCGGCCGCAGCGGCTGCGCCGGCCGGTGCGGAGCCGATCGGCGCGGGCTGCGTCACGGGTTCGGCCTTGCCGGGCACCGTCACCGGACGTTCGGCCGCGACGTCGACCACCTCTTGCGTGGCGGCCGCGGCCCGCAGCGCCGACGCCAGCATCTCGCCGATCTCAGCCGGGTTCGGCACGGCGCGCAGCATCGGATCGGCCGGGAACAGCCGCCAGGGCCGAGCGTAGGGCCAAAGCTGGTGGAAGGCTAGACGCCCCTTCCGCGGCAGCGTGAACGCGATATCTCCCGTTCCGCCGAACCCTTTGCGCATCCGCATCGCCTCGATGTTGCCGAGCGGAATGTTGATCAGAGCCGGCAACGCCATGCCGAAGCGCATCACGACGCGTTTGTCCGTCAAGGTGAAGACCGTGGCACGGGCGGAGAGCCAGGCCAGGAAGGAGACGAGCGACAAGGCCACGACGGCGGGAAACACGACGCCGGACGCCTCCAGGAGAGCCGCCGAGCCCGTCGCGCCGTCATGGAGGGCGGCCATGAGATGCCAGCTGCCGATCAGCCCGAAGTAGGCCGCGATCAGCGGGGCATGGAACGCGTCGATCGCCAGGAATCGCCAGTCGGGCTTGCCGCGCCACAGGATCGTCTCGCCGGCCGGAAGGTCGGAGGCCTCGACCTCGCGCGGGATGTCTGTGTATTCGCTCATATCGAAGCCCTCCCATCGTCCTTGCCATAGAGATATCCACCGGCGAAATAGCCGTTGATGCGGTCTTCCTCGCGCATCGTGATGATGTCGGGCTGGGCCAGGCGCGGCACCCGGCTGAATTGGGGGGCGCTCAGCATGCCGACGACCGCCAGCTTCTCGCGCCGCCGAAGATCCGCGAAGGCGACCGGCAGGATGGCGCGGTCGCCGCCGTACTCCGGCAGCATCTGCACTTCGAAGTAACGGCCGAAGAGTTCGGCGATGTTGATCCAGACGTCGCAGATCGTGCCGATCCGCATGCCATCGCGGGTGACGACTTCCATGCCGATCGGGTTGCGCTCGCTCTCTTCGATCCCGTAGTCCGGCAGCTTGCGGAGCGGCAGGATATTGGGTGCCCCGTGCCAGTTCATATCCGGCACCTCCTCCTTCAGCGCGTAGGACGCCGGGCCGATGCCGTCGACCAGCGGATCGCCGGTCGGGATGATGGGCGATCCGGGGAAGCGGTGGGCCGGCACCGAAACGGCGTCGATGTCGCGCTCGAGCCGGGGACCCGGGGCCAGGACCGGCGGGCCGAACTTCCGCAGGAAGACCTTGGGGGTCGGCATCGGCGGGAAGCCGACGACCTTGACGCGGCCGCCCGACATGTCGGTGCGGTCGGACTCGAGCGGATAGCCCTCGCGTTTGTCCTCCTGGCGCAAATGGTAGATCAGGCCCGCGAAGAACAGGCAGAACAGGAGAAAGACGACCTCGGGGACGTCGATCTGCTGCGTGAAGGAGATGTGGGGGATCATCGTTGCCTCCGCGGGTCCTAAAGGGGGTGTCGCGCCAAGCCGCCGGCGGCGGTTTGGCAGCCGGCCGCTTCGTGGCGGCGGGCATGCTCGGGGTGAGGTGCGAAACGAACGAGAGGGCCGATCACCGCGAGCCCGGCGAAGAGCAGGCCGATCTCGACGTGGTAGACGACGCCGTAGCCCGACGAAGCCTCGGCCAGGGCGGGACCCAGCACGCCCGATACGGCGAAGCTGCCGACAAGGTCGCGCAAGCCGCCGCCCGCCGCGATGGCGAGACCTGCCGCCGTGGCCTGGACGGCACCCCAGAGACCGAGCGCCAAGCCGTTGCGGATGTCGCCGCCGAGCGCCATGGCGGCCGATAGGGTACCGACCGCGAAGAGGCCGCCGCCGAACCCGATGGCCGCGGTCCCGCAGGCGAAGAGCCCGACCGAGTGCATCGCACCGGCGAACACAAGGGTGGCCACGGCCGGAATGCCGGCGAAAAGGCCCAGCGCCGCCGGAAGGTGTGGATCGCTGCCGCGGCCGAGCATGCGGGCCGCCGCCGCGAAGCCCCCGAGCGTGCCCGCCGCGAGCAGCGCCGTCAGCAGGGTGGTGCCGCTGACCGACAGGCCGAAGACTTCCCCGCCATAGGGTTCGAGCAGGATGTCCTGCATGCCGAAGGCGGCGGTGCCGAGCGCCAGGGCGACGAGCAGGCGCCCGGGCCTCCGGTCCTGCCGCAGGGCACCCCAGGCCTGGCGCAGCGTCGGAGCGGGCTCGGCGGAGCCAGGGCGGAACGCGGTCCGGGTTTCCTGGTGCCAGACGCCGATCGTGTTCAACAGAAAGGTCGCGACCGCCGCGCCGTGAACCACGCGGATGAGACGAACGGCCGAGAAGTCGGCCAGCAGCCACCCGAACAGCAGGGCGCTCACCACCATGCCGACGAGCAGCATGGCGTAGAGCATGGCGACGACGCGGGGGCGGGCCGAGGCGGGAGCGAGATCGGTCGCCAGCGCGAGGCCGGCGGTCTGTACCGTGTGGAGGCCGGCCCCGACCAGGATGAACGCGAGCCCCAGACCGAGGTGCCCGGCCATGGAAGTGGACGGGTCGTTCTGGCTCAGGACCAGGAGCCCGAACGGCATCAGCGCGAAACCGCCGAACTGCAGCAGCGTGCCCATCCAGATGTAGGGTATGCGGCGCCAGCCGATCACCGAGCGGTGGTTGTCGGAGCGGAAGCCGATCAAGGCGCGGAACGGTGCCACGACCAGCGGCAGGGCGATGAGCAACGCCACGAGCGAGGCCGGCAGGCCGAGCTCGATCACCATGACCCGGTTCAGCGTGCCGTTCAGCAGGACCAGCGCCATGCCGACCGAGACCTGGAACAGCGACAGGCGGAGCAGCCGCCCGAGGGGTAGCTCCGGCGTGCCGACGTCCCCGAACGCCAGGGCTCCGAAGGGGAGGCAGAACCGGGCCGCGCGGCGCAGAACGCCGAAATCCGCCAGACGGGGGAAGGTCATCGGCGTGTGACCTCCAGGGCCTGGCTCGTGTAGAAGCCGCTCGCGACGCGCTCGCTCCAGCCGGTCTGCCAGGCGCCGAGGGCCGGGCTCGCGCCGAGGCGTCGCCGCAGCTCCGTTTCGCGCACCGGCACCAGCGACGGCGAGCGCTCGCCGCGCGGGAACAGCCGCCCGGCCGCATGCATCATGGCCAGGAGGGTCGTGCGAGGCGCAAAGGTGAAAACGAGGCTCGCGTTGGCCATCGCCGAGAGGCGCTCGGCGATCCGCACCATGTCGCCGATCTCGTAGTGGATCAGCGAGTCCATGGCTACGACATGGTCGAAACGGCCGAGATCCTCGCCTTCGGCGAAGCCGCTGAGCATGTCGGCCGCCGCGAAGCGGACCGAACCTCGACCGAGATCGGCCGGTGCCCGCTCCCTCGCGATGCCGATCAAGGTCGGCGAAATGTCGACCGCCATGACCTCGGCGCCGCGCCGCGCCGCTTCGACCGCGAGCGCGCCGGTGCCGCAACCGGCGTCGAGGATCCTGCGGCCCGAAAGGTCGGCCGGCAGGCGCGACAGCAGCAAGGTCCGCATCCGGTCGCGTCCGGCCCTCACCGTGGCCCGGATGCCGCTGACCGGGGCGTCCGAGGTCAGCCGTTTCCAGGTTTCGGCCGCGGTACGGTCGAAATAGGTCTCGATCTCGGAGCGGCGCTGGTCGTAGGTCACGGCACCCATCAGTCGAAGCCCAGGAAATCGAAGATGTCGCGGTCCCGCATGGCGCGGCCGTCGCAAGGCTCGGTCCCGGCCCAGAGGCTCGCCGCGAGGCGGAGGTACTCGTTCTGCACGGCTTCGAGCTCGGGCGAGTGGGGCATCTCGAACAGCGTCGACTTCTTCAGCCGCGAACGCCGGATCACGTCGAGGTCGGGGAAATGGGCGAGGCGCTTCAGGCCGGTGGCTTCGTTGAAGCGGTCGATCTCGTCGGTGTTGGCCGAGCGGTTGGCGATGACGCCACCGAGCCGGACGTTGTAGTTCTTCGATTTCGCCTGGATGGCCGCCACGATGCGGTTCATGGCAAAGATCGAATCGAAGTCATTGGCCGTGACGACGACGGCCCGCTCGGCATGCTGGAGGGGGGCCGCGAAGCCGCCGCACACGACATCGCCCAGAACGTCGAAGATCACGACATCGGTGTCTTCCAGGAGGTGATGCTCCTTCAGGAGCTTCACGGTCTGGCCCACCACGTAGCCGCCGCAGCCGGTGCCGGCCGGCGGGCCCCCGGCCTCGACGCACATGACGCCGTTGTAGCCCTCGACCACGAAGTCCTCGGGGCGCAGCTCCTCGGCGTGGAACTCCACCGATTCCAGCACGTCGATGACGGTGGGGATCA
>CAXUOD010000294.1:2529-5289 GCA_964252585.1 uncultured Lichenihabitans sp. | reverse complement strand
GTGCAGCATCTCGGGCGTCCGAGTTGCGGCCTTGTCGACGGTAAGCACGCGCGGCCATTGAAACAGCCAGAAGAACGGCAGCGAATAGCCGCCTTCGGCCGAGAACCAATAGCCTGTCAGCGGCATGAACAGCATGAGCCCGTAGAGCGCCGCATGCGCGCCCGTTGCGCCGAGATGCGTCAGCCGGCCGAGCCGTTCCGCATAGGGCGGTGTCTTCGTGGCCAGCCGGTAGGCGATGCGGAACACGATGAGCACCAGAGCCGTCATGCCGAGCGATTTGTGCCATTCGAGCAGCATGCGCCGCACGGGCGTGCCGGGCACCTGAAACGAGCAATAGAGGCCGATCAGGATGGCCGAAATGACGATGGCGGCCATCGTCCAATGGAACGTCCGCTGCACGCGGTCGTAGTGGGGCACGATTGCTGTGGCGGGGATGGAGGTGTCGTCGTCGGTCGTCATCGGGCTCATCTGGTTTCGCGGGATTGGACTTGGCCGATAGCCAGGTCGTCGGAGCACCAAAGCGATCGGGCGGAATTGCGACCCTGACGATAGCTTTGCGCCGGCTCGAGCGATTTGGACGAGCGTGTACCCTTCCCGACACCGCCGCTCGCCCGGTCCTTCCGTCGGGCAAGCTGTGATACTGGGGAAGCCCCCGCCGTCATCGGCTTCGCAACGAGATGTCGCCCATGTCCCCCGCCCCGAGCTCGAACCAGTCCAGCGCCCAGGGCTATGTCGACGACCCGCGCAATGCCGGCGTGCTCGTCTACGTGAACGGGGCCTTCGCGCCGCGCGACCAGGCCAGCGTCTCGGTCTTCGATGCGGGCTTCGTGCTCGGCGACGGCGTGTGGGAAGGGCTCCGGCTCGTGCGTGGCCGCCTGATCTCGATCGACGATCATCTCGACCGGCTCTACGAAGGCGCCGGTGCGATCCGGCTCGACATCGGCCTCGACCGGGCTGCTCTGCTCGCCGCCGTGCATGCGACGCTCGAGCGCAACGGCATGACGGACGGCGCCCACGTGCGCCTGATGGTGACGCGGGGCCGCAAGACGACGCCCAACCAGGACCCCCGCTTTGCCCCCGGCCCGGCCACGGTCGTGATTGTCGCGGAGTACAAGGCGCCGCTTCCGGAGACCAAGGCGCGCGGCCTGAAGCTCTTCACGTCGGCGATCCGCTGCAGCGGCCCGGACGTCTTCGACCTCCGGCTCAACTCGCATAGCCGGCTCAACTTCATCGGGGCCTTGATCCAGGCCATCGATGCCGGCGCCGACGAAGCCCTTATGCTCGATCCACAGGGGTTCGTGGCGAGCTGCAACTCGACGAATTTCTTCATTCTGCGCGGCGGCGAGCTCTGGACCTCGACCGGGCGCTTCAATTTCAAGGGCATCACCCGCAAGACGATCATCCGGCTGTTCGCCGCGGAGGTCGGCACCGTGCGGGAGCTCGATTTCACGCTGGCCGAAACCTATTCGGCGCAGGAGGCCTTCGTGACCGGCACGCTCGGAGGCGTGACGCCGGTGGTGTCGATCGACGGCCGGCGCATCGGCGACGGCACCCCGGGGCCGCTGACCCAGCGGATCGCGGAGATCTACGGGGCGCACCTCCTCGGCTGACGGTCTGTTCAGTAGGTCGAACGTCCGCCCGTGGCGTCGAACACGGCGCCGGTCGAAAAGGAGCATTCCTGGCTCGCCAGCCAGCAGACGAGCGACGCGATCTCCTCGACGGCCCCGAAGCGACCCATGGGGATCTTCGACAGCATGAAGTCGATATGGGCCTGGGTCATCTGGTCGAAGATCGCGGTGCGGACGGCGGCGGGCGTCACGGCATTCACGGTCACGCCGCTCGAGGCGAGTTCCTTGCCGAGCGATTTCGTCAGCCCGATCACGGCCGCCTTCGATGCGCTATAGGCAGGGGCGTTGGGGTTGCCCTCCTTGCCGGCCACGGACGCGATATTGACGATCCGGCCATAGCCGGCCTGGCGCATCGCCGGCACCAGGGCCTTGTTACAGTAGAAGAGGCCGTTCAGGTTGACGTCCATCACCTTGCGCCAGTCTTCGACCGGATAGTCCCAGGTGGTGGTGTTCGGACCGGTGATGCCGGCCGAGCAGACGAGGGCATCGATGCCGCCGAGGCGGCTCTCGCTCTCCTCGGCCGCGGCCCGCACCTGGTCCCAGGACACGATGTCGACCGCGATCCCCGAGGCCTGCGGGCCGATCCGCTTGACGGCGGACGCGATGGCCGCGCTGTCGCGGTCCCACAGACAGACGGTGCCGCCCTCGGCCGCGATGCGACTCGCGACCGCGAGACCGATGCCGGCTGCACCGCCGGTGATGACGGCACGGCGCCCCTCGAAACGTGACGGAAAGAGCAAGCGGCGTCTCCTCTGGTGGCCGGCGCTGGTGAACGCTCGTTGCCGCGAGCTTAACCCGGAACTGCGGCCGATGCTTCATCGACGGGAGGGGCGGACAGCGGAAAAGTTTCCGCCGCCAAGGCCGGGTAGCGCCAGCCCTGCAGGGCGCCCCGTGCCGCGAGGAAGCCGAGAAGAGCCGTCCAGAGCCCCGCATTGCCGAGCGGCCGGAGCGCGAAGAAGAGCGCGAGATAGAGTGCCAGGGCGGCCAGCATCAGGTTGCGCATGTCGCGCGTCCAGGTGGCGCCGATGAAGACACCATCGAATTCGAACGCCATCGCGCCGCACAGGGGCGTCAAGGCCGCGAAAGGCAGGTAGAACCGGGCCGCCTCACGCACCGGCGCGCTCGTCGAGAC
>CAXUOD010000294.1:0-2519 GCA_964252585.1 uncultured Lichenihabitans sp. | reverse complement strand
CGTCGAGACGGTGTCGATGAAGCTGCCGCCGGCGAGCAGCGCCAGGAGCGACACGCCGGCCGAGAAGGCGACGCACCAGAAGCTCGTCAGCTTCACGGCGCGGCGGAACCCATCGCGGTCGCCGGCGCCGACAGACTGACCGCACATCTGTTCGGCCGCCGTGGCGAAGCCGTCGAGAAAGAAGGCGGAGACGAGGAAGAGGTTCATCAACACGGCATTGGCGGCCAGCGCGACATCGCCGCCCCTTGCGCCCTGTGCCGTGAAGAACGCGAAGGCGAAGATCAGCGAGGCCGAGCGGATCATGATGTCACGGTTGACGCCGAGCATGCGCCGCAGCGCGCGTCCGTCGGAAAGCCTCTTCCAGTCGATGGTGAAGCGCCCGGTCAGCCGCACCAGCACCGCGAGCCCGACGGCTGTGCCCAGCACCTCGGCCAGCGTCGTGCCGGTGGCGGAGCCCCTTACCCCCAACCCGAAGCCCATCACCAAGCCGACGTTCAGCGCGATGTTCAAGCCGTTGATGAAAACCTGCAGCACGAGCCCGACATCGGTCCGGCCACGACCGATGACGGCGCCAAGCACCACATAGTTGAGCAGCGCGAAAGGCGCGGACCAGATGCGGATGTCGAAGTAGCCACGGGCCGCCTCCGTGACGGCCGGCGTGGCGTCGAGCGCCGCGAAGGCGATCGCGGCAATCGGTTTCTGCAGAACGATCAGCAGGGCTCCGAGCGCTAAGGCCATAAGCAACGCGCGAAGCAGCGTGGCGCGTTGCTCGTCCCGGTCACCCGCTCCGACCGCTTGGGCCGTCATGCCGGCCGTCCCCTGCCGCAGGAACCCGAAACCCCAGAACAAGAAGTCGAAGATCACGGCCGAAGCCGCGATGGCTCCGAGCAGCGCCGGCTGGCCCAGGCGACCGATCACGGTCGCATCGGCGAAGCCGAGGAGTGGCGTCGACATATGGGCCAGCGTCATCGGCAGCGCCAGGCGGATCACCGCTCCGTGGCTGATCGCAAGGCGCCGGGACGCCGCGGTCGTCAGGCCGATACCCCGAAACGGCCTTGATCTTGGCTTCGAAGCCTCAGCATGCGTCGACCCGGGCGCGGCTTAGGGCTGCGTGGCCGTGAAACTCGGCAAAGTGGAGACCTTGTCCCACCAAGCCTGCATGCCGGGAAGTGCCAGGAACTCGTCCTTGTGAGGCGTCATCGTGACATAGGCGAAGACGGGAGCCAGGTAGAAGTCGGCGATGCTGGCTTCGGAACCCGCAATGAAGCTGTCGTTCCCCTTGAGTTTCATGATCTCGCTTACCGTGAGCTTGCCGGTTTCGAGCCCCTGGTGGTGCATTGCCTCGTTCTTGCCGCCCACGAAATCCGGGAACAGGTGGTAGGCCACGACGCCGCCGAGCAAAGCCCCATAGCCGTAGCTGTCGATGATGCTGATGGTCATGTCGCTCCGCGCCCCGGCCTTTGGCTCGCTCGGGACGAGCTTCTTGCCCGGCAGGACGGCATCGAGGTAGCGCAGGATGGCCGGCGTCTCGATCACGCGGAACCCATCGACATCGACGACCGGCACCTTGCCGAAGGGATGGCGCTTCAGGTGTTCCGGCTGCTTGGGCTCCCCCGCGAGAACGTTGACCGGCACCTGCTCGTAGTCGCTGACGCCCTTTTCGGCCAAAAGCATGCGCACGCTGCGCACGTAGGTCGAATTGCTGAAGCCCCACAGGGTGATCTTGGCCATGTCGTTCCTCGCTGACGTTGGTTTGTCGAACCGAGAAGGTGGGAGCGTCTGCACCAGCGTCAAGCGGCCGAGCGCCTGTCCTACAGCCCGGCGACACTCCGCAAGGCGGCGTTGATGCGATCCTGCCAGCCCGGGCCCTCGGCCTGGAAGGCGTCAAGGACATCCTCGTCGAGTCGCAATGTCACGCTCTGCTTGGCGCCTGGTATGGCCTTGGGTTTCGGAGCGTCCGCGACCGGCTTCGGGGCCGTCGGCCGGAAGACAGCCTCGGCGGCCGAGAACGGGTCTTGTGGTCTGCGGAGTCGGGTCATCCGGTGAGGTCCTGGGAGAGCGCGTTCGGAAAGCCTATCATTGCGCCGTCTGCGCGCGATAGAGGTCGACGAAGGCCCGGAGGTCTTTCCCCGCCACGTCCGACACGGCCCAGTAGGTCAGATCTCCGGCGTTCCAATGTTCGATCGTGGAACCGTCAAGACGGTTCTCTCCGCTAACGGCGGATGTGGTCCTCGGAACGATCGTCACGCTGATCACGTGCTTGTCGTGCTGGTAGACGAGGGTCGGGACCGATTTGCCGTCGATCACGTCGATCCTGCCACCCACGAGGGGAAAGCCCTTGTCGGCCAGATCCGGTGCTTCCGGCGCGATCGTGGTCCGCCCGTTGAACCAAGGCTTCACGACATGGCGGTTCGACGACGCGATGTCGAACGGCTGCGGGGCCGCGAGACCGCGAAGATGTCCGGACAGGACCGCTTCCATCGTGGCGCCGGTGCCCGGCTCCATCTGCAGGTAGGTTC
>CAXUOD010000293.1:0-5302 GCA_964252585.1 uncultured Lichenihabitans sp. | reverse complement strand
TCGGCCGCGATGGCGGGCGACTCGGCCGCGATACCCTGCTCCCTTGAAACCTCCGGACGGGCCGAGCCCACCATGACGTCCACGGTCAACGCGAGACCTTCAGAGGCGCGGTCGTACTGCGCCAGCGCCTGAGCGCACTCGCCTCCGGCGTGAACGGCGCGCGTGGCACGAACCGGCCCCGGCCGGGATCCGCCGTGACCTCGCCGTCCGCGTAGACGACCTTGCCTCGCGACAGCGTGACCCGCGGCAGCCCCTCGCAGGCGATACCCTCGAACACGTTGTAGTCGATGGCCGACACCTGGGTTGCGGCCGAGATGGTTTTCGTCGCCTTGGGATCCCAGACCACGATGTCCGCATCGGCCCCGACATCGATCGAGCCCTTCGTCGGATAAAGGTTCAGGATGCGGGCGATGTTGGTCGAGGTCGCGGCCACGAACTCGTTCGCGGTCAGGCGCCCTGTTCCGACACCCCGCGTCCACAGCACCGGCATCCTGTCTTCGAGGCCGCCGGTGCCGTTGGGGATCTTGGTGAAGTCGTCGCGTCCGAAGCGCTTCTGTTCGGTCGTGAAGGCGCAATGATCCGTCGCCACCACCTGGAGAGATCCGGCCTTGAGGCCGTTCCAGAGGTCGTCCTGGTTCTTCTTGTCGCGAAACGGCGGCGACATCACGCGCCGCGCCGCGTGGTCCCAATCCTTGCTCTGGTACTCGGTCTCGTCGAGCACGAGATGCTGGATCAGCGGCTCGCCATAGACGCGTTGCCCGTGGCTGCGGGCGCGCCGGATTGCCTCGTGGGCCGCGATCGAGGACGTGTGGACGATGTAGAGCGGCACGCCGGCCTGATCGGCCAGCATGATGGCGCGGTTGGCGGCCTCGCCCTCGACCTGTGGGGGGCGCGACCAGCCGTGGCCCTCGGGCCCCGTGATGCCGGCGGCGAGGAGTTCGGCCTGGAGCGCCGCCACCACGTCGCCGTTCTCGGCATGGACGAGCGGCATGGCACCAAGTTCGGCGCACCGTTTGAACGACGCGAACATCTCGTCGTCGTTGACCATGAGGGCGCCCTTGTAGGCCATGAAGTGCTTGAACGTGGTGACGCCCTTCGCCACCACGGCCGCCATCTCCTCCCGGATCGCATCCGACCAGGAGACGATGCACATGTGGTAGGCGTAGTCGCAGGCGGCCGTGGCCGAGCGACGGTCCCAATCGGCCCAGGCGTCGAGCAGCTTCTGGCCGTGGCCGGGAATGCAGAAATCCACGACCATCGTGGTGCCGCCCGAGAGCGCGGCACGCGTGCCGCTGTCGTAATTGTCGGCCGACGTCGTCCCCATGAAGGGCATTTCGAGGTGGGTGTGGGGGTCGATGCCGCCCGGCATGACGTAGCAGCCCGCGGCGTCGATGACCCGGTCGCCCTTGAGCCCCGCGCCGACCGCCGCGATCCGCTCGCCCTCGATCAGCACGTCGGCATCGAAGCTGCGCAGCGCCGTCACGACCGTCCCGCCCTTGATCACCGTCGCCATCGTGTTTCCTCCTCGCCTCGTTCTCGCTCGGCGGTCACGCCACCATTTCGGCCTTGTCGAGCACCGCGTGAAGCAGGACCTGGGCCCCGGCGCTGGCCCAGGCGGGCGAGATCTCCTCGGCCTCGTTGTGGCTGATGCCGCCCACGCAGGGCGTGAAGATCATCGAGGTCGGTGCGACCCTCGACATGTAGCAAGCGTCGTGCCCGGCTCCCGACACGATATCGCGATGGCTGAAGCCGAAACGCGCGGCCGCGCGGCGGACCGCGTCGATGCAGCCCTCGTCGAACGGGACCGGCGGGTAGGAAAAGACCTGCTCGATCCTGACCTCAAGCCGCGTCTCCGCGGCGATCGCGGCGATGCCGTCCCGCAGCATCCGATCCATCTCGGTCAAGACCGGGGCCTCGGGATGGCGGAACTCGCAGGTCAGGAAGACCTCGCCCGGGATGACGTTGCGGGAGTTCGGGTAGGGGTTGAGCATGCCGGTGGTCGCGACGCCGAGCGGCGGATAGGCGAGACCGATGCGGTTCACGAGCTCGACGACGCGCGCGGCACCCACCAGCGCATCCCGCCGCCGGGGCATGGGGGTCGAGCCCGCATGGCTCTCGAAGCCCTTCAAAGTCACCTCGAACCAGCACTGCCCCTGGCCATGCGTGACGACGCCGATGTCGAACCCCTCGTCCTCGAGGATGGGGCCCTGTTCGATGTGGAGTTCGAAGAAGGCGTGGACAGCGCGCCCACCCATCGGGACCGTGCCCTTGAAGCCGATCCGCTCAAGCTCGTCGCCGAGCGTCAGCCCGTCCCGGTCCGTCTTGGCATAGGCCTCCTCGAGCGTATAGGCGCCGGCGAAGACACCGGACGCCACCATGGCGGGCGCGAAGCGCGAACCCTCCTCGTTGGTCCAGTTGGCGATCTCGATCGGGTGCCGGGTCTTGACGTTGAGGTCCTTCAACGTCCGCATCACTTCGAGCGCACCCAGGACGCCGAGCACGCCATCGTATTTGCCGCCCGTCGGTTGTGTGTCGAGGTGGCTGCCCATCATCACGGGAGGCAGCGACTCGTCCTCGCCCCGGCGGCGGGCGAACATGTTGCCCATCTGGTCGACCACCATCGACAGGCCGGCTTCGCTGCACCAGCGCGAGAAGAGCTCGCGCCCTTCGAGATCGAGGTCCGTCAAGGTCAGGCGCTTGCATCCGCCCTTCGGCGTCGCGCCGATCTTGGCCATCTCCATCAAACTGTCCCATAGTCGCGCCCCATCGATGCGGATATTGGACAGATCTGACATGAGTGACCTCGCCGAGGGGGAGCGGACGCGCCATCGCACGAGGGGCACCGCTGCGCCAGTGAACGTCAGTTTTTCCAATCGGTCAAACGCTGGATCGGTCGACGCTTCGGACGGGGCCGCGCCCCGCGCGCCCAGGCAGACGACGAGGACCGTTCGCAATATCGCGGGGCGTGCGGGCCTGGAGGACGCGATCCTCAAGGCCGCGGAGGTCGAGTTCGCCGACAAGGGATTCAGAGGCGCCACGACAAGCGCCATTGCGGCACGGGCCGGTCTGCCGAAAGCCAACCTGCACTATTACTTCGCGACCAAGACGGTGCTGTACCGGCGCGTGGTTGAAGGCGTCCTCTCGGCCTGGCTCGATGCGGCAGAGGTGTTCGACAGCGGCGAACCGGCCTTGGAGGCGCTGGCCCGATATATCGGGGCCAAGATGGACCTCGCCCGGGAACGGCCGCTCGGCTCGCGGATCTTCGCCCGCGAGGTCATCCGCGGCGCGCCGGTGATCCAGGACTTTCTCGAGATCACGCTTGCCGAATGGGTTCGGTCGCGCAGCGCCATCGTCAAGGGATGGATCGCCAGCGGCGAGTTGCGCTCCCTCGATCCCAAGGTGCTGTTCTACACGATCTGGGCCACGACCCAGCATTTCGCCGATTTCGGGTCGCAGATCGCGATGCTGAACGGCGGGGCGCCGCTCGACGACGAGGGCTTCGCGGCTGCCAAGCGGCAGGTGGTCGCGACGTTGCTGCACGGCATCGGTGCCGACCGCCCGAGTGACTCCCCGACGAAAAGTCAGTAGCTAGAGCGCACTCGCGTTCGGCGACTGCCCCTTTGGGCAAGCCAGCGGCGACCACCAAGGGAACTCCGTCATGCGATTAAGTGCGCGCAATCAGTTGAAGGGCACGATCGTCGAGGTGACAAAAGGCCAGACGACCGCGCATGTGCGGATCGACATCGGCGGCGGCGTCGTCGTGACGGCCTCCGTGACCAACGAGGCGGTGGATGACCTCGGGCTGAAGGTGGGCGGCGCGGCCCACGCGGTCATCAAGGCATCGGACGTCATGGTGGCGGTGGACTGATGCTCGGCCGGACCACGCTTCTGGTCGGTCTGGCGCTCACGTGCGGGCCGGCCCTGGCCCAGGACACGGGCGGCTGCGCCAAGTTCAAATGGTCGATCGCCCGCGAGCAGTCGGCCTTCGCGACACCGGGCCTTCAGGCCGTCGAGCCCGGCCAGCCTCTCCCGGGCATCATGGACCCGGCTTCCGTGAGGCTGCAGCCCGTGCCCGGGGTGGCGTTCCTGCAGCCGCCCGGCCACAAGCCGCGCGACGGGACGTTCGGGGCGGTACTGAAGCTCCCGCCGATCGCAGTGGCCGGCACCTACCAGGTGACGCTGTCCGACGAAGCCTGGATCGACATGCTCCAGGGCGGCCACGAGGTCCGCTCGTCGAGCTTCTCGGGCCAGCCCGACTGCCCCGGGATCCGCAAAAGCGTGCGCTTCCCGCTGCAGCAGGGGGAAGCCACGATGCAGATCAGCGGTTCGGCGGCGAGCAGCATCAAGGTCGATCTTCTTCCAGCCGAGTGAATTGCATGTCGGATCTCACCGGGAAAGTGGCCTGGGTCACGGGTGCGGGAAGCGGCATCGGCGAGGCTGCGGCCCTGGCGCTGGCGGGGGCGGGGGCCACCGTCGTCCTGACGGGACGTCGACCGGAGCCGCTCGGGGATGTCGCCGCCCGCATCGTTGCGGCCGGTGGAATTGCGCAAGCCATGCCTGGCGATCTCACGCGGCCCGAGACGGCCCGCGACATCGTCGCCGACGTGGAGCGACGCTTCGGGCGCCTTGATATCCTGGTCAACAATGCGGGACTGAACATCGGGCCGCGCTCCTGGCGCGACCTGACGCCGGACGGCATCGACACCGTCATCCACGGCAACCTGTCGGCGGCATTCTACTGCGTCGCAGCGGCATTGGGGCCGATGCGGCGGGCGGGTGGCGGCGTGCTGATCCACACTGCCTCCTGGGCCGGCAAGTACATCCATCCGGTCAGCGGACCGGCCTACACGGCGGCGAAACACGCGGTCGTGGCGATGAGCCAAAGCATCAACATGGAAGAATATGGCCACGGGATTCGCTCGACCGCGATCCTTCCGGCCGAGGTCGCAACCCCGATCCTCGACAGGCGCGCCGTCCCGCCGAGCGCGGAGGAGCGCGCCACCATGCTGCAGCCCGAGGATCTCGGCGCCCTGATCCTTTTCGTCGCCACCCGCCCGGCCTCGGTCTGCCTCAACGAAGTGACGATCAGCCCGACGAAAAACCGGATGTATGGGATGTAGGCTCAGCGTGGTCGAGCCGCGTCAGTGCATGAGCCATGATGGTTTCAACGACACCATCGAGGTTGCGATCGATCTCGTGGTTCCAGAACCTCACGGTGAGAAAGCCGTCTGAGGCCAGGCGCTGACCTCGGCTTTCGTCGTGGACAAGCCCGTCGACTAGACCGTGCTGCTCACCATCGACT
>CAXUOD010000292.1:0-5340 GCA_964252585.1 uncultured Lichenihabitans sp. | reverse complement strand
CCGCCGGTTCCGGTATCGCCACCGAACCCGAGCTTGCCCTTGGCCCAATTCCAGGCACGTCCGATGACGCTGTTTCCGGTATCGCCGAGGCCGCCAGTCGCCTGATTGCCGGTCCCCGGAGCGACCTTTGTGGCGACCCCGGTTTCGGGATCGACGAAGAGATCGTTGGCGGCTGGGTCGGCGGATTGGATGTTCTTTGCCGAGTCCAAGCTGATGGCGGCGCCACCCATCAGAGCCGCGATGGCCGCAAAGTACGGGTTCGCCATGAGGCGAGCCACCATGCCGAGCCAGCCTCCCTCGACCCTGGCGAAGGCACTCAGAAGCATGCCCGCCCAGCGACCCGCCATGAAGACCGCAAAACCCTCCATCGCGGTCTGTACGCCGCCCTGGCCCGTGATCTTTTGCGACAGCTCGTCGAACTTGGTCCACAGATCCGTCAGGCCCTTGATCGTGGCCGTGATCCTCGGCTCCCACGTGTCCCAGTCGACCACGTGAGGGAGACCCTGCTTGTACTTCTCGTAGTCGTCCCACAGGGTGATGAGCGCACCGGACAAGGCCAGGATGGCGCCGATCGGCCCGGCGTTCAACGTGAGGAGCGCGACTGCTACGCCGCCGAGGATCTCGATGAAGCGCTGTGTGGCGGGATCGAGCTTGTCGAAGTTCCCCGCGAGGTCGAAGATCGAGGTGGCCAGGTGGAGGACGTAGTTGCCCACCTTGATGGCCAGATCGGAGATGCGCCCCGAGTTCTTGACCAGCCAGTCGGTGACCTTGCCGATGCTGCCGCCGACCTCGTTGAAGAATGCCGCCTCGACCTTCTTCGACACCATGTCGACGGCGGCCCACATCGTGTTCCAGATCTGCTCGAACTTGGCTCCGTCAGCCGCAGCCTTGTCGGGGTCGAAGCCGATCTTCTTCTGCATCTCTCGGTACTGGGCGATCTGCGCCAGGAACTGCGGGCGGACCATCGCAAGCGTCTGGTCATCGTCCATGCCGAGCTGGTTGCCGAAAAGGAGCTGCATCTGTCGTGGCAACTTGGCCAGGGCGGGTGCGAGATCCATCGCAGCTTCAGCGGGCGCACGCAGCTTGCCGGCAGCATCCGTGGCGGCGACGCCCAAACGTTGCAGCAGGCCGACATAAGCGGCCGGGTTGGTGTTGCGGAGCCGACCCAATTCCTCGAGCCCGGCTTGCGCCTTGGCGGCCGATGAGCCCGCCTGTTCCGAGGCGAACCGGAACGCATCCATGTCCTTCACGGCGCTGCCGAGCTTCTGCCCCGAGTAGTAGGCGGCGCTCATCTCCTTCGACAGCTTGGCCAAGGCGATCGTGCCCGAGACCGCGGCACCCTCGATCGAGCCGGCGATCCCGGCGAGGCCCAGCGCAACCCGCTCACTCAGCTGGACGACGTTCTTCGTATACCCCTGGAGATGCTTCAGGCCGTCGGCGAGCGCGCCCGCGAGGTTCTTGTTGCGGGTGTCGGCGCCCTTCTTCTCTCGATCGGTGATCTTGTCCTGCGACTTGTCGACAGCAGCAAGCGTCTGCCGCTCCGACGCTTCGTCGAACCGCGTGAGAACCGCGACCAATAGTTCTTTCAGGACTTCACTCGCCATGATCGCCGCCTTTACGAGGGTCCAAGGTAATCAGCTTGAGACTTTGACAGAACACCAGTCGAGGATCCAAGACATGTGTGAGATTGATACCACGCATTCCCGCGTGAGTCAGCCTCGAACTCTTGATGCAGCACAGTATAGACGCCGTCGCCGACGCCTTGCGTGTTGAGGAGGGCGTTCGTCGTCGCGCTTGTCTTCGACAAGGGGTTCGTGTCCAACTGCGATCTGATGATGCTCGACTGGTCGACCTTGATCTGACCGCGCACTTGAATGTTCGGGTTGATGAGCGTCGTGACATAGATGCCGGTGGACGTCTGGCGTGGTACGCCGATCATGCCGGTGGTGCTGTCGACCGTGATCGGATTGGGCAATGCTGCGTCCTTGGCCGCCAGAATGCCCTGACCGCCCTGCACCGACCACAAGGCACCGAGCGATGTCGCCAGATCCCGCATGTGATCTTTGACGGCACCCGAGAGGACCAGGCCGCGGATGCCCTTGGGCTGCGACAGGTCAAGGCCGAGAACCGTTGGGATAGGATTGATGCCGAAGGGCACCAGCGCCATCACGAGAATGTTCAGCACGTCCTGCGGCGTCCAACCGGCGGCGAGCGTCGTCGACACGGTCGCGAAGTTATGCGCCGCATCCCCGTCATAGGCGAAAATGCGGGTCAGCTTGTCGGTGCCGCGCTCTCGCTCGCCATGGATGACCTGGGTGACGGTCCCTTTGAAGATCTGGCCGTAGACACCACCGACATAGCCGACCGACAGCGTGACCGGGCCATACTCGGCGAGGAGCTGCGCCGCGGTCTGATCCGAGAGGTTCGTCACTACGATCTGACAGGCGTTCGGGCTCTGCACCGTGTGCGATTGGATGGCGAAGCGTACCCGCAGGCTGTCGGCCGCGAGACCTGACGGGGTGAGGTTCACACCCGAGACCGTGAGGTCGATGCGGCGGTCGTAGTTCGCCGGCATCACGTTCTCCGCACATTGAGGGCGGAGCCGTTGAGGTAGAGGCCACCCACCGCGACTCCGGCTGCGGCGGCTGCGGCATCGCTCGTGGCGTTCGGTAGGGTGTTGGCACCCGCCACATGCGAGAGACCGACCACCTCGGGGTTGGGAAGACTGCCGCTGAGATCGCCGCCGAGCGCTCCGATGTTCGATGCCGCCGCTCCCGAAGGCATGGACAGCGATGGGGCTGAAAGCGCGATACCGGTGCTCGAACTCAGGTTGACGCCACCAAGGCCGGCCGTGACGGTGTTTGCACCGCCAGCGCTGCTAAGCATGGCGCCCTGCGTGGGATGAGCCAGAACCTGAGTCTGGTTGTTGTTGGCGTTCAACGACGCGCCGTTCGTCGGATGCGCCAGAACGGAATGCAGACCATTCAGCGCCGTCATGAAGGCGCCGGCCGCATGCGTCACACCATGGGTGTGCGTCGTCCCGCTGTCAGTCGCACTGCCGATGATGCCCTGCGCGGCTTGAACGATGTGCCGGTAGAACTTGGTCGCGGCTGAGAACGGGTCGAACGAAGCGCTTGCTGGCGCCGTGCTCGGATCCGCGCTCTGGATCGTGGTTCCGCTTTGCGGATTGTGGTCGATGACGTGAAGCTTGGCGTCATCCCGAACCTGCGCCGAACTGGTCGAGATCTGCTGCAACGCCCGTGGCATGGATCGCAGGCCGGGGATCGCGATGGCGTCAGACAGGCTGTGCGTCCGCGTCGACATGGGAGCCGACGTACCGCCCTGTTGCAGCCAGGTATCCGGCGGGCGCGACGCAATGACCGACAAGATCTCGTCCGCGGCCTTGATCGGAAACGTATGCGTGACGCCGCCCCCGCCCGGGTGATGAACCGGGACGTCGGCGAGCAGCGGATGATCGTTGAAGGTGACGTTGCCGAACTGGTCGATGTCGCGGCGCTTGATGGCCGGCTGCGCCGTCAACGTCCTGCCATCGGAGTCCTCGGAGACGATCGAAACAAGCGCCGACCAGTGGTGCTTCAGGATGCCGGCGACCGCCGATCGAAGGGCCTCCTCGTAGTCGCTGAACAGTTCACGTTGATCCACGATCAGGGCCTCGCCCGCTCGGCCGCCTTGTGGGCGCGGCGCTGGTTCTCGTCGGCGACATCGAGCAGGTTGTTCATCTCGGCGACGTCTTCGATGTGGAGGGTGCCGTCGCGCAGGTCGGTGTAGGTGCACAGCGACCGCAGAGCAGGCCGGTACAGCCAATCGGTGCCGTTCGGCATGGTGGCGGGCCGGAAGTCGGCGCCGTCCACATAGGTCTCCACGAACTCCGGCTGCTCGACTGCGAAGAATGGCCCGAAATTGAGCGCCACCACATGAGCGACGATCTGCAGCGTGTCGGCGAGATCGAGATCGTCACTGGCATCGAGAGCCGGACGCCACGCTCCGTCGATCTCCTGTTCGCAGGATCTCAACGCGGCATCCACCACGAAGCCGACGTCCTCCTCACTCGCCTGGGCGAGCGGCGCGATAGCCGCAAAGGCGGCCGCCGGGTCGGTCTTGCCGCGTCGCGCCAGGGACTGGCCGACGCTGTCGAGGGCCGGCAAGATCGGCATCAGCCGTCGCAGCAGATGAAACTGCGCCCAGGCGTCGAGCAGCTTCAGACGGTAAGCCTTGCCGGAAACCTCGAACTGCATCGGAGCTTCACTTCGCCGATGTGCCTGCTGCGGCCGGAGCGACAGACGAGAACATGGAGGCGAAGTTGTCCTGCAGAACGTTCCAGGTGATGCCGAGAGATCGCATCAGATCCGCATTCGCCTGATGCGCGATCAGCCCGTCGGTCTCCTGCACGGGACGCCACTGGCCTTCCGGCGTCTTCCACTCCGTGGCCTGCATGCAGGTGTCGATGACGAACTCGACGTCGTCATCGGGCATGTCTGCGAAAGCCGTGATGATGGGAGCGAGAGTCTCGGCCAGGGCGTCCAAACTCGGGCGCTGGCCGTCCTTCAGCTTGGCAGCGAGGCCGCTTGCGTCCTTGAGGCTCGGTGCGATCCGCGCCAGGCGCTTTAACACTCGGAGCTGGGTCTTGGGCGCGAGTTTACGCGACTGGTAGCGAACACCGTCGAGAAGGAAATCAGGCATCGGGCTTTCTCAAAAGGGATTGGATCATGGCGCCGAGCACGCCCGGGTCGTCCCGCACCGTGTCGATGGCGATGTGATGGGTGACGTCGACGAGCCGATCGTTCGAGCCCTCGGGCAGGTCGGGAAGATCGATGGTGATGATGAGGCGGCGTGGCGCGCAGCCATGGTGGCCAGCCATCGCCACTGTTCGCGCCAGAAAGACAGCGGAGTCACTCGGCATGAGTCGCGCTCCTGTTGAACGAGGCGACGAGCGCGTGGATCGCGGTTCGGCTGACGACACGGATCGGAATGCGCTTCGGATTGCGGGCGGGCATTGTCTGTGGCTTTGGTTTCGTGGTCATCGCGATGTCCGGTGAAGGGAAGAAACCCCGCCGCCGATCATAGCGGCGACGGGGTTGCGGCTGCTGCCATGGATATGGAATGGCGGGCCGCTGCCAGTGTTCGACACCGCTGGCTGGCCTTCCGTGTCCGGCTGTAGGGACACGAAACTCATCGTCGGACCGCTCGATCGATCCCCGCCACGATCGCAAGTTTCGGCGGCGGCACAGGTCGAGGTGGCGGGTCCGGTATCTGGTAGGCATTGACGTAGGCGTCGTCGAAGGTCGGACCGACCCCTGAGATGCTGATCCCGTCCGCGAC
>CAXUOD010000291.1:2691-5430 GCA_964252585.1 uncultured Lichenihabitans sp. | reverse complement strand
CCGGAGGAGTTCGGCGCCATCGTGGTCCGGGCCAATCAGGACGGGTCGCTGATCCGCGTACGCGACGTCGCCCGGGTCGAGATCGGGGCGCAGAACTCGGATAATTTCAGCCGCCTCGACGGCAAGCCCGCCGTCGCGGTCGGGATCTATCTGGCGCCCGGTGCCAATGCGGTCCAGACGGCGGCCGCCGTCAACGCGACGCTCGCCAAGGTCGGCAAGCGCTTCCCCGAAGGGCTCAAGACCAAGGTCGTCTACGACTCGACCACCTTCGTGACCGACACGATCGCCGAGGTGCTGAAGACGATCGGCGAAGCCTTCGTGCTCGTGGTCTTCGTCGTCTTCCTGTTCCTGGGCAACCTGCGCGCAACCATCATCCCGGCCGTCGCGGTTCCGGTCAGCCTGATCGGCACCTTCGCGGTGCTGCTGGTGATGGGCTATTCTGCCAATACGGTGTCGCTGCTCGCCATGGTGCTGGCCATTGGCATCGTGGTCGACGACGCGATCGTCGTGGTCGAGAACGTCGAGCGCGTGATGGAGGAGGACCCCCACCTCACGCCTGGCGAGGCCACCAAGAAGGCCATGCGCGAGATCACGGCGCCGATCATCGCCATCACGCTCGTGCTGCTGTCGGTGTTCGTGCCGCTCGCCTTCATCCCCGGGCTGACCGGCGTGCTGTTCCGCCAATGCGCGGTGACGATCAGCGTGGCCATGCTGATCTCAGCCGTCAACGCCCTGACGCTGTCACCGGCGCTCTGCGGCATCTTCCTGAGGCCCGGCGGCCACAAGGGCGGCATCATGGGCCGGGTCCTGCAGGGGATCGACAAGACGCGCCATGGCTATGCGGCGGTCGTCAAACGGCTCGTCCGGGTCAGCGCCGTGAGCCTGATCGTCATCGCGGGCTTCGCGGTCGGCATCTATTTCGCGGCGCTCCGCACACCGACGGGCTTCCTGCCCGAGGAGGATCAGGGCGCATTCTTCGTCTCCATACAGCTGCCCGACGGCGCGTCCGTGTCGCGCACCAGCGACACCGTGAAGACGATCGAGGACCAGCTCTTGAAGATGCCGCAGGTCGCCGACACCTTCGCGGTCATCGGCTACTCGTTCCTCGACACGGTGAGCGAACCGAACTCCGGCTTCATGGTGGTCAAGCTGAAGCCCTTCGCGGACCGCGAGGCGGCGCAGGATTCCGCACAGGCCATGATCGGCAGGGTGTTCGGCATCGGCCGGCAGGTGCGGACCGGAAACGTCATCGCGTTCAACCTGCCGCCGATCATCGGGCTCTCGACGGGTGGCGGATTCGAGTACGACCTCGAAGCGCTCGAAGGTCAGGACCCGAGCGTCATGGGGAGCGTCGCACAGGGGTTGATCTCGACCGCCAATGCCGACCCTGAGCTCAGTCGCGTCTTCACGACCTTCACGGCCCTGAACCCCTCGCTTTATCTCGATATTGATCGCGAGAAGGCCAGCGCGCTCGGGGTTGGCATCAGCGACATCTTCAGCGTGCTGAACGCCTCGTTGGGCGGTCAGTACATCAACGACTTCAACCTCTATGGCCGCACGTGGCAGGTCAACATCGAAGGCGAGGCGAGGGATCGGCGCGACATCGAGTCGATCTGGCAGATCTACGTCAAGAACAAAGCGGGTGCCGAAGTGCCACTCCGGTCTCTGGCGTCGCTGCGCGTCGTCCAGGGTCCGCAGGTCATCACGCGCTACAACAACTACCGCGCCATCCCGATCCAGGGGAGCCCCGGCCCCGGCGTCTCGTCCGGAACGGCGCTGACCGCCATGGCGGCGCTCTCGGCCAAGACGCTGCCCAACGGCTACGGCTACGAGTGGACCGGCACGGCCTACCAGGAATATGCCGCCAACGGGCAGACCGGTATCGTGCTCGGACTCGCGGTGCTCTTCGCCTACCTGTTCCTCGTGAGCCTCTACGAGAGCTGGCTCATTCCGGTACCGGTGCTGCTTTCGGTGACGGTCGGCGTGTTCGGCGCCTTCGTCGGCATCCTCGTGGCCGGCCTCGTGCTCGATCTCTACGCCCAGGTCGGCCTCGTGGTGCTGATCGCGCTGGCGGCCAAGAACGGCATCCTGATCGTCGAATTCGCCAAGGAGCGCCGGGCCGAAGGCGTATCGGTGATCGATGCGGCCATCGAAGGCGCCAGCATGCGGTTCCGGGCCGTGGTCATGACCTCGATCGCTTTCGTGCTCGGCCTTCTCCCTCTCGTGATCGCACACGGCGCCGCACAGATGTCGCGCCGCCACGTGGGGACGCCGATCTTCGCCGGCATGATCGCGGCGTCGGTCATCGGGCTGTTCGTGATCCCGATGCTCTACGTCACGTTCCAGAACGTGTCGGAGCGGATCGACCGTTGGCGCGGCATCGAACCGCCGAAGCCGAAACACGAGGCTGGACCTCCGGCATCCGACGCCGTCGAGCAGCGGGAGCGGGAACACGCCCCGGCCTGAGGCGCAAGCGCATCGGCGGTCGTCGGTTAAGCCGCCTTCAGCCCGACAAGGAGCCTTTCGTCGAGGGGATGCGGTCGCGGGTCCGCTCGTCGATGGAGACGGCCTGCCGCAGGGCGCGGGCCACGCCTTTGAAACAGCTCTCGGCGACGTGATGGTCGTTGAGGCCGTAGAGCGTCTCGATATGCAGCGTCATCGCGGAGTGGATGGCGAGCGCCTGGAAGAACTCGCGCACGAGCTGCGTATCGAAGGTCCCGATCTTGCCGGTCGAGAATT
>CAXUOD010000291.1:0-2591 GCA_964252585.1 uncultured Lichenihabitans sp. | reverse complement strand
CTGTTCACGTCTCGACGATCCCGCCCATGTCGGCCGAGGGGCGACCGTGGCCGTGGGGCAGAGCGAGGTACTGCTCCGACCGCATTTCGATCAGTCGCGATACGGTCCGCTTGTACTCGAAGACTTCGCGACCGTCGGGCGCGTCGTAGAGCCCGTCCGGCTCCGCCTCGGCGGAGGCGATCAGCTTGACCTGCTCGTCGTAGAGCGTGTCGACGAGTGTGATGAAGCGCTTGGCCACATTGCGCTCGCCTGCCCCGATGACCCGGATGCCGTCGATGAGCACGGTGCCGTAGTGGCGTGCGATCACCAGGTAATCCACGGCACCGAGCGGTGCCTCGCACAGGGCCGCGAAGGGGAAGCGCGCGACATCGCCGAGCGCCTCGGGAACCGCGATCTCGCGCCCGAGCAGCGGGAGGCGCGTCGCAGCGCCATGATCGGCACCCGTGAGGTCGCGGAAGGCCCGGTCGAGCGCCGCGCGCGCCGCGGCATCGGCCGGGGTGAACCAGGTGGCCGCCGCCGTGAGCTTCGAATAGCGGAAGTCGCGGGCCGCATCGAGCCGCACCGTCTCCAGGCGCTGGCCTAGGAGCGCGATGAAGGGCAGGAACAGCGTGCGGTTCAGGCCGTCGCGGTAGAGGTTCTCGGGCTCCACATTGGAGGTGGTCACGACCGTTACGCCATCGGCGAAGAGCGCCGTGAAAAGCCGCCCGAGGATCATGGCATCGGCGATGTCGGTCACGGCGAACTCATCGAAGCAGAGAAGCCGAGCCTCCCCGGCCAGATCGGCCGCGACCGGCGCAATGGGGTCGTCCCCCTTGACCTCGCCACGCTTGCGCGCCTCGCGCCAGGCATGGATCCGGGCGTGGACGTCGGCCATGAAGGCGTGGAAATGCACCCGCCGCTTCGGCGTCTCGGGGACCGCGTCGTAGAAGAGGTCCATCAGCATCGTCTTGCCGCGCCCCACGTCGCCCACGATGTAGAGCCCCTTCGGAGGCTCCTCGGGTTTCGCTCCGAAGAGCCGATCCCAGGCCGACACCTTGTGAGGGTGTTCCGAGAGGGATCGGGCGAGCACGTCGAGGCGTGTCGCGACGTCTCGCTGGGCATCGTCGGGCTGCAGGTCGCCCCTCGTCACGCGGGCGCTGTAGCGGTCGAGAACCATGGTCACGTCGTCATCCGGTCGGGGCATCCTGCCATCACGCTGCGCGGCTCTTGCGACCGCGACCCTACCGGCGTCAAGGGAGACCTCGCGTCGGAGCAGCGTTCATCGACCGGTGGGGGATCACCCCATCAGGCGGTCGCCTTGCGCTTCAGCCGCGCCAGCTTCTCTTCGAACGGCACCATCTCGCCGCGGGCGACGTCGTGCAGGCGGATCTCGCCCGTCTCGATGTCATAGACCCAGCCGTGCAATTCGACCTTGCCGCTCGCCACCCCGGCCGCGACCGCGGGATGGGTCCCGAGATGCTGGAGCTGCGTCACGACGTTCTGCTCGACCAGCGCCTGGATCTTGGCGTCGCCGGTGAGATCCGGATGCAGCACCTCGACGACGCTGCGGGCCGCATGCGCATTGCGCAGCCAGGACCGCACCGTGGGCATCTTGTCGAGCGCCGCCTCGCCGCGGATCAGGCCCGCCATGGCGCCGCAATTCGAATGGCCGCAGACCACGATGTCGGAGACGCCGAGCGCCACGACCGCATATTCGACCACGGCCGACACGCCTCCCATCATCTCTCCATAGGCCGGGACGATGTTGCCGATGTTGCGGCAGACGAAGAGGTCGCCCGGCTCGGTCTGGGTGATCATCTCGGGCACGACCCGGCTATCCGCGCAGGTGATGAACAGGATGCGCGGGTTTTGGCCCTTGGCCAGTTCCTCGAACCGCTCGCGGCGCTCCGGGAAGACGTTGTCGCGGAACTCGCGCACGCCGTCGAAGAGCTTGTCGACGGGGTCTTCCTCCACGCCGGGAACGGCAGGGTCCTCAGGGTCTGTCATGGCTCTCTCCGGCAAATCGGGATCGTCGGGCTGAATGGGAGGTCGGGTTGCTTCCCGGCATTCTGTCGCATCCACGCCGCGCTGCGAAGAGCAATGGCGAGCCGCTGACCTTCCACCGGCCCATCGTTCGTGCCTGTCCCGGTCCGTCGTCTACGTTTCTGGCGTCCGCAGAGCCGATCTGGCGCTCAGACACCCGACAGTGAGCAGGACCGCTGCGCCGGCCAGAAATGCCACCCCCAAGGACGGGAATGCAAGCAGCTCGAGACTGCGGAACAGGGTCAGCGGATGCGCGAGACAGGTCCCCGAACCGGCGAGATCGAAGCGTCGCGTATCGGCTCGCAACCCGGCACAGCCGGCAAAGAACATGGCCTGGATCGCTGTCGCGAACAGGAGGAACAGCAAGGAATAGGTGAGAACGAAGCGCGGCACCCAGGCTACCGGTCGCCATCGCAAGGTCGCGGCGACCCCCCGGGCGAGCAAAGGACAGAGAATGGGTGCGAAGGACTGCAGGTACCAGGCCGGTGCTGCGGCCCCGGTCTCCGCGATCAGGATCGCCGAATGATACGCGAGGCCCAGGATGAAGAGGGCCAGGGTCAGGATCGCCA
>CAXUOD010000290.1:0-5446 GCA_964252585.1 uncultured Lichenihabitans sp. | reverse complement strand
TTTCGGGCCGCTCGCCGGCCAGCACGGTGCGGGCGCAGTTGGCGCGCAGCGCCCGGTCGGCTTTGATGCGGGCCAGCGCCGCGCGGGCCTCGTCGGGCTGCTCGACCGCGGCCGCGGCATCGAACAGGGCCTCGAAGGTGGCGTCGAAGGCCGCGTCGGGCGCGAGGGCCGCGCGGTCGATCGGCGGCATGGCGTTCTCATGCGCGCGAGAGAGGGACTCGGCGTCGGGCGGCTCCACCGGGGGAAGCGCCGTGACGATCGACGACTGCGCGTCGGCGACGCCAGCGAGGAACAGCAGGAAGGGCTTCAGGTCGCTCTGCTCCGCATAGGCGCGCAGGCGGAGACCGCGCTTGAGGAACAGCGATTCCGGCTCGGGCAGGCGCGCGAAGGGCGGTGTGACGACGCCTCCGATGGCGGTCGGATCGGCTTCGATGGTGCGGGGGTCGGACATGGCCCGTGATATGGCGGAGACCTGCGGGATCGGCAATGCGCGACGGCGTATCGTTCCGGTGTCGGAGAGCCCTCACGCGAAAACCTCGACGAAGAGCCGCAGGCGCGAGCCGCGGTGGCGACACGGGAACGAGGCGTCCCGCCCCGACATCCTCGCCAGCACGCGCCCGGACGGCAGGCCGATCCCGTCGCGTGTCGAGCCGCCAGGCGTCGGCGCGCGGGCGCGCGGGCGGGGACCGGCTCACTGCGGCACGCCGTCGTGGTCGGCCCTGGCGCGCTCCATCTCCGGCCCATTCGTCAGCGCCCAGGCGTAAAGGGCCTCGAACGGCTGCCGCAGCGAGTGGCCGAGCGGCGTGATGGAATATTCGACGCCGACCGGCGCCGTCGGCAGCACCTCGCGCCGCACGAGGCCGTTGCGCTCGAGCCGCTTCAGCGTGTCGGCCAAGGCCTTGTGGGTGATCCCGTCGAGCCGGCGCAGGATCGCGTTGAAGCGCGCCGGCTTGGGGCAGAGCACCGTCAGCACGAGGACGGACCACTTGTTGGCGATCTGTTCCAGCACGGGGCGGACCCGGCAAGCGTCGATCAGCGCGGCATCCTCGTCCATCATCCGGTTTCATCCCCTATACCTGGTATCAAGGTAGTGCATTATTGATCCTAGGTATAGGATCGATATCTGACCTGCCGTGGCCCAGCATGGAGGCGGCACGGATGAACAGGTTGTCGAACAAGGTTGCCCTGGTGATCGGGGGCGCGAAGGGCATCGGGCTCGGGATCGCGCGGCGCTTCGCCGTCGAGGGTGCGGAGGTGTTCATGACCGGGCGCAGCGAGGCCGACCTCGCCGCGGCGGCGTTGGAAATCGGCGCCACGGCCCGGGTCATCCGGGCGGATGCATCCGACCCGGCGGAGGTGCGGCGTGCCGTCGATCAGGCCGCGCGCGAGCGCGGCCGCCTCGACGTGCTCGTGGTCAATGCCGGCCTTTCCGAGCACAGCCGGCTCGACGAGGCTACGGAGGAGCATTTCGACCGCACCATGGCGCTCAACCTGCGCGCGCCCGTCTTCGCCGTGAAGGCCGCGTTGCCCCACATGGGACGGGGCGGCGCGGTGGTCCTGATCGGCTCCATCGCCGGTGAACTGGGCTCGAACGGCTACGGCATCTACGGGGCCAGCAAGGCCGGCCTCCGTGCCCTGGCACGGACGTGGACGCGGGAACTGGCAGCGCGCGGCATCCGCGTCAACGTGGTCAGCCCCGGCCCGGTCGACACGGCCATGTTCGCGGCGGCGTCCGAGGAACTGAGGTCGTCGATCGCCGACATGGTCCCGCTCGGGCGCATGGGGCGGGTCGAGGAGGTCGCCGCGGCGGCCCTGTTCCTCGCCTCCGATGAGAGCAGCTTCGTGGCCGGTGCCGAGCTCTGCGTCGATGGCGGCATGGCTCAGGTTTGAGCGAGGCTCGGGCCATCCCTCATGCGACAAGGGCCGCACGCTTTCGCGCGCGGCCCCACCGTCTTCGCTGAACGCGTCCGGCCGAGGCCGGCGCTTCCTCAGAGCCCCAGGTGCTTCGCCGTCGACGTCTGCTCCACGGCATTCGCCTGCGGCGCCGTCTTGCGGCGCAGGCCCGCGAGTTGCTTCAGCCACTTGCGGTGGTGACGGTAGGCCCAGCCCGCCGTCACGTTGCCCCGCGTCATGGCCCGCATGGTGCCCTGGATCCAGATCGACGCGTAGACATGCGTGATCCAGATCAGGATGATGACGATGGCGGCCGCGGCGTGGAGCAGCGCGGCCCACCGCTGCGTCTCGATCGCGGTGTAGACCGCGAAATATTCCTGCCAGATCACGATGCCGGTGCCGATCAGCACCAGGATCAGCGCCGACATGCCCCAGAACACGAACTTCTGGCCGGCGTTGTACTTGCCCATCTCGGGCAGGCGCTCCTCGTTGCCGGCCACCACGTCCTTGAAGCGCATCGCCCAGGTGAGGTCGTCCCGATTGAACAGGTTGGCGCGCCAGAGCTGGGCGAAGAACACGTAGAAGGACACGAACAGCACGACGCCGATCCAGGGATGGATCCAGCGCGTCGTCTGCCCCCCGCCGAAGATGTTCGTCAGGAAGTACAGGTAGGGGCTGTAGAGAGACAGTCCCGACAGCGCGAGCGCGATCAGGCTGAAGGCCACGACCCAGTGGTTCAGGCGCGCCAGCGGGCCGTAGCGCTTGACCGTTGTGGGCGTACCCTTGGTGCCGGGGGTGATGGCATCCCCCGGCTGCACCATGGTGCGGTGTTCGACGGACCGGCCCGGGTCGAGTCGGTCCGTGTCGCGGAGAGCCTCGCTCATGAGTCCTTCCCGGTCAGCGCTTCGCCCTCTTCCTCGTCGTGCTTCGTGACCTTGTTCTGGCCGGAGAAGACGGCGTGGGCCGCGCTGGCGACGGCGGCGAAGCCGATCAGCGCCAGGCCCGCGAACTTGCCCGCACCCTTCCAGGCCTGGACCAGGCTGGAGATCTTCGGGTCGTCGGGCAGGTTGTTGTAGATGTGCGGCTTGTCGGCGTGCTGCAGCACGTACATGACGTGCGTGCCGCCCACCCCCGGCGGGTCGTAAAGGCCCGCGTTCTTGTAACCCCGGGAGTTCAGGTCCTTCACGCGATCGGCCGCCTCGGCCTTCATCTCGTCCTTCGTGCCGAACGAGATGGCATGGGTCGGGCAGGCCTTGGCGCAGGCCGGGCCCTGGCCCACCGCCACGCGGTCGGAACACAGGGTGCACTTGTACGCCTTGTGGTCCGTCTGCGAGATGCGGGGGATGTTGAAGGGGCAGCCCTTCACGCAATAGCCGCAGCCGATGCAATTGTCGTGGACGAAGTCCACGATGCCATTGGAATATTGCACGATGGCGCCGGGCGCCGGGCAGGCCTTGAGGCAGCCCGGGTCGGAGCAGTGCATGCAGCCGTCCTTGCGGATCAGCCATTCGAGCTTGTCCGTCTCCGGGTTGGTCCATTCGTTGAACCGCATCAGAGTGAACATGTTGGGCGTGAGATCGTGGGGGTTCATGTAGGTCCCCTGGAACGACTCCATCTCGGGATGGGTGTCGTTCCACTCGATGCACGCCGACTGGCAGGCCTTGCAGCCGATGCACTTCGAGATGTCGATCAGCTTGGCGACTTCGGTCAGCCTCCGCGCCGGTTCGGGCACGGAGGAAGCCGACCGCTTGACGAGGTCCTTCTCGGAGAAGCCCGGGACGGGCTGGCCGACGGGGGCGTTAGGCATGAACATGGTCTAGCTCCCCTTACGAGACGGCCGGCGGCGTGGTGGGCTCGATGTTGACCAGGAAGGCCTTGAACTCCGGCGTGTCGGCGTTCGCGTCCCCCACGACGGGGGTCAGCGAGTTCGGCCCCCATCCCTTCACGGCCGCCCCCATGAAGCCCCAGTGCAGCGGGATGCCGACCACGTGCACCGGCTTCCCGTCGCAGATCAGCGGCTGGATGCGCTTGGTCACATAGGCCTTGGCCTTCACCTCGCCGCGCTTCGACCAGACCCGGACGTAACCGCCGTTCTGGATGTTCTTCTCGGCGGCCAGCTCGTGGCTGATCTCCACGAAGAACTCGGGCTGCAGCACCGCATTCACCCGGTTGTGCTTCGTCCAATAGTGGAAGTGCTCCGTCAGCCGGTACGATGTCGCCGCGTAGGGGAACTCGTCCGCGTTGCCGAAGGAGGCCACGTCCGCCTGGAAGACGCGCGACACGGGGTTGCCGCGGATCGCCGGGTTGACGACGTTCTTCACCGGCGACTCGAAAGGCTCGTAATGGACCGGGAACGGGCCATCGCGGAGCAGCGCGCGCGTGAACACGCGGGCCGTGCCTTCCTGGTTGAGGATGAAGGGCTGCACCGTGCCGGGCTTGGCGTCGGGCGCGATGTCGGGGACATCCACGCCCGCCCATTTGGTGCCGTTCCATTCGATCAGCTTGCGGCTCGGATCCCACGGCCGGCCCTGCATGTCGCAGGAGGCCGCGTTGTAGAGCACGCGGCGGTTCACCGGCCACGCGAACGTCCAGTTGAGGAACGTCCCCATGTTGCCCGGGTCCGCATTGTCGCGGCGGGCCATGTTGTTGCCGTTCTCGTTCCACTGGCCCGAGTAGATCCAGCAGCCTGAGGACGTCGACCCGTCGTTCTTCAGCTGGCTGAAGTTCAGCAGCAGCTTGCCCTTGCCGATCGTGAGCTTGGTCGGATCCTTGACGTCGAACTGGTCGGCGAGCGCGTAGCCGTTGACCTCCTTGGCGAGCTCCTCCGGGGTGGGCTCCTCGGGATCGGCATAGTTCCAGGTGAGGTTGAGGATCGGATCCGGGTAGGCGCCACCCTCGGCCTCGTAGAGCTTCTTCACCCGCAGGAAGATCTGCGCCATGATCCAGGTGTCGTGCTTGCACTCGCCCGGCGCCGAGCCGCCAGCCCAGTGCCACTGCAGCCACCGGCCGGAGTTGGCGAGCGAACCCTCCTCCTCGGCGAAGCAGGTGGTGGGGAGCTGGAACACCTGGGTCTTGATGTCGGCCGACTTCACGTCGTTGTAGACGCCGAAGTTGCGCCAGAAGTTGGACGTCTCGGTGTCGAGCGGGTCCATCGTGACGAGGAACTTCAGCTTCGACAGCGCGTCGGTCGTCTTCGCCCGGTTCGGGATCGACAGGATCGGGTTGAAACCCTGGCAGAAGTAGCCATTGACCTTGCCCTCCTTCATCAGCTCCATCATGCGGAGGATGTCGTAGGCCGGGACGTCGAGCTTGGGCAGGTAGTCGTAGGCCCAGTCGTTGTCCTTCGTCGCGTGGTCGCCCCACATGCTCTTCTGGAACGAGACGAAGAACTTGTCGTAGTTGCGCCAGTAGCTGGTCTGGTCGGCGCGCAGCGGCTTGAACTGGCGCGTCTCCATGTAGCTGCCGATCGTCTTCTCCTTCTCGGTCGGGATGTTGAGGTATCCCGGGATCAGGTTGGACATCAGGCCGAGGTCGGTCAGGCCCTGGATGTTGG
>CAXUOD010000289.1:0-5449 GCA_964252585.1 uncultured Lichenihabitans sp. | reverse complement strand
AGCGCGCAGATCGGGTCGATCTCCGACACCATCACGCGGCAGCCGGCGTTGCGCAGCGATGCCGCCGAGCCCTTGCCCACGTCGCCGAAGCCCGCGATCATCGCGACCTTGCCGGCCATCATGACGTCGGTCCCGCGGCGGATGCCATCGACGAGCGACTCGCGGCAGCCATAAAGGTTGTCGAACTTCGACTTCGTGACCGAGTCGTTGACGTTGATGGCCGGGAAAAGCAGCTTGCCCTCCTTGGCCATGACATAGAGGCGGTGCACGCCCGTCGTCGTCTCCTCGGTCACGCCCTTGATGGACTTGCCGTTGCGGCCGTACCAGCCGTGGTCGGAAGCGATGCGCTTCTTGATCGCGGCATACAGGACTTCTTCTTCCTCGTTGGAGGCGGTTTCGAGAAAGGCCGTGTCGCCGCCTTCGGCTCGGATGCCGAGGTGGATCAGCAGCGTCGCGTCGCCGCCGTCATCGAGGATCATGTTGGGCGTGCCACCGTCCGACCATTCGAAAATGCGGTGAGTGTAGTCCCAATAGTCGACGAGGCTTTCGCCCTTGATGGCGAAGACCGGGGTGCCGGTGGCAGCGATCGCGGCCGCCGCATGGTCCTGCGTCGAGTAGATGTTGCACGACGCCCAACGCACGTCGGCGCCGAGAGCCTTCAAGGTCTCGATCAGCACGGCGGTCTGGATCGTCATGTGCAGCGACCCGGCGATGCGGGCGCCCTTCAGGGGCTGGGAAGCGCCATATTCCGAGCGGACCGCCATGAGGCCGGGCATTTCGGTTTCGGCGATGGAGATTTCCTTGCGGCCCCAGCCGGCAAGGCCGATGTCGGCGACGGCGGAATCGGCGAGAGGGGTGTCGTGCGTCATGACCTGGATGTCCGATCTGGAGGCGTCAGAACTCTACTGGCGCCGTGTTATACGGCAATAAACATATAAGCAAATCCTTATATGGTGCAAACCAATTGGCCGAGCGGCGCGGGCGGCCTGGTTCCGCATGGACGGCGTTCCTCGACAACGCACAAACCGATTGCATAGCCGGGTGTTTCCCGGTTCGATAGAAGCCACGAGTTCGGCGGCAGTGGCACCGGCCCCGACCTCACGTCCTGGTTTCGCAACCGTGCGGGTCGCTCCGCGTCGGGCGCGGGGTATGCAACACAAGGAACACCCATGAGATCGCTCAATGCCGCGAGCCTAGGGCTTGCCGCCATGCTTCTGGCCGGCACGGCCGCTTCGGCCAAAACGCTTGTTTACTGCTCCGAAGGCTCGCCCGAGAATTTCACGCCTGCCCTCAACACTACGGGAACGAGCCTCGACGCCGCCCGTCCCGTCTTCGACCAGCTCGTCGAGTTCGAGCGCGGCAGCACGAACCTCAAGCCGGGTCTGGCCGAAAAATGGGACATCAGCCCGGACGGCCTCACCTTCACGTTCCATCTGCGCCATGGCGTGAAATTCGGCGCCACCAAAGGCTTCAAGCCGACGCGCGACTTCAATGCCGACGACGTCCTGTTCTCGTTCCAGCGGCAATACGATCCCGCCAATCCGTACAACAAGATCTCGGGCGGCAAATACGACTATTACAGCGACATGGACATGCCGAAGCTCGTAAAGAGCCTCGTCAAGACCGACGATTACACGATCGTCATGACGCTGTCGGAGCCCAATGTGGCGATCCTGGCCAACCTCGCCATGGACTTCGCGACGATCCAGTCGGCCGAATTCGCCGACGCCATGATGAAGGCCAAGACGCCGGAACTCTTCGACCAGATCCCGGTCGGCACCGGGCCGTTCGTCTTCCAATCCTACCAGAAGGATGCGGTGATCCGTTTCAAGGCCAACCCCACCTACTGGGGCGGCAAGCCGGCCATCGACGAATTGATCTATGCCATCACGCCCGATGCCACGGCGCGTTATTCCAAGCTGAAGACCGACGAATGCCAGGTGGCGCCTTATCCTCGCCCGGCCGACCTTGCCGAGATGAAGAAGGATCCGGAGATCAACGTTCTGTCGCAGCCCGGCTTAAACATCGGTTACCTGGCGTTCAATGCGCAAAAGCCTCCCTTCGACAAGAAGGAGGTGCGTCTCGCGCTCAGCATGGCGATCGACAAGGCCTCGATCATCAAGGACGTGTATCTCGGGGCCGGGCAGGCGGCCAAGAACCTCATCCCACCGACGATGTGGGCCTACAACGACGCCGTCACGGACTACCCGTACGATCCCGAGAAGGCCAAGGCCATGCTGGCCGACGCCGGCATCAAGGGGCCGATCGACATCGACCTCTGGTATATGCCGGTGCAGCGACCCTATAACCCGGATGCGAAGCGCATCGCCGAGATGATGCAGTCCGACCTGGCGAAGGTCGGCGTCAATGCCAAGCTCGTGACCTACGAATGGGGTGAGTACCGCAAGCGTCTCGGCAACGGAGAGGCTACGACGGCGCTCTATGGCTGGACGGGCGACAACGGCGATCCGGACAACTTCTTCTTCCTGCTCGGCTGTCCCGGCGGCAAACCCGGTGCCAGCAACGCCACGAAATGGTGCAATGCCGATTACGACGCCAAGCTCTCCCAGGCGCGGCAGTCGGCGGATCAAGCGGAGCGCAAGAAGATCTACGGCGAGATGCAGGTCATCCAGCACGACAACGAGCCGATGCTGACGATCGCCCATTCGATCGTCTTCGAGCCGATCCGCAAGAACGTCGTCGACTTCAAGATGAGCCCCCTCGGCCGCAACCAGTTCGATGGCGTCGACATGAAGTGATGCGACGCGCCGGCCGGGCGTGAATGCTTCCCGCTCGGCGCGCAGAGGGAAGCGGACGTGGACACGATAGAGGAGCTTACGGCATACGAGAACCGTATCGACCGGGCTCACGTCGAGCGACGGATCGAGGATTGGCAGCACCGTGTCGCGAAGCTTTACGACCGTCTCGAAGGCTGGTTGCCTCCGGGCCGGTCGGCCCAGCGGCGGCCTGATGTCGTCATGGACGAGCAGGTGATGCGAAATGTCGGACTCTCCGGCAAGCGATTGCCTTCTCCCGTGCTCCAGCATGGCACGTTTGCTGTCCGCCTCGAGCCGCGCGCCCTCGAGATCATGGGTGCGAACGGGCGCGTCGACATAGTTTCACCGGTAAGGCACGCCGTCATCGTTGATCGCGCCGATCTCTACGATGCGCCGCAATGGACGATCGCGCCGTTCCGCGACCAACTCGCCCAGCATCCTCTAACGCAAGCAAGCTTTGTCGAGACCCTCTCGTGAAAGACATCGGGCGCATTTTCTCGGTCTACACCGATAGCGACGAGCAGTTCGACAAGCCGCTTGCAACCGGATCTCCAGACGCCGTCACGCGTCAGATCCTCAATGATCCAGCTTATTTCCTCCTTTGCTGGGGACAGTTGGAAACCGAGGTCGACCTCCGTCGTCGTGATGCCGTCCGGCGCCGTCGCGGCGATCCGGCCTGGCACGTGCGACCGGGATGGGACCTGTACAATCCTGACGATCCACGCTTCTCCGGTCTGGCATTTGAGGACCGAGCACGCCTTGTTCTCGATGGACAGGCCGGACGCGGCAGTCCTTATGCATTGACCATCAAGCATCACGGCGTCCGCAATCAGGTCGCCCATGGCAAACTTCAGACGACTCGCATCAGCGTCAGTACCTTCGTCCAGGACTGCTTCGTCATCCAAGCCGCCCTCCACCGCGCCACATGACTTCGGGAGCTTCGTCACTCACCTCATGATCCGTTTCCTGTTCAGACGCATCCTCCTCACCATCCCGACGTTCCTGGCGCTGATCTTCCTGGTCTTCGTGGCGATCCGCATGGTGCCGGGCGACCCGGTGGAGGTCAGGACCGGCGAACACGGCATGTCGCCCGAACGGCTCGCGATGTTCCGGCACGACCTCGGCCTCGACCAACCGGTCTGGCAGCAGTTCCTGACCTATGTCTGGCACCTGCTGCACGGCGACTTCGGCACCTCGCTGGTGACCAGCGGCCACGTGCTGACCGAATTCGCCACCCTCTTCCCGGCGACGCTCGAACTGTCGTTCGCGGCCATGCTGCTGGCCATCATCTTCGGCATCCCGATGGGGGTGCTGGCGGCCGTCAAGCGGGGCAGCGTCTTCGATCAGTTGTTGATGGGTCTTTCGGTGACCGGCTATTCCATGCCGATCTTCTGGTGGGGGCTGTTGCTCATCATGCTGGTGGGCGAGCGTTGGCATCTCGCGCCGGTGGCGGGCCGGCTCGACCTCATCAGGTACGATTACGACCCGGTCACGGGTTTCATGCTGATCGATTCGCTTCTGTCGGACGAGTCCGGCGCCTTCCTCGATGCGCTGCACCACCTCATGCTGCCCGCCATCGTGCTCGGCACCATTCCGCTGGCCGTGATCGCCCGGATGACCCGCTCCTCCATGCTGGAGGTGCTGAGCGAGGATTACGTCCGTACGGCCCGCGCCAAGGGACTGTCGCCGTTCCGCGTCATCGGCCTGCACGCCCTTCGCAACGCGCTGATCCCCGTCGTCACGGTGATCGGCCTGATGACCGGCACGCTTCTGGCCGGCGCCGTCCTGACCGAGACCATCTTCTCGTGGCCGGGGGTCGGCAAATGGCTGATCGACGCCATCTCGCGGCGCGACTACCCGGCCCTACAGGGCGGCATCATCCTGATCTCGGCCATCGTCATTCTGGTCAACCTGGTGGTCGACCTCGTCTACGGCATCATCAACCCGCGGATACGCCATGGCCGCTGACACGCTCATCACCCTGGCCGAACCCGTGGAGCTGAGGGTCCCGCCTTCGGGGGCCGCGGTCCTCTGGTCGGCCTTCAGCGAGAACCGTGGTGCGGTGGTGGGCGCCGCGGTGGCGCTGCTGATCGTGCTGGTGGCGATCTTCGCGCCGCTCCTCGCGCCCCATTCGCCGATCGAGCAGTTCCGCGAGGCCGTCATGGCGCCGCCGTTCTGGGACGGCGGGAGCTGGCGTTTTCCGCTCGGCACGGATGGAGAAGGACGGGACCTGCTGTCGCGCCTGATCTACGGCGCCCGCGTGTCGCTGCTCATCGGCATGTCGGTGATGCTGGTGTCGTTCGGCCTCGGCATCGTGCTGGGACTCGCGGCCGCCTTCAACAACGTCGTCGATGTCCTGGTCACGCGGGTCATGGACATCATCATGGCGGTGCCCGACCTCGTCCTCGCCATCCTGGCGGTCGCGATCCTCGGGCCGAACCTCATCAACACGATCATCGCCATCACCATCGTGTTCCTGCCCCGCTACGTTCGGCTGGTGCGGGCCTCGGCGCTCGGGGAACTCGACAAGGACTATGTGATGGCGGCGCGGGTGTCGGGCGTCGGCCCGCTGCGCCTGGCTTTCGTCACCGTCCTGCCGAACTGCCTCGCGCCCTTGATCGAGCAGCCGGGACACGGCGTAACGGACCCGCTTCACGGCGCCGGGGCCCAGG
>CAXUOD010000288.1:0-5549 GCA_964252585.1 uncultured Lichenihabitans sp. | reverse complement strand
TGCCCGGCATCCCGACCATCCGGGTCTTCGAGGCCCTGGCCTGCGGCATCCCGCTGCTGTCGGCGCCTTGGGACGATTGCGAGCACCTGTTCACCACGGGGCAGGATTTCGTCATGTGCCGCAGCGGCGGCGAAATGCAGCAGCAACTGACGGCGCTGCAGGCCGACCCGGCGCGGCGGGCCGCCCTCGTGACCCAGGGGCTCGCCACCATCAGGGCCCGTCATACCTGCGCACACCGCGTCGACGAACTGTTGGCGATCCTGGCGACCTTGCAGGCACGGCCCACCGCAACACCCCTCCCGACGGTGTCACGATGAAGATCGCCTTCTACGGGTCGAGCCTGCTGTCATCCTACTGGAACGGCGCCGCAACCTATTACCGCGGCATGATCCGGGACCTTCATGCCCGCGGGTACCGCACGACCTTCTACGAGCCGGACGCTTTCGACAGGCAGCAGCATCGCGACATCGACCCGCCCGACTGGGCCGAGGTGGTGGTCTACCCGGCGAGCGACGAGGGGGTCGCCAAGGCGATGGCCGAGGCCGGGCACGCCGATGTCGTGGTCAAGGCGAGCGGCGTCGGGGTCTACGACGACGTGCTGGTCGAAGGCGTCATGCGCCACGCCCGGCCGGACGCGATCCGCATCTTCTGGGACGTCGACGCACCCGCCACCCTGGCGGAACTCCGGCAGGACCGCGACCATGCGCTCCACAGCGCCCTCCCGGGCCTCGACTTCGTCTTCACCTATGGCGGTGGCCCGCCGGTGGTTGAAGCCTACGAGGGTTTCGGTGCCCGCCGCTGCGTGCCGATCTACAATGCCCTCGACCCCACGACGCATCACCCCGTGCCGGCCGAGCCGGCCTTCGAGGCCGACCTGTCGTTCCTCGGCAACCGCCTCCCCGACCGCGAAGCGCGGGTCGAGCTCTTCTTCCTGGATGCCGCGGCCCGGTTGCCGAACCGCAGCTTCCTGATCGGGGGCAACGGTTGGGAGAGCAAGGACATGCCGGGCAACGTGCGCCACATCGGCCACGTCTATACGCGCCAGCACAATGCGTTCAACACGTCGTCGCTGGCCGTGCTGAACATCGCGCGGGACTCGATGGCGGCTGTGGGCTATTCGCCGGCGACGCGCGTCTTCGAGGCTGCGGGAGCCGGAGCCTGCCTGATCACCGACGCCTGGGTGGGGCTCGACCTCTTCCTGCAGGAGGGCGAAGAAGTGCTGGTGGCGCGCGACGGGGCCGATGTCGCGGCCCATGTGGCGGCCCTGACACCCGAACGCGCCCGCAAGATCGGCGAGGCGGCGCGGCTCCGAATCCTGCGACACCACACCTACGAACGGCGCGGTGCGGAGGTCGACGCCTTGTTGAGGCGGCATCGCGCCGAGCGTTTGCAACGGGCAGGCGCGTGAGCCGCGATCTCGTCATTCTGGGCTTGAGCCTGTCATCGGCCTGGGGGAACGGACACGCGACGACCTACAGGTCGTTGCTGAGGGCCTATGCGGCCCGCGGCAACGACATCCTGTTCCTCGAACGAGATGTCCCCTGGTACCGCGGCCCGGCCCGCGACCTCGTCGACCCCACGTTCTGCCGCCTCGAATTCTACGACGACCTCGCAGGTCTCGAACGCTACCGAGACGAGATCGCCGAGGCTCGTGCCGTCGTGGTCGGGTCCTACGTGCCCGAGGGGCGAGCCGTGGGCAGCTTCGTGCAGCGACATGCGCGGGGCGTGACGGCCTTCTACGACATCGACACGCCGGTCACCGTGGCGGCGCTGGAGCGCGGCGCTTGCGATTACCTTACGCCCGACCTGATCCCCGGCTACGACCTCTATCTCTCCTTCACGGGCGGCCCGATGCTCGACCGGCTGGCGCGGGAGTTCGGGTCCCCGGAACCGCGGGCGCTTTTTTGCTGCGTCGATCCCGAAAGCTACGGTCCGCGCCACGAACCATCGCGATGGGACCTCAGCTATCTCGGGACCTACAGCGACGACCGCCAACCGGTGCTGGAACGGCTGTTGATCGAACCGGCACGCCGGGCGCCCCATCTGCGCTTCGTCGTTGCGGGCCCACAGTATCCGGCCTCGATCGCCTGGCCCGCCAATGTCGACCGCTTCGAACATGTCGGACCTGCCGACCATGGCGAGTTCTACGGTTGCAGCCGCTTCACCCTTAACGTCACGCGGGCCGATATGGTGCGGGCCGGCTGGAGCCCCAGCGTACGCCTGTTCGAGGCCGCGGCTTGCGCCACGCCCATCATCACGGACCCTTGGGATGGGCTAGAGGCCATCTTCAGGCCCGATCGCGATATCCTCGTGGCGCGCAATGGCGGTGCCGTGCTCGACGCCCTGACCGCGATGCCCGAAGCCGAGCGGCGGGCCGTCGGTGCTGCTGGCCGCGCCCGCGTCCTGGCGAGTCACACGGCCGTGCACCGCGCGGCGGAGCTGGAGCGCTATATCGCGGAAGTGGCGTGCCGGGAGGGCTGAGCACAAGCGAACGAGCCGGTCGCGAAGCAGCTCTCTGCAAGATACTCCAAATAAAAAAAGCCGCGGAGCCCTTTCGGATCCCGCGGCCTCTATCAAACCTCAGAGAGGCGAAAGCATTGTCAGCCGTGTTGCGGCTAGAAACTCGTTACGCGGCCTTCACCGAAGAAAAGACCAGAGCCTCACACGACCTGAAACAATGAGACACTCGATCACCTCCTTCCGATTGGTTGACGATTTCTGCATGATACACGCCAAGCCTTATCGTGCAAGGGGGTTTGATGCCGATGGGTGGTGACGATTGCGCCTGTCGCCATCCGGCCACACGGCGATCTGACGCGGCCGGCGTGCCAAAAGCCTTGGCGCCGTTGCCGTATCCCCGTGCGGCACTCTAGATGTGGGTCGGGTCGGACGCGACCTGGATGGCCCCATCGATGACCTGCGAGGACCCTGAGCCATGAAGATCGATCTCACCGGAAAACGCGCGCTCGTGCTCGGGGCGAGCGGCGGTCTAGGAGGCGCCATCGCGCGGGGGCTCGGACAGGCGGGAGCCCGCGTGGCGGTGTCGGGCCGCTCGGCCGGGAAGCTCGAGGAGCAGTTCCCGGACCACGCGGTCTATCCCAAGATCGTCGTCGACCTCGCGGCACCCGACGCGGGAACAGCCGTCGCCCAACAGGTCCTCGCCATCTTCGGAGGCGTGGATATTCTTGTGAACAACTCCGGCGGCCCGCCGCCGACGACCGCGCTCGCGGCCTCCGCCGAGCAATGGCAGGCACAGTTCGACGCCATGGTGATGTCGCTCGTGACCCTGACCGGGGCCTTGGTGCCCGGCATGCGGGAGCGGGGCTGGGGACGCGTCATCACGGTGGCGTCGTCCGGGATCGTGGCGCCCATCCCGAACCTCGCGCTGTCGAACGCGTTGCGCTCGGCCCTGCTCGGCTGGTCGAAGACCTTGGCCACCGAGGTTGCAGGCGATGGCGTGACAGTCAACATGATCCTGCCCGGCCGGATCGCGACGGCGCGCGTCGCGGCACTCGACAGGGCAGCGTCGGAGCGTACCGGAAAGAGCATGGACGAGGTCGAGAAAGCCGCGCTGGCCACGATCCCGGCCGGCCGCTACGGGGAACCCGACGAGTTCGGAGCCGCGGCCGTCTTTCTGGCGAGCCCGCAAGCGGCCTACATCACGGGATCGACGTTGCGGGTGGACGGTGGCGCATTGAAAAACGTTTGAGCCAGCGCTGCGACAAATACAGCGGGGCTGGAGTCTTGCCTTCTTTTGCCCAACATTTGTTCCCCGGGCGATGAACTTCCGCTGAACTTCCGTATTTGAGTCGATCAGGAGAGACGAGCGTCGGAGCTGTCGCTGCTGCGAACTTCCGATGTCGTTTGTCGAATTCACTGCGTGAGGATCCGGTTATGGCCAAGGAAAAGACCCTGAGCGACGCGTTCTACGAAACCCTGAAAGACGTTTATTACGCCGAAAAGCAATCGGTCCGGGCGCTCGGCAAGTCTGCAAAAGCCGCCAAGGCGTCGGAACTGAAGAAGATCTTCGAACAGCATCGTGAAGAAAGCAGCCATCAGGTCGAACGGCTCGAGCAGGTCTTCGAGATCATCGGCAAGACGGCGCGGGCGAAGACCTGCGAGGCCATGAAAGGCATCGCCACCGAGATGGAGGAGGATCTCGAAGACTTCGGCGACACCGAAGCCGGCGATGCGGTGCTGATCGGCTGCGCCCAGGCGGTGGAGCATTACGAGATCGCGCGTTACGGCATGCTCAAGACGTGGGCCAAGCAACTCGGCTTCGCGGACGCATCGAAGTTGCTGGACGAAACGCTGCAGGAAGAGAAAAAGGCTGACGAGTTGCTGAGCCAGGTCGCGGAGACCTCCGCCAATGCGGCAGCCGGCCAGGGCAAGATCGAGAGCAGCGAAGACGAAGCCGAGGAGGAAAAAGAAGCCAAGAAGGACTTGAAAGAGCCGAAGTCGGCGGAGAAGCCGGTGAAGAAGGCGTCGTCCAAGAAGAAGGTCGCGGCCTGACTGTCGACCTCAAGACTTGGCAAAAGGGCGGCCTCGGGCCGCCCTTCCTTTTGACGGCTACTCGGCTGCCGGCACGTAAAGCTTGCTGCCGCCGTCGCGGAACTCGCGCGATTTCTCATCCATGCCGGCCATGGCCGCGGCCTCCCGGCGAAGGTCCTGGGTGATCTGCATGGAGCAGAATTTCGGCCCGCACATCGAGCAGAAATGGGCCACCTTGTGGGCGTCCTTGGGAAGCGTCGCGTCGTGGTAGCGGCGCGCCGTATCGGGATCGAGCGACAGGTTGAACTGGTCGTCCCAGCGGAAATCGAACCTGGCGCGCGACAGCGCGTCGTCCCGAACCCGGGCGGCCGGATGACCCTTGGCGAGGTCGGCCGCGTGGGCCGCGATGCGGTAAGTGATGACACCGGTCTTCACGTCGTCGCGGTCGGGGAGGCCGAGATGCTCCTTCGGCGTGACGTAGCAGAGCATGGCGGTGCCGAACCAGCCGATCATGGCGGCCCCGATCCCCGACGTGATGTGGTCGTAGCCCGGCGCGATATCGGTGGTCAGCGGTCCCAGCGTGTAGAAGGGTGCCTCGCCGCACTCACGCAGCTGCTTTTCCATATTGGCCTTGATCTTGTGCATCGGCACATGGCCCGGTCCCTCGATCATCACCTGACAGCCGCCGGCCCATGCCACCCTGGTGAGTTCGCCCAAGGTCTCGAGCTCGGCGAATTGCGAGGCATCGTTGGCGTCCGCGATCGACCCCGGACGCAGTCCGTCGCCCAGCGAGAACGATACGTCGTAGCGCCGCATGATCTCGCAGATCTCGCCGAAGCGCTCGTAGAGGAAGCTCTCCTTGTGATGCGCCAGGCACCAGCGCGCCATCATCGAGCCGCCGCGCGACACGATGCCGGTGACGCGTTCGGCGGTCAGCGGCACATGGGCGAGCCGCACGCCGGCGTGGATGGTGAAGTAGTCGACGCCCTGTTCGGCCTGTTCCATCAGCGTGTCCTTGAACACCTCCCAATCGAGCTTGACCGGGTCGCCGCCGACCT
>CAXUOD010000287.1:0-5568 GCA_964252585.1 uncultured Lichenihabitans sp. | reverse complement strand
ACCGCGCCGGCGCGCGGGGCTGGGCCTATGCCGACGTGCTGCCCTACTTCAAGCGGGCGGAAACGCGGGAGGAGGGCGGCGACAGCTATCGCGGAAGCGACGGGCCTTTGCACACGAGCTATGGGCCGATGGAAAATCCGCTCTACGCCGCCTTCGTGGAGGCGGGGCGACAGGCCGGCTACCCGGTGACCGAGGACGTCAACGGTTACCAGCAGGAAGGCTTCGGCCGGATGGACCGCACCATCCACAAGGGGATCCGCTGGAGTGCGGCCCGTGCCTATCTCGACCCCGCCCGCGGGCGCACCAACCTGACGGTCTGGACGCAATGCCTTGCCGAACGCGTGCTGTTCGAAGGCCGGAGGGCCGTGGGCGTGGCGTGCCGGCTGCATGGGCGGGCGGTTTCGGTCCGGGCACGGCGCGAGGTGATCGTGGCGAGCGGCGCCATCAACTCGCCCCAGCTCCTCATGCTGTCCGGCATCGGGCCGGCGGGCGACCTCAAGGCGCATGGCATCCCGCTCGTGGCCGACCGGCCGGGGGTCGGCGCCAACCTGACCGACCATCTCGAATTTTATTTCCAGGTCGCCTCCAAGGAGCCGATCACGCTGTTTGGTTCGCTGGGCCCCGTACCGAAGGCGCTGATCGGTGCGGAGTGGATCCTCAGGAAAACGGGTCTCGGCGCTACCAACCACTTCGAGAGCTGCGGCTTCATCCGCTCACGCCCCGGCGTGGCCTGGCCCGACCTGCAGTACCACTTCCTGCCCGCCGCCATCTCCTACAACGGGAAGGATCTGGCCGACCAGCATGGCTTCCAGGCCCATGTCGGGCCGATGCGCTCGAAGAGTCGCGGCCGCGTCACGTTGAACTCCGCCGACCCGCAGGACCGTCCGGCGATCCTGTTCAATTACATGAGCCATCCGGACGACTGGACCGAGATGCGAGCCGCCGTGCGGCTGACCCGCGAGATCTTCGCCCAGCCGGCCTTCGACCGATACCGCGGCGTCGAGATCCAGCCGGGCGCCGAGGTCACCAGCGACGCCGCGATCGACGCCTTTATCAAGCAGCACGTCGAGAGCGCCTACCATCCCTGCTCGACCTGCCGCATGGGCGCTGTCGACGATCCGGATGCGGTGGTGGGTCCCGACACCCGCGTCATCGGGGTCGAAGGCCTGCGAGTGGCCGACAGTTCCATCATGCCGACCATCACGACCGGCAACCTCAACGCCCCCACCATCATGCTGGCCGAAAAGGCCGCCGACCATATCCGTGGCCGGACGATGCTGCCGCCCTCGAATACGCCCTTCTTCCGGGCCGAGCATTGGGAGACGGCGCAGCGTTAGGCAGCACGGCTCCGGCACGGCCTCGGGAGCCGCGCGGGCTTCAGCGCTGTCCGAGGGCCGCTCCGGCGAAGAGATCTTTGTATTCGCGAGGCTGCGACCGCCAATACTGGGGTGGCGCCGCGACCTGGGCACCGAGCGCGGCCGCGGCGTGCCAGGGCCAGCGAGGGTCGTAGAGCATGGCGCGGGCCAGGGACACCGCATCGGCTTCGTGGTTCGCCACGATGGTCTCGGCCTGCTGGGGCTCGGTGATCAGGCCGACGGCGATGACCGGGATTCCGACTTCCCGCTTGACGCGGCTGGCGAAGCTCACCTGATAGCTCGGGCCGAGCGGGATCTTCTGCTCTGGCGACACACCCCCCGACGAGACGTGGATGGCGGCGCAGCCGCGCTGCTCGAGCGCCTTCGAGAGCGCGACCGTGCCCTCGATGTCCCACCCACCATCGACCCAGTCGGTCGCGGAGAGCCGGATCCAAACCGGTCTCTCGGCCGGGAATGCGGCCCGCACGGCCTCGAACACCTCCAGCGGAAAACGCATGCGGTTCTCGAGCGGTCCGCCGTACTCGTCCGTTCGCCGGTTCGCGAGCGGCGACAGGAACTCATGGAGCAGATAGCCGTGAGCGCCGTGGATCTCGAGCCCATCGATCCCCAGGCGGGCGGCACGGCGGGCGGTCTCCGCGAAATCGGCAGTGATCCGCTCGATGCCGGCGCGCTCCAAGGCCCGAGGCGCCTCCTCGCCGGGCCCATGCGGCAGGGCCGAGGGCGCCAGGGTCACCCAGCCCTCGGGATCCGACGCCGCGATCTGCGACCCGCCCTCCCAGGGCACCCGGCTCGACGCCTTGCGCCCGGCGTGGGCCAGTTGCATCGCCACAGGCATCGGCGAAGTGGCGCGTAGGGCGGTCAGCACCCGACCGAAGGCAGCCTCGGTTCCGTCGGAGTAGAGCCCGAGGTCACCCGGGGTGATGCGTCCTTCGGGCGACACCGCGGTCGCTTCGGTGATCAGCAGTCCGGCGCCCGAAAGGGCCAAGCTGCCGAGATGGATGACATGCCAATCGGTGGCGCGCCCCTCGTCCGCCGAGTATTGGCACATGGGCGCGATGATGATGCGGTTGGCCAGATCGAGCGACCCGAGGCTTAGCGGCTGGAACAATTGGCTCATCGGACGATCCCGGATTGGTGCCGCGAAAAGGCTGGCCGACCGACTTCGCCCGGCGGGAGGACCATTGCACCGAACGCGTGCCGCCACGATCGATGATTTCCGATCGGTGCCGCAGGCCGACGACGGTGTCGGCCCGCGGCCGTTCGACGTCAAGACAGGGCGGCACCTGCTCCACGGCCCGGGCTCGACTTTCCCGCCCCCTTAGGCAAAGGATGCCGGCTCTCCCCATCAACGTCGAGTGAAGACCACCCCCATGGACAACGGCATCCACTTCATCTCCGGTCTTCCGCGATCGGGATCGACCCTGCTGGGAGCGTTGCTGAAGCAGAACCCGAAGATCCACGCTGGAATGTCGAGCCCCGTCGGGGCGCTGATAGGCCGGGTCCAGGGCGGCATGGGACCGCGCAGCGAATTCTCGAGCCAGGTGACCGAGACCCAGCGTCGCAATATCCTGACATCGATCTTCGAGGGCTACTACAAGGAAACGCAGCGCGAGAAGGTCATCGTCGACACGAACCGCGTCTGGTGCAGCAAGCTTCCTCTGGTGGCAGCCCTGTTCCCGGACGCCAAGGTGATTGTCTGCGTGCGCGACCTCGTCTGGATCATGGACAGCTTCGAGCGGGTGCTGCGCAAGAACGCGCTCGGCCAATCCAAGATGTTCCAGCCCAAGGATGCCCTGACGGCGCATACCCGGGTGAGTTCCCTTGCCTCGCCGGGCGGCACCGTGGGTTTCGCCTGGAACGCCACGCAGGAGGCTTTCTACGGCGACTTCACCGAGCAGCTCATCCTGGTCGATTACGAGGCGCTGACCCGTGAGCCGAAGCGCACCATGGAGGCGATCTACACCAAGCTCGGCCTGCCGGTCTTCGAGCACGATTTCGAGAACGTCGTCTACGGCGAGGGCGACGAATTCGACGCCAACCTCGGCGTTCCCGGGCTGCACACGGTCGGCCGGCAGGTGCGCTTCTCGGAACGACCCACCATCCTGCCTCCGGAACTCTACGAGCGCTTCAGCGGCCGCAACTTCTGGCGTCGGCCAGGGGGCAACCCGCGTGGTGTCGAGGTCGTGCTGCCGCAGGCACCACGGGATGGCGCGCGTCGGCCAAACCCCGCGCCCGGTCTCAATCAGGGCATGCGGATGGGTTCGGCGGGCGGGCGGATGCGGCCGCCCGCCGGGGCCTGAGCGGCGGCGAGGACCGATGTTCTGTTGACCATCGCCAGGCGTAACTCATGGTGCTAGACAAACAGCGGGCGCGTCGGATTTGTGGAATCATCAAGATGCGACGCTTGAATCGTATGTGTCTGGCCGTTGGTGCGACGGTCCTCCTGACCTCCTCGGCCGCCTGGGCGCTGGGTGGAACCGTGGCCTCGCCCGTTTCTCCGGACGTCGGGCTCATCCGAGTCCAATACGCCGATCCGGGCTTTGGGGGCCCTTACGGCGGCCCCTATGCGAATGGAATGGGCGGCTATCCCGGACAAGGACAGGGGTTTCGCGGCGGCCCCGGTCAGCAGGGTCGGGCCGCTTTTCCAACCGGCCGGTACGTCGTCTATCATGGCTTCAAGATCGACGTCGGAGAGGCCGAAGGCCGCGTCGACGTGCCGAGCGCGCTGACTGCGCTCGATCACCAGATCGACATCGTCGACCGTTCCGGGCTCAGTGCTTCGCTGCTGCAGACCTTCAGGAGCGTACCGATCCGCATCTCGGTGACGTTCACCGGGAGCGGCGGCCACTACAAGGGCGGCCAGGAGGTCGTCATGGGGTCGCTCGCGGCCAACGACGACCGTCCCGTGCTGCTGCACGAATACATGCATGTCATGCACTACAAGCGCTTTCCGGGCGGCTTCCAGAACCCGACCATCCGGCATTTCTACGAAGAGGCCATGGCGCGCAACCTCTACCCCGCCGGGTCTTACATGCTGACGAACCCCGCGGAATTCTTCGCCATGACGGCGAGCTGCTACCTCAACGGAACCGTCGCGCGACCGCCCTACGACAGAGCGACGATCCGCAATCAGCAGCCGGACTATTACGCCTACCTCGGCCAGCTTTTCGGCCGGGTCGGAAACGCCTCCCTCGGCGAAGGGACTTCCGTTCTGGCGGCCACGCGATGAGCTTCGGGCCGGACGAGATCACGGCTGACCTCGTCCGGGTCAATCGGCCTTGCCGGAGGCCTGCAGTCCCATCAAGGTCGCGATCTCATGCGGGGCTTCCTTGACCGGAACGACCCGTGCCGATTCCTTCTCGAGCGCTGTCGTGAGCAGCACGCTTCCGCCCGTCTTGTTGGGAGCGATCACCACCACCTGTGCCATGTTGACGTAGACCGACACGCCTGTATTCGCCTGTGTCAAACGGATGAAATTCATGGTTCGCCACCGTATTGGACCTGGATCGCGGCATTGCCGTCGCTTTGCTGGCTTATGCGGCGGCACTCTGGCCCGCAAGAGAGGGCAAGCAGCGGCGGTCCCTCAGGACCGCGCCGAACCCGTCGCCAGGGCCGGCGTCAGGGAGCGCCCCCGACGCCGTTCCTCCATGAGAATGGGAGTTCCGACATGACAGCCGAGCAACAACACGACACGACGGAGGAGCTGAACGAGGCCCTGGCGGGAGCCTTCGAGACCGGCAACGCCGATGGCCTCGTTCCGTTCTACACCGAAGGTGCAACGCTGATCCCGCCACGCGGTCCTTTCACCGTGGGCCGTGCCGGCATCGGAGCCTTCTGGCTCGGAGTTCGCAACCGCTTCGCGGCCGTCTCCTTCACGACGAACGATCTGCAGAGCCTGGGCGAAACCGTCCGGCGCGAAACCGGCACCTATGTGATGCAGCCCAACGATGCCGAGGCTGCGTCACCCGAAGGCAAGTATCTGTTCGTCTGGATGCTCGTCGATGGCGAGTGGCAGATCGAGAGCAGCATCTGGAACCGCAACGTCGACAGCGGTGGCGGCCCGCTCCACGCCGCCTTCGCTGGTAAACGTCAGCTCCGCCTCCAGCTCCGTGTTCTTCAGAAACGCCTTCACTCCATCCAGCGCCACCGTCGATCGCGCTGCATCCAGCCGATAGTTCCCGCCCCCTGCGCG
>CAXUOD010000286.1:0-5594 GCA_964252585.1 uncultured Lichenihabitans sp. | reverse complement strand
GCCTCCGCATAAACGTCCTTGATCTCGTCGGAAACGGTCTTCTTGTCCTCCTCCAGGCGCTCGATGCGCTCGATGAAGGCCATCAGGTGACCGGCCTCGATGGAATTGGTGCTCATGCGTTCATCCGTGGGTCTCGCTCGACGATCCTGCAGCGGTGCGCGAGCGCACTCGACCCTGAGTCGATGCGCCTCGAGCGTTCCGCGTACGGACAGTCTTAAGAACGAGACATCGGTTCGGCGCAAGCGCGCCGGTGCCGACAACCTCTCCGACCCCCGTTCGACGATGGTCGCGGTCAGACGTCCTCGACGTCCGCCGTGGGCCGGTCGGAGCCGGACGCCTGTTCCTCGTGCCACTGCCCGTTGGCGTCTTGAAAGGAGATCGCCTCGTTCTCGCCCGGCCGCTGCTGTTCCGCGGCCGCGATCTTCGCGGCCTCGAGCGCGTCGTCGTGGCTGCGGAACGTTTCCGAGAAGACGTCGCCGAGCTTGTACGCCCAACCTCCGTCATGCTCCACGATCGTGTAATGAATGTCGGTCATCGGCTGTCCTCCCGGTCGGCACCGAACCTGAACTTGCCATGCGGGGGGATGTTCCGGGCCGCCGCAGAGCTGCCGCGATGCAGCATTACCACGCCCGCACCCTGACACGGCCCTCCGGGCCACCGGACGACCGCATGTTCCGCCTGTTCGAATCCATCGTCTCGCCGACCGCCGACGGCCCCGTCGTCCAACCCCCGGAAGGTCTCGCGCACTTCTACTGGCATTTCGTCGGGCAGGCCCGTCTGTTGTTCGCAGCCCTCTTCGCGGCGGGCCTTGCGGTGTCGATGCTCGACGCCTCCGTGCCCTGGTTCATCGGGCGGCTCGTGCGCGCCATCACGACGACGCCGCGCGAGACGTTCCTCGCGCTCAACGGCACCTTGCTCGCCACCATGGCGCTCGTCGTGCTGTTCGCGCGGCCCGCCGCCATCGCGACCCAGAACCTGATCTCGAACGCCGGCATCGTGGTCAATGTCACCAACATGGTGCGCTGGCAGAGCCACCGGCACGTCGTGCGCCAGAGCTGGCCCTTCTTCCAGAACGACTTCGCCGGCCGCATCGCGTCGCGCGTCATGGAAACGGGACCCGCGGTGCGGCAGAGCGCCGTCGCAGGCATCACGGCCATCTGGGGCATCACGATCTACGGCGTCACCGCCCTCACGCTGCTCGGCCGGGTCGATGTGCTGCTGATGCTGCCGATCGCGCTCTGGTTCGCGTCCTATGCGGTGATGCTGCGGATCGTCGTACCGCGGCTGCGCGACCGCTCGAAGCGGACCTCGGAGGCACGCTCGCTCGTGGTCGGGCGCATCGTCGACAGCTATACCAACATCCTCACCCTGAAGCTCTTCGCGCGGCTGAGCCACGAGGACCGCTATGTGCGCGACGTGGTGGACCGGCACACGGTGGCGTTCCGGCGGCAGATGCGGATGCTCTCGGCGCTGTTCATGTCGCTGCAGGCCATGAACGCCATGATGCTGGTCGGCGAGACGGCGCTCGCGGTCTTCCTGTGGCAGCGCGGCCGGATCGACGTCGGCATCGTGGCGATGGCAATCCCCCTGACATGGCAGATCGCGTCCGCGGCCGGCTGGGTCGCGGTCCAGGTCACCGACATCTTCGAGAATGTCGGCACGATCCAGGAGGGCATGATGACCATCGCCCGGCCGATCGCGCTCGGCGACCGTCCGGACGCGGCCGAGCTCGACGTGCCGCGCGGCGAGATCCGCTTCGAGGCGATCCGCTTCGGCTATGGCCGCGAGGCGGGGCTGATCGACGGCCTGTCGCTGCGGATCCGTCCGGGCGAGAAGATCGGGCTCGTGGGCCGTTCGGGCGCCGGCAAGACGACGCTGGTCAACCTGCTGCTGCGGTTCCACGACCTCGAAGGCGGCCGCATCCTGATCGACGGCGAGGACATCGCCGAGGTCACGCAGGAGAGCCTGCGCGGCGCCATCTCGGTCGTGACCCAGGACACGTCGCTGCTGCACCGCTCCATTCGCGAGAACATCGCCTATGGACGGCCCGACGCCGACGAGGACGAGATCGTGGCGGCGGCGCGTCGCGCGCATGCGCACGAGTTCATCCTGGGTCTCGAGGATTGGCAGGGGCGGCGCGGCTACGACGCGCAGGTCGGCGAGCGCGGGGTCAAGCTCTCGGGCGGCCAGCGCCAACGCGTGGCGATCGCCAGGGTTATCCTCAAGGATGCGCCGATCCTGGTGCTCGACGAGGCGACCTCGGCGCTCGACAGCGAAGTCGAGTCTGCCATCCAGGAAAGCCTCGCCGAACTCATGGGCGGCAAGACCGTGATCGCCATCGCGCACCGGCTCTCGACCATCGCCCGCATGGACCGGCTGCTCGTCATGGACCGGGGTCGCGTCATCGAGACGGGATCCCACGCCGAACTCCTCGCCCGCCGCGGCCTCTATGCCGACCTCTGGCACCGGCAATCCGGCGGCTTCATCGACGACGCGGCGTGAGGGAGAACGGAAGCATACGGACTCCGCCTCGTGCTGAGCCGGCCCGCAGGGCCGTGTCGAAGCACGCACGGTGTCGGCTACCGGAGCCCCGATGCGGACGCCGTCATGAACTGTGCAGGCGCCTGAGCCGTACACTTCGTTCCGATTGCCGCAAATTGTCGCTTTTCCCGCCGGCAACGCTCGCGCTACGCAGCGAGGTCGAGGAGGGGAACGACATGCAGCGGGCGACGGACGGGTGGGGCAGCGGCCTCGTGGGCGTGATCATCTTCAGCGGATCTCTGCCAGCCACGCGGATCGCGGTCGGCGGCTTCACCCCGATGTTCCTGACCTCGGCGCGGGCCGTGATCGCCGCACTGCTCGCGGTGGCGCTGCTGCTGGCGCTCGGGCAGAAACGGCCGCGATCGAGCGACCTCGGGCCGCTCGCCATCGTGGCGCTCGGCGTCGTGATCGGCTTTCCCTTGCTGACCGGGTTGGCGCTTCAGCACATCACCTCGGCGCATTCGATCGTCTTCATCGGCCTGCTCCCGCTCGCGACTGCGGTGTTCGGCGTGCTGCGGGGCGGGGAAAGACCGCAGGCGCCCTTCTGGCTGTTCTCCGTTGCGGGCGGTGTCTTGGTCGCGGGCTTCGCGTTCACGCAGAGTGGCAGCGCCTCGCTGACCGGCGACGGCCTGATGGTGGCTGCGATCCTGCTCTCCGGCCTCGGTTATGCCGAGGGCGCGACGCTGTCGCGGCGGCTCGGTGGCTGGCAGGTCATCTCGTGGGCGCTGGTCCTGGCGTTGCCGATGATGGCGACCCTCGCGCTCGCGACCCTTCCGCGGACGTTGAGCGGCATCGGCCTGCCGGTCTGGGGCGGGCTCGCCTACGTGTCGGTGTTCAGCATGCTGATCGGCTTCGTGTTCTGGTACCGCGGGCTGGCCCTCGGCGGGATCGCGCGCGTCGGGCAATTGCAATTGCTCCAGCCCTTCTTCGGGCTGGCGCTGGCCGGACTCCTGCTCCACGAACCCGTGGCTTGGACCATGGTCGCGGTGACGGGATTGGTCGTGCTGTGCGTGGCGGGCGCGAAGCGGTTCGCGTGAGAGGCTGGGATCGGGGACGGAGACGGATCGATGAACCAGGGACTCACCGCCATCCTCCCGTGCAACGATCTCGATGCTGCCCAGTCGTTCTTCGAACGATTGGGGTTCACGCGTGATCAGGGTAGCCCCGACGACTATCGAATGCTCGCCGATGGCGGAGGCGGCTTCATCCACCTCAACCAGGCCGTCGGTGGATGGCTTCAGCCCGGCCGCAACCCGTTCGGGCTCTACCTTCACCGCGAGGATGTGGATGGCGCGGCGGCTGCGTTTCCGGGCGAGGTTCTTGCAGCGCCTCGGGACACGCCGTGGGGCATGTATGAATTCGCGCTCAATGGACCTGACGGCACCCTGGTCCGGATCGGTTGACCGACCCGGTTGCGGCCTCGGGGTCCACGCTGATCCGGCCGCGCGGGGTGCTTCGTAACGCTAGGAAGCCTCTCGTCTCACGGCTTCCGCCAAACGCGGCAGGAGTTTCAGCGCATTGCCGGCCGTGATCATCTCGCGGTCCGCGGCCGAATATCCCTCGAAGCCGGCGAGGTTCTCTCGGGCGAGCGAGATCTTGTCGCCCGGGAAGAACGGCAGGTCGTAGCCCGTGAGCAGTTTCGACGTGTCATGCGAGGCCTTCAGGGCCGCCAGCGACGCCGGATAGCTGACGATCGCCGTATCGTAATAGAGGGCGCCGATGGCCCCGTCGACCCTGGCCGCGCCCGCTTCCGGATCCTCGTGCCGCTTCCAAGGCAGCAGTACGGCGAGACGCGGCTGGATGAACGGCACGGTTCCGCCGCCGTGCGACGCGATGATCTTCAGGTCCGGGCAACGGGCGACCGTGTCCGAGTCGATCAGGCTGACGATCATCCGGGTCGTCTCGGCCGGGTACTCGAATGCCGGCGCCGGATAGCCCTGGACCACGATGTCGTTCGACGGTCCCTCCGTCGGGTGGACGAAGACCACGGCCTTGCGGCGGTTCAACTCGTCGAGCACCGGCGCGAAGACGGGGTTGCCGAGGTACACGCCATCGTAGTTCGTCATGACCACGACGCCATCCATCCCGAGACCGTCGAACGCATGGGCGATCTCCTCGAGCGCGGCGTCGATGTCGGGAAGCGGCAGCGTCGCGAAGCCGCCGAAGCGCGAGGGTCGATCGCGGACGATCCCGGCCAGTTCGTCGTTGAGAACACGGCAGAGCCTGGCTGCGGCGTCGCCCTGCCAGAAGCGGAGGCCTGGCGAGGACAGCGACAGCACCTCCGTCTGGATGTCGTTCCGGTCCATCAGGTCGAGGCGCGCCTTCGCGTCCCAGCGGGCCATGGGAAACCCGATCTCCTTCGCCGTGATGCCCCTCTCGTCGAGAGCCTTCAGGTAAGTGTCGGGAATGAAATGCGTGTGAACGTCGATGGACCCCATGACGGCACCTCTGGAAGGAGTAAATGAAGCGGTCGCCGTTACGTCAGGTCCGCGACCACGCCAGGTCCGGCCCCACGGGCACGATGCCGGTCGGGTTCAGGTGCTTGACCGAGTGATAGCCGCGCTTGATGTGGTCGAGGTCGACCGTGGCGCGGACGCCGGGCACGCCGAGCATGCGGCCGAGATGGGCCGTGAGGCCCGGATAGTCGGCGATCCGGCGCAGGTTGCACTTGAAGAGCCCATGGTAGGCCGCGTCGAAGCGCACCAGCGTCACGAAGAGCCGGAGGTCGCTCTCGGTCAGCCGCGCACCGAAGAGGTACGGACCATTCTGGGCCAGGCGGGCTTCCATGCGATCGAGCGTGGCGAACACGTCGGCGAAGGCCTCGTCATAGGCGACCTGCGTGGTGGCGAAGCCCGCGCGATAGACCCCGTTGTTCAGCCCGGGATAGAGGACGTCGTTGAGCCGGTCGATCTCGGGCCTGAGGTCTTCGGGGTAGAGGTCGAGGCTCTCGTCGGCGAGCGACCCGAAACCGGCGTTGAACATCCGTACGATATCGGCCGATTCGTTGTTGACGATCGTGCCGCGCGCCCGGTCCCAGAGGATCGGGACCGTGG
>CAXUOD010000285.1:1406-5598 GCA_964252585.1 uncultured Lichenihabitans sp. | reverse complement strand
TCAACGATAGGCAGCCGCGATGGCGATGAACGTCGCGGCTTTCAGGCTGGCGCCGCCGACCAGCATGCCATTGACGTCGGACAGCGCCCCGATTGGTCCGGCATTGTCGGGCTTCACCGAGCCGCCGTAGAGCAGCCGCACGCCCGCGGCTTCGGCGGACAACAGGCCTTCGAGGCGCCCCCGCAGGAAGCCGTGGACATCCTCGATCTGTCCCGAGGATGGGACGACGCCCGTGCCGATCGCCCACACGGGTTCGTAGGCCACGGCGATGGCTTGCGCGGTCGACGTCAGAGGAACCGACTCGTCGACCTGCCGGCCGATCACCCCGAGCGTTTCGCCGCGGTCGTGCTCGTCCTGCGTCTCGCCCACGCAGATGATCGCCAGGAGACCCGCCCGCGCGGCCGCCTCGGCCTTGGCTTTCACCAATGCATCGGTTTCGCCCATGAGGGTCCGACGCTCCGAATGGCCGACGATCACGGCCGTGGCGCCGGCATCCCGCAGCATTTCCGCCGAGACATTGCCCGTGAAGGCACCGGAAGGCTTCGTGTCGCAATCCTGCCCCCCGATGCCCAGCGCCGCCCCCCGGCAGAGGTCCGCAGCGGCGCGGAGCAGCGTGAACGGCGGACAGATCAGCGTTTCGGCCCGTCCCATCTGGCCGGATGCCACCGCCTCGCGCAAAGCCTCGATTTCGGACAGGGACCCTTGAAGCCCGTTCATCTTCCAGTTTCCGGCGAGAAGCGGGGGTAGGACGGCCATAGGTGAGGCTCTTTCAGACGAGCATTGAGACGTTTCCATTCGCGGGTTATCAAACATGTCGGACCCTGCATAGCCCGGCTCCTATCCGGGCCACGGCGTCCCAAGCGGCCACGCGGGCCGAGACCCCGAGGTGAGGTTTGAACGATCCAGGAGACTGTGCGGCAGGTGGACCGGAGTCCGTGCAGGACGCCTTGCCACGTCTTCTCGCGGTCTTCGCGCGCGCCGAGTTCAAGGCGCCGGTCGAAGCCATCACGGGGCTCGCGGGCCTCCTGGCGGAGGACTGGCCGGAGCCCGAATCCCGAGCGGACGTCGACAAGCTTCGTGGCGCGGCCGCGAGGCTCGAGGCCATGGTGACGCGCCTCCTCGATCCGTCATCGTCGCAAAGCTTCATGGAGGGCCGTGACGCGGCGGCTGCTTCGGGTCTCCTGCGGCACGAGCTGCGCACGCCCATCACCTCGATCCTCGGCTACGGCGAGTTGCTGGCCGAGGAGGCCGGGCCGGGCCACGACAGCCAGATCGGTATCCTCGGCGACATCAACGATGCGGCGCGCCGCCTCCTCGACCAGATCGACGCCATGGTGGACTTCATGCGGGCCACCGGACGCGACCTCGCGAGCGCGGCCCGATCGGCGTCCGATCCCCAGGCGGTCCTGGCGGAGCCCATCGCGGCGATCCGCCTGGGTCTGAAGGCCCAGGCCGCCGCAGGTCCGCGGGCCATCGGCCGGATCCTCGTCGTCGACGACAATGCCTCGACCCTCGATCTTCTCTCCCGGCGCCTGCGCCGGGACGGTCACGAGGTCACGAGTTGCGACAACGGCGAGGGCGCCCTCGAGCTCCTGGCCGGCTCGCCTTACGACCTCGTGCTTCTCGACCTGCTGATGCCGGGTCTCAGCGGCGTCGACGTCCTCAGCCGCATCAAATCCTCGGCCGAAACCGCCCTCATTCCCGTCATCATCGTGTCGGCGCTCGACGAGATCGACAGTGCGGTGCATTGCATCGAGGCGGGTGCCGACGATTACCTCACCAAACCCATCAACCCTGTGCTGTTGCGCGCCCGCATGACGGCCTCGCTCGATCGCAAGTTCCTGCGAGACCGGGATCAGGCCACGACCCAGAAGCTGAGAACCGAGCAGCAGCGTTCGGAGAGCCTGCTGCGCAACGTCTTGCCGCGCAGTGTGCTGGAACGGTTCCGCAAAGGCGAATCCGTGATCGCCGACCATTTCGCCTCGGCCACCATCCTGTTCAGCGACATCGTGGATTTCACGCAAGGGACGGCACGGCTACCTCCCGACGTCGTGCTGCAACTCCTGAACGACATCTTTTCCCGTTTCGACCGCCTCACGTCCGAACACGGCCTGGAAAAGATCAAGACGATCGGCGACGCCTATATGGCGGCCGGCGGCCTGCCCGAGACCCGAGCCGACCATGCTGCCGCGGCAGCCGAGATGGCGTTGCGCATGCCGGCCGCGGTGGCGGCGGTGGGCCGCGATTTCGGCCACGACCTCAGGATCCGGATCGGGCTCCACACCGGGCCCGTGGCGGCCGGGATCATCGGCAAGAACAAGTTCATCTACGACATCTGGGGCGACACGGTGAACATCGCGAGCCGCATGGAGGCGCATGGCGCGCCGGGCCGCGTCCACGTCACGGCCGAGACGCTGGCGGCACTCGACGGGCGCTTCGACGTCGAGGCCCGCGCGCCGATCGAGGTCAAGGGCCGGGGCATCATGTCGACCTATTTCCTGACCGATCAGGCCGCGTAGGGGCCGGGACATCGCGTTGCGCTTCCGCAACGCTCCCTATAAAGCTGCGCCCCATTCCGCGTTCCGGCGCCCTCCGATCGAGATACACGAGAACCTCCCATGCTCGAAGGCATAAGGGCCGCCCAGTCGACGTGGATCGGCAAGGCCATCATGACGCTCGTGTTCGGGCTCATCGTGCTGGCCTTCGTGGTGTGGGGCATCGGCGACGTGTTCCGCGGCGGCGGCGGCAACCAGATCGCGCAGGTCGGCGGAGTCGGCATCACGACCGCCGCTTACCGGCAAGCCTATCAGACGGAGTTGCAGAACCTGCAGCAACGGGCGCGTCGGCAGATCACCAACGACGAGGCCCACCGTCTGGGCCTCGACGTGCAGGTCTTGTCGCGCCTGATGTCGGACGCGGCCCTCGACGATCGTGCCAAGACCTTGGGTCTCGGGATCTCGGACAGCCGGGTGGCCAGATCGATCCTCACCGATCCGTCCTTCGCGGGAGCGGGCGGCGGCTTCGACCGTGCCCGGTTCAATGCCGTGCTGCGGGACAACGGCTTCAACGAACAGAGCTTCGTCCGCGACCAGCGCCAAACCGATCTGAGGCAGGAGTTCGTGCAGGCTCTGATCGGCGGGATGGCGGCGCCGGCGGCTGCCGTCGACGCGCTGCATCGCTACACGGCCGAGACGCGCAGTCTCGATGCCGTGGTCCTGCCGCCCTCGGCGGCTGGCGAGATCGCGGCCCCCGACCGCGCGACGCTCGAGACCTATTACGATGCCCACAAGGCCGCCTTCATGGCCCCTCAATACCGAAAGCTCGTCGTGCTGGCGGTCACGCCCGCGACCCTCGCCAAACCCGATACGGTATCGGATGCCGACGCGATGGCACTCTATGAAAAGGTCAAGAACGCGCGATATGGCACGCCCGAGACCAGGACCGTGCAGCAGATCGTGTTTCCGTCGGAGGGTGAGGCCGGAGCGGCCGCGGCTCGCATCAAGGCGGGCACGCCCTTCGACGATATCGTGCAGGAACGCAAGCTCGACGAGAAGTCGGTCGACCTCGGAACGGTGACCAAGGATCAGATCTTCGACCATGCCGTAGCCGACGCGGCGTTCGGCCTTCCCGTCAACGCGACGAGCGATCCCGTCAAGGGCACGTTCGGCACTGTTCTGGTCCACGTCACCGCCGTGCAACCCGCCAATCTGAAGCCCTTCGCCGAGGTCGAACCGGCGTTGAAGAGCGAGATCGCCACGGGCCGTGCCGATGCGGACGCCAAGACGTTTCGCGACCGCATCGAGGATGCGCGCACCTCCGGCAAGACGCTTGCGGAGGCCGCGAGCTCCGTCGGTCTCGAAGCCCGCACGATCGATGCCATCGACGCGGCAGGGCTCGATCGATCCGGCGCTCCCGCCACGAACCTCGTCGACGAGAAGGACCTGCTGAAGTCCGCCTTCGCCTCCGACGTCGGCGTCGACAACGACACCATCTCGACGGCCGATGGGGGCACGGTCTGGTTCGAGGTGGCGGCCATCGATCCGGCCCGGCAACGGACCCTGGACGAGGCCAAGCCGGAGGTCGAGGCCGCGTGGCGCGAGGAGGAGACCGCCAAGCGCGTCGATGCCAAGGCGGCCGATCTCGTCAAGGCGATCGATTCGGGCCAACAGACGATCGAACAGGTGGCGCAGTC
>CAXUOD010000285.1:0-1306 GCA_964252585.1 uncultured Lichenihabitans sp. | reverse complement strand
CTCCAGGACAGCATCATCAACGCCTATCTGGGCAAGCTCGGCTCGCGGCTCGGCACCAAGGTGAACCAAGAGGCCCTCAGGGCCTCCGCCGGAAACCTCTACTGATGACCCACCAGGGCTTCGACGACCTCGCCGCCTCCTTCGCGGCGGGCCGAGCCAGCGTGGTCTGGTCGGTCCTGGTGGCCGACCTCGAAACTCCGGTCTCGGCCTTTCTGAAGCTCGCGGCGCAGCGTCGAGGCAACATCTTCCTGCTCGAGAGCGTCGAGGGGAACGCCATTCGTGGCCGCTATTCGATGATCGGGCTCGATCCCGACGCGATCTGGCGTTGTTCGGGTGCTTCGGCCGAGATCAATCGCCGGGCCTCGATCGAACCCGATCGGTTCGTTGCGGTCGAGGGAAAGCCTCTCGACGGCTTGAGGCACTTCCTGGCCGAGTCGGCCATCGCCATGCCGGCGGGGCTGCCGCCGATGTCGGCGGGCGTGTTCGGCTATCTCGGCTACGACATGGTGCGCCACATGGAACGGCTCGCACCCGCCAAGCCGGATCCGATCGGGGTCCCCGAAGCCGTGCTGATGCGGCCGACCGTCATGGTGGTGTTCGATTCGGTTCGCGACGAGATGATCGTCGTGACGCCCGTCCGACCCGCCGAGGGACTGTCGGCCCGGATGGCGGCCGAGGATGCGGCGGACCGGCTCGACCGGGTCATCGCCACGCTCGAGGGTCCGCTGGCGCATCCCGGCCCACTGGCCGATCCGACGCTTCTGTCCCGCCGCCCGGTCTCCAACACGCCCGAGGCCGCCTATCTCACCATGGTCGAGCGCGCCAAGGACTATATCCGGGCCGGCGACGTCTTCCAGGTCGTGCTCTCGCAGCGGTTCTCCGCGCCGTTCGAACTGCCGCCCTTCTCGCTCTACCGGGCGCTGCGCCGCATCAACCCGGCCCCTTACTTGAGCTTCCTCGATTTCGGCGGGTTCCAGATCTGCTGCTCCAGCCCCGAGATCCTGGTCCGGGTGCGGGATGGAACCGTGACCATCCGGCCCATCGCGGGAACGCGCCGGCGCGGTGCCGACCCGGCCGAGGACGAGGCCTTGGCGGCCGAACTCCTGGCCGATCCGAAGGAATGCTCCGAACATCTCATGCTGCTCGACCTCGGGCGGAACGACGTCGGCCGCGTGGCCGAGATCGGCTCTGTGGCGGTCACGGACAAGTTCTTCGTCGAGCGCTACAGCCACGTGATGCACATCGTGTCCAACGTCGAGGGCCGCTTGCGCAACGACCGCGACGGGATCGACGCCCTGGCGGCGGG
>CAXUOD010000284.1:0-5600 GCA_964252585.1 uncultured Lichenihabitans sp. | reverse complement strand
CTCAACCAGGGCGAGGTCTGCACCTGTCCGAGCCGCGCCCTCGTCGACGCCAAGATCTACGACGAGTTCATGGATCGGGCCGTCGCCCGGGTGAAGAAGATCAAGCAGGGCCATCCGCTCGACATGAGCACGATGCTGGGAGCCCAGGCGTCGAACGACCAGCTCGAGAAGATTCTTTCCTACTTCGATATCGGTCGCCAGGAAGGAGCCAAGGTGCTGACGGGCGGCAAGCGGGCGGACCTCGGCGGAGAGATCGGCGAGGGTTATTACGTTGAACCGACCGTTCTCGAAGGCCACAACAAGATGCGGGTCTTCCAGGAGGAGATCTTCGGTCCGGTCGTCTCGGTCGTCAAATTCGACGGCGAGGAGGAAGCGCTGTCGATTGCCAACGACACGCTATACGGGCTCGGCGCCGGGGTCTGGACGCGAGACGGGACACGCGCCTATCGCTTCGGACGCGCCATCCAGGCTGGGCGCGTTTGGACCAATTGCTACCATCTCTATCCGGCTCACGCGACGTTCGGCGGCTACAAGCAGTCCGGCATCGGCCGTGAGAACCACCTCAAGATGCTGGATCACTATCAGCAGACCAAGAACATCATGGTTAGCTACTCGGCGAAAGCCCTAGGCTTCTTTTGAGCGGCCAAACGCGGCGCGGGAAGTTCCCGCGCCTCAACGAAGTGGAAAGGCCGACGCATGGTGGCGCGAGTCGAGATCACGGTAGCAGCGGCCGACGTTCTGGACCGCCTGAAGCAGATGCACGGGCCGCTTCTCTTTCACCAATCAGGTGGTTGCTGCGACGGGTCGGCCCCAATGTGCTTTCCCGCCGGAGATTTCCGGGTAGGCCCCCAGGATGTGTTTCTTGGTGAGATCGGCGGCTGCAACTTCTATATCGGCGCCGCTCAGTTCGAGTATTGGGAGCATACCCAACTCCTCATCGACGTCGTCCCGGGTCGCGGCTCCGGGTTCTCGGTCGAGGCGCCGGAAGGCGTCCGGTTCCTGACGCGAAGCCGCGTCTTCACAGACGCCGAAGTTGCAGAGCTCGCGGCCGCCGGACCTCCCGCACGCGCCGCCTGAGGCCGTCGCTCAATCGGCCGTGAACGTCATGGCGACGCCGTTGATGCAGTAGCGTAGATGGGTTGGCGGCGGGCCGTCGTCGAAGACATGGCCGAGGTGACTGCCGCAGGTCGCACAATGAACTTCCGTGCGATCCATGCCATAGGATCGATCGACCGACGTCTCGACCGCGCCCGCGACGGGGTCGTTGAAACTCGGCCATCCGGTCCCGCTCTCGAATTTCAGCGCCGTCTCGAACAGGCGGCTGTCGCATCCCGCGCAGGAAAAGTGACCGCGACGGTGCTCGTGCAGCAGCGCACAACTGCCCGGTGCTTCGGTGCCGTGGGCTCGCATCACGTCATACTGCTCGGGCGTCAGGATCTTGCGCCATTCCGCATCGGTGTGTGTCACCCGATAGGTTTGTGTGTCCATGGAAGACCTCCGTATCAGACGGAGCTAACGTCGAGCCGATACGCCACGGTTACAAGAGGCGGAGGCGCTTTGCCGTGGTGCCGTCGATTGCGTCGCCACAACGGCTCGGCCATAAGGCGCTCATGCCAAACCCCGTCGTCCGCTTCGCCCCGTCGCCTACCGGGCGCATCCATATCGGCAATACCCGGCCGGCATTGCTGAACTATCTTTTCGCCAAGGCCGGCGACGGGAGCTTCGTGTTGCGCTTCGACGATACGGACACCGAGCGCTCCCGCGTCGAATACGCCGAGTCGATCGCGGACGATCTCGAATGGCTCGGCGTGGTTCCGGATCTCGTCGTGCGGCAGTCCGAACGGACGACGCTCTATGCCGCGGCGACCGAACGATTGAAGCAGAGTGGCCGGCTCTACCCGGCTTACGAAACCGCCGACGAGCTCGACCGGCGCCGCAAGCGCCTGCAGGCGCGCGGCCTGCCGCCTGTCTATGACCGTGCAGCCCTGGCGCTGACCCCCGAGGTAAAAGCCCGCTACGACGCGGAGGGGCGGCGTCCGCATTGGCGCTTCAAGCTCGATCAGGAGACCGTCGCCTGGCACGACCTCGTCCGCGGCGAGAGCCACATCGATTGTGCATCCTTGTCGGACCCGGTGCTGATCCGCGAGGACGGAACGTACCTTTACACTCTGCCGTCCGTCGTCGACGATATGGACCTCGCGATCACCCACGTCATCCGGGGCGAGGACCACGTCACCAACACGGCCGTCCAGATCCAGATCTTCCAGGCTCTGGGCCAGGAGGTTCCTCCGGCATTCGGTCACCACAACCTGCTCGTCACGGCGTCCGGCGAAGGCTTGAGCAAACGCTCCGGCGCCCTGTCGATCGCCGCACTCCGCCAGGACGGGATCGAGGCTCTGGCGATCGCCGCCATGGCGGTGTTGACCGGATCGGCCTCCGCCATCCGCCCGGTCGCGTCGCTACAGGAACTCGAAGCCGAGGTCGATCTCGGGCGCTTGTCTCGGACGCCCGCACGCTTCGACGAGGCCGAACTCCGGACGCTGTCGACGAAAACCCTGCACGGCCTGTCGTTCGCGGCGATGCGAACGCGTCTCGACGCGGCGGGCATCGCCGGGCCGAAGGCCGAGCCGTTCTGGATGGCGGTTCGCGGCAACCTTTTCCGCTTCGGCGATGTCGAGGCGTGGTGGGATGTCGTCGAGGATCGCATCACGCCCATGGTCGAGGATCAGGCCTTCCTGGAGCAGGCGCTGGCCCTACTGCCGCAGGCTCCTTGGACGCTCGAGACCTGGACGGTCTGGACCGAAGCCCTGAAAGCGTCGAGCGGTCGAAGGGGGAGGGCGCTATTCCATCCGCTGCGGTTGGCCCTCACGGCGCGCGAGACCGGCCCCGACCTGAAACACCTGCTGCCGTTGATCGGTCGCGTCAAAGCGTCGGCGCGGCTCGCCGGAATTGCCGCGTGATGTCGACACCCGGATTGGCGATGCTCGCATCCGGGCTGTCGACCGCTGTCGTTGTCGGCGTGGGCTTCTTGCGCGCGGCCTTCTTGCTCAGAGCCGGCTTCTGCGCCGGCGAACTCGCGGCGGGTTGAGCCGCGGCCGCGGTCGGCGGCTTGACCGCCGGCCGAGCCATCGAGGCCGCGAGCGCGGGCGTGACCGTGACGTCGCCCTTCTGCGGCTCGAGCATCGTCTCGGCCTGGGCCAGGGTCTCGGCCCAACTCGCGTTGGCGGCCCGGCAACTGCATGCCGGGACGGTGGCCTTCTGGTAGGCAAAGGCGGAGGGCAGGGCCTGGTAGGTACTGCCGTCGGCCGCGACGGCCTGGCCGATTTCCTCGTCCGCCCGCAGCGAATAGGCGCTGGCCTGGGCGTTCGGGCATTGTGCCTTGCAGATCTGATCGAGGCCGTCGAGGCGATCGGGCGAGACGTCGACCGCCAGCGGATAGAAGGCTCCATCGCATTGCCGGACGCAGATGACTCGCGAGAGCGTCGATCTCGCGGCATCGGGAGGTCCCGCGGGCACATCGGGATCGACCGGCATCATCGTCGGTGCGTCTTCGGGGCCGGGCAGAACGGCAGAGCCCGAGAGGTCCGGGTATCCTGCCGTCTCGTCGCCGGACACGGCGCAGGTGGCATTGAACCGGTCCGTCAGAGAACGTCGCCTGTCCGGATCGTCGGGAACAGCGCCCGCATCCTGACTTTCGAGCCTCTGCAGCCCGTCTTCGAGCCTCTGTACCCGCCGGGCAATCGTCCGGCATTGCGGCTGATCGGGGTCGTCGAGACCAGCAGCGGGGACGTTGCAGCCGAGATCCTCCATCGTATCGCGATCGTGCTGCAGCTCCAGCCTCTGCTGGCGGATCGCGACCTCGGGCCGGTCGGCATCGATCGGGCGCCGCAAGGCATCGATCTCCGCCCGCAAAGCCGCGCAATCGACGTTTTGCGCGCCAGCCGAGGTGAAAGCAGGGAGTGCGAGCAGGGCAGATAGGGCGAACACGACCCACGACCTGCAGGTCACGGTCGGTCCATCCACGATCTTGGCTCCGCGCCCCGCATCATCGGTTCCCATCCTGCGTGGATCATCACGGCTTCTTGGCTGAAACATGTCTGAGGGTCCAGGACGTCTCGCGCTCGTGCCGATCCGCCCGCAAGGGTTGGCCGTCCGGAGCCTCCGATCGATCCCGGTGCCGATGACCGGTTCATCGCGGGCGAAAGCTGTACCTTTCGGCGAGGGCCGTGCGTTAGGACACCGGAAAGCCTGCCGTCCCAAGCGCCAGACCGGAGCGCTCGCATCCGGTGCCCGGAGATCCCATGCGTGCCTCGCCCCTGATCGCCATCCCGTTCCTTCTCGCAGCAACCGCGATGGCGACCACCATGATGCCCACCCCCGTGCGGGCCGGGGATGCGCCGAACCTCATCTTCCGCGAATCGACGACATGGCATGCGCTGACGCCGAACGACAAGCTCGCCACCTATGCGGTCGACGATCCGGAGGTGGACGGCGTCGCCTGCTATTACACGGTGCCCGAGAAGGGCGGCATCGCCGGCGCACTCGGGGTGGCGGAGGAGGTTTCCGACATCTCTCTCGCCTGCCGTCAGGTCGGCCCCATCAGGATCAAGGACAAGCTCGGACAGGGCGACGTCATGTTCAGCGAGAAGCGCTCGTTCTTCTTCAAGCACATGCAGATCGTCCGGGGTTGCGACCCGCAACGCAACACGCTCGTCTACATGGTCTATTCGGACAAGTTCGTGGACGGCTCGCCCAAGAACTCCACCTCCGCGGTGCCGATCATGCCCTGGGGCGCATCCGGCGACCCCGTCAAGTGCAGCGACCAATTCAAGAGCTGAGGATCAAGCCGTCAATCGCCGCAGCGGATCACGACGTCGCCGTCAGCCGAAACGGTGGAGGCCGGTGCAGCGCCTGACGTACTGCTCGCCTTGATGGCGCCCGTCACATCCTCGTTGGTGCCATAAGCCAGGACGTGGGCGTGGCCGTGGGCCTCGCACCAACTGTCCGCCATGACGCGCCCGCACTCGTTGCCGGACTGCATGCACTCGCCGATGCCATAGCCGTCGTTCGCCGGGATCGTGTAGCTCTCGGCGGCGCGGCTCGGCAGAGCCACGGCGGTGGACAGGATCGGCCCCGCGGTGAGCGGCAGAACGACGGCCACGGCGGCACGCAAGCAGGATGTCTGAGAGGGCATAGGGAAGCGTCCGAGGTGTGCGGCATCAGCCGCGATGCACCCTGGAGACCGGATCTCACTAAAAGTTTAACGAACGCGTCGGTCAGTCTTCGTGCCGGAACGGGAGATGATCACCCAAGGCCTCGACCGCCTGGCCCACATAGGCGCGCTCGTGTTCGAGGTAATCCGCCACCGCGGCCGCGAGCCTGCGATCCGCGATGTCGTGGACCGAATAGGTGGGAATCGGCCTGTAGCCTCGGGCCAGCTTGTGTTCGCCCTGGGCGCCCGCTTCGACGCGCGAAAGACCGCGCTGCAGGGCGAAATCGATGGCTTGGTAGTAGCAAACCTCGAAATGCAGGAAAGGATGTTCCTCGATGGCGCCCCAGTTGCGCCCGTAGAGCGCGTCGTCGCCGATGAAGTTGATGGC
>CAXUOD010000283.1:0-5629 GCA_964252585.1 uncultured Lichenihabitans sp. | reverse complement strand
ACTACCTGGAGAAGCACCTCCGGGCGATGATCGAGGAGATCGAGACGCGGTCGCCCGTCGAGCTCATCGCCATCGGCATCGGCCACGACGTGACGCGCTACTACCGCCGCGCCGTCACCATCGTGGATGCCGAGGAACTCGGGGGCGCCAAGACGGAGAAGCTGGCGGAGCTGTTCGCCGAGACGGGCGTCGGCGCGGCCCGCGCTCCGGCCGGCCGTCGCCGCGCCCCCGCACTCGCCTGACGGAGGGGCAGGAAACTCAAAACGATCGCGATGTTTCTCGCCTCAAGCGTGCCGTCGGCGGCTTGCAACCGGTGGGCACTCAACATGGCTATGCCGGTCATCGGCGAAGCGCCGGACGGGTTCCAGCCGCGCTGCCGTGGAACTTCCGCGACGTAGAGCTCGGCAGGCCGGCGACCATCTGGGAAACGCCCGAGCTGGACTTCACGTCCCGGCACGGCCCTCGCCGACGAGAAAGGACCATCCGCCGCGAGATGCTGCCCTACGTTTCGGGTTCGTCGTCTCGCTCCACGCGCCGGGCGGCCTCTCGTCTGACGCTCGCCGAGCTCGGACGAGCTTCACTTATTCAGGTGGGCGACCTGGATCGCCTGAGAGAACATGGCCTGCATGGCATTCGTGATGTCCGCGTCGGAGTTGGCCTGGAACATAAACCCGGATGTTGCACACTGATTAAGGTCGTTATAGAGCTTCGGAATAACATTGTTGGCTTGAGTGGATTGGCTCTCTCCATCATTGAGATGGATGTAAGGAATGTACAAAATAGATACATAATATCCTAGGTTCTTAGCGGCTTGACAGTAGCTCAGCATGTTTGTTGGTTCTTGTGGTTGCGAATTTGGTGACAATCCTTGACTGTTGGACCAGTTTCCATTGATTTGGTTCTGGCTGTTGTCCATTCCGTCGGTCACTAGAAAGACAAAGGCTTTCGGTGTCACCGATGTCGCGCCGTTGCCGACAGGGCTTCTGTGTTTATTGAGATCTGCAAAGATGTTTTCGAAGTGAGTCCCCCCCGACCCGATGACCGTGCCGTCCGTGTCCTTGTGTTGGCTCGGTACGCCGGTATCCAGGTAGTTGTCTCCCAAAGGATAGAAAAATGCAGGGTCGGTGGTCTTTTTAGTCGTGTCTGCGACGATGTTCAAAGCCTGAGTATAATCGCTGGAGAGGGGGGCTGCCTGAACCGCATCGGCGATATAGGGAAATATCCCGATCCGATACTGGCTCTGAAGCGTCTGCGTATTCTTTGCCGTTTGAATAAGTTGATAGATGGCGCTATCGACTGAGTCTATCCGTAGCTTGATGTTCGCCGATCCATGCGCGTAGGTGTAACCCTCATGGTCGTTGGTGAAGTGACATGCGAACAGACAGCTGTTGCTGGTGTGGCTGACCAACTGGCTCTGGCCGTCCGTGCTGGTCGGCAGGCCCATCGAGCCGGACACGTCGAGGAGCAGGTAGAAATCGATGTAGCTCGGGATGTCCACGGCAGCCGACGCGAACCCGCTGATGTTGTTGCTTGGGACTTTGAAAAGCTTGCCGAAGTTGTTTTTGCTCGTCGTCGTATAGCTTACGGTCGACGTGAAGGTCTGAAACTTGATGGGGTCGGATGTGAGCGTGATACAGGCAGTCCCGACCGAAGCTTGCAGGCACCCCGTTTGAGCGACCGGAGTGGTGGCGAAAGCGACCGTTCCTGCGTTGACCGCAAAGGCGCGCTTCGCACGATCGAGGCCTGCCGCGACGGCGTCGACGCGAAGCGTCGGATCCTGCGGATTGGCGGCGACATAGGCCTTGACCGTCGCCACTGCCGCGATGGCGGCGGCGTCGGCCGCATTGTCGAACTTGGCCTTGGCGCTGAGCGCCACGCCATAGTCGACGCCGAGCCCGACGAGCCCGATCATCGGGATCAGGCTGAACGCGAAGATGATGCTGACGTTGGCTTTGCCGGCCGTCGCGAAGTCGCGAAGGTGACGACGGAGGAGGCGGGCGATCATGAGCATGATGTTGCGATGCCGTCGTTGGCCGTCGAGTCGAACGAGATCGACGTCGCGTATCGGGGTTGCAGGAAGGCAGACCTCACGATCTTGACCGACGGCAGGAAGCGTGAGCCAAACGTCGGCACAAAGGTGAACGCGACGTCGATGGCGATGAGGGAGCCTGGGCCGAAGATCGAGCGCGGCAGCGTCGTTGAAGTCGGTGCTGCCGTGTCGTCGGCCGGGTTCTGCACCGAGCCGCAGGGCCGTTGATTGTTGCCCGTCGTCCCTGTGCTCGTCCAAGCCACGCTGGCCGTGTAGCACGAGCTCAGGTCGTAGCCGGAGCAGGAGGTGCCCGTCTTCGGCGTGAAGGTAATGCTGGAATAGTCGATGGTGATGTCCTGCCACCACGAGATGTTCTTCCGCGCGGCATCGGTCATGATGTAGGGAAACAGCACCAGCGTGGAATCGTAGCTGAAGTGCAAATCCGCGGCGTTGACGCTTGCGACCGTGGTGGCATTGGACGGTGGCATGGCTTCAGAGATCATCTGGCTGATCGACGCGGCGACGTACTCGACCTTGCGTGCGGCGTTGACATAGAGCACCACTTGGAGGCCGGCCAGCATCAAGACAAGCAGGACGGGGAAGACGAGGGCGAACTCGATCGCCGACGCCCCGTCTTTCGATGCGGCGAACTTCTGCGGGGCGAAGGCGGACATCAGTATTGCTCGTTCCGAAACGCTGCCGTCGAGACCGCGAGGTAGGCGGGCGATCCGTTGTAGGTGCTGCCGTTCGCCAAGATCCTGCTCATGAATTTCGGAAGAAACGTGATAGGATAGATGACTTGCAGATAAACATAAGATGCTTGGATGCCGACGTTGAACTGCGCCCCGCTGTTCGATAGAGACGGGATGATCATGCCTGTCTGAGTGCTGTTGACCAGGCCGTAGTAGCCCCCTGGCTGCGCGGCTTCGGTTAATGTCTGTGCGTTGACGATGACGTTGCTGCATGTCATGACCGCCGGAAGGTACGGGCAGAGGAGTTGTGTGCGGAAATCGCTCTGGCTTGTACCGTTCTTCTGAACGTAACCCGTCATAATCTGACGGGCGGCTTTGCTCGTCGCGAAGTCGAGCGCTTGGTTCATGTAGAGAAGGATACCGAGCATCATGACGAAGACGATGGTCATGATCAGCGCGCCGCCCACGAGTGCGAACTCGACCGCCGTCGTGCCGCTCGCATCGGCGAGCAGGCGTCGCAAGAGCGAGCGGCCGGTCGGAGAAGGAAGGGCAGGCACTGACATCGCGGGGCCGTGGGTTTAGGACGGTGCCGACCTTGGGCGGGACACGGTTTCGAAAGCGTTGTGGGGTTCGGACAGGATGCGGCGCGACGCGTTTTACGATGAACGATATTTTCCGGCTTCGGCGCGAGATCGAGCAGGTCGCGGCGCCGCGACCGGCGCTGCCAGCCCGGAGGTCGCCCGCTGACCGACTCCGCTTCGTCGTTGCGCGACCGCATCGGCACTCTGCGCAACCTGCCGCGCCTGTTCGGCCTCGTGTGGCGCGCGAGCCCCGCGCTGGCGCTCCTCACGGTCGCGCTGCGGTTCGCCCGCGCGCTCCTGCCCACCGCCGCCCTTTACGTCGGCAAGCTGATCATCGACGCCGTGGTGGCCGAGGCCCGCCTGCCGCATCCCGGCCCGTCCTTGGCCGACTGGGTCGCGGCGGGAAGGCTCACCCCCGTGGCGCTCCTCGTGCTCGCCGAGGCGGCCCTGGGCATCCTGTCGGACCTGCTCGGCCGCGCCTCCTCGCTAGCCGGCGACCTGCTCGGCCAGCGCTACAGCGATTCGGCCAGCCTCCGGCTGATGCGCCACGCCGCGACGCTCGACCTCGAACAGTTCGAGTCCTCCGACCAGCAGGACCGGCTCGACCGCGCCCGCCGTCAGGTGACCGGACGCTCGTCCATCCTGCAGCTCGTCTTCGGGCAGGCGCAGGACCTCGTCACCGTCGCGGCCCTGGGGCTCGGCTTCGCCGCCTACGCGCCCTGGTTGCTGCTGCTGCTCGCCCTGGCCCTCGTGCCGGCCGCCTATGGCGAGCTGCACTTCAACCGCGAAGGATACCGCCTCAACTTCTCCCGCACGCCGGAGCGCCGGCAGGTCGACTACCTGCGCTACCTCGGCGCCAGCGTCGAAACCGCTAAGGAGGTCAAGCTCTTCGGCCTCGAAGGCTTCCTCGCCGGGCGCTTCGGCGCCTTGTCGGAGCTGATGTACGGCGACACGCGCCGCCTGGCGCTGCGGCGCGCCCTGTGGGGCGGGCTCTTCGCCACGCTGAGCGCGCTGTCCTACTACGCCGGCTACGCCGTGATCCTGTGGCGGACGCTCGACGGGCAGGTGACGATCGGCGACCTCGGCTTCCTCGCCGGCTCGCTCTTGCGCCTGCGCTCGCTGCTGGAAGGGCAACTGCTCGGCCTGTCGCAGCTCGCGTCCCAGGCCGCCTATCTCGACGACCTGTTCTCCTTCTTCGACATCGTGCCGGCCGTGCGCTCGCCATCTGATCCGGTTCCGTTCCCGTCGCCCATCCGCTCCGGCATCCGCTTCGAGAACGTCGGGTTCCGCTATCCCGAGGCCGAACGCTGGGCCGTGCGGGGCCTCGACTTCGGAATCGGGCCCTCGGAGGTCGTGGCGCTGGTGGGCGAGAACGGCGCCGGCAAGACCACGATCGTCAAGCTGCTGTCGCGCCTCTACGACCCGACGGAGGGGCGGATCACGGTGGACGGCATCGACCTGCGCCGCTTCGCGCTCGACGACCTCAGAACGCGGGTCGCCTGCATCCTGCAGGACTTCGTGCGCTACTCCTTCACCGCGGCCGAGAACATCGAGGTGGGCCTGATCGACCGGGCGGGCGAGCGCGGGCGCGTGGTCGAGGCCGCCGAGCGGGCGCTGGCCGACGGGGTGATCGCGCGCCTGCCGCTCCGCTACGAGCAGCCACTCGGCCGCCGGTTCAAGGACGGCGTGGAGCTGTCGGGCGGCGAATGGCAGAAGGTCGCCATCGCCCGCGCCTACATGCGCGACGGCGCCGTGCTGGTGCTGGACGAGCCCACGGCGGCGCTCGACGCGCGCGCGGAATACGAGGTGTTCCGGAGGTTCCGCGACCTCAGCCTCGGGCGCGCCTGCCTGATCATCTCGCACCGCTTCTCGACGGTGCGCATGGCCGACCGCATCCTCGTGCTGGACGGAGGGCGCGTCGCCGAGGCGGGCTCCCACGCCGAGCTCCTGGCGTGGGGCGGCCGCTACGCCGCGCTGTTCGAGCTCCAGGCCGCCGGCTACCGGTGACGGGCGCGGCGGATCGGGAGCCGTGCCATCCGACATGCGCTCGCCGGACGGCCGGTCATACGAGATCCGTCGGCTCCCTCCGGGATGCGGATCTCGGCTTCGCTCAGGCGCCGCGCGGGCTCGTGATACTGCACCCCGGCCTGATCGGCCGTATGCCGTATCACTCCCGCGGCGCCCGCGCCGCGCTGACGAGAGCCGCCGCGAGGGCCAGGGCGGCGCCGAGCCCGAGGCCGATCCGGGGCGCGCCGGTGGCGGCGGTGGCGAACAGCACGGTCATGATCACGGCGCCCGCCGTCTGGCCCATCAGGCGGGCCATGCCC
>CAXUOD010000282.1:0-5634 GCA_964252585.1 uncultured Lichenihabitans sp. | reverse complement strand
CCACTTCGCGCACCATCTGGGCGCCCATGTTCTCGAACTTGTCCTCGAGCTCGATTTCCTTGGCGACCGTCACACCGTCCTTGGTGATCCGGGGCGCGCCGAAGGACTTGTCGATCACGACGTTGCGGCCCTTGGGACCGAGCGTGACCTTGACGGCATCGGCAAGGATGTCGACACCCCGCAGCATGCGGGCGCGGGCATCGGCGGCAAAACGTACGTCCTTAGCAGCCATAGGCTTAGACTCCTTTCAGGGTATTGAAGGCGAGAAGGCGAACCGGTCCGCCGGAGCGAACCAAATGGCTCAGCCCACCACGCCCATGATGTCGCTCTCTTTCATGATCAGGAGGTCCTGACCGTCGATCTTGACTTCGGTGCCGGACCACTTGCCGAACAGCACCTTGTCGCCGGACTTCACATCGAGCGGCGTCAGCTTGCCGCTCTCATCGCGACCACCGGGGCCGACGGCGATGATCTCGCCTTCCTGCGGCTTTTCCTTCGCGGTATCCGGGATGATGATGCCGCCCTTGGTCTTCTCTTCGCCTTCGAGGCGCTTGACGACGACCCGGTCGTGCAGAGGACGAAAATTCATTGCGACCTTCCTGTTCATGAGTTCGGGCAGCCGTGCTATCAGGCCGCCATCTGCTGAACGTGTGAGCGATGCGCCTGCTAGCACTCTCGATCCACGAGTGCCAGACGCGGGGCTCACTTAGAATGAGCCGACCTTTGTGTCAAGGCTCGCGCGGTCACGGCAGGTCGCGTCGCGAGGAAGCCCGAAGACGATCGGCGAGGTGCCGAGGGGTCGTCGGCGAGGAAAGCGCCAGGGGCGGCGCGCCAGGGGCCTTACCGGACCGGAACCGTTATCGCATGCTCAAGCGCTTGGATCGCGGATCACTCGAAACACTGTCTCGCAGGCTCAGGTGGTCGGTCAGCCGAATCAGCCTCGTCATGGGGGCGTTCGCGCTGGTGTTGATCGTCGCCGCAACGGGCTTCGTGGCCTGGCGCGAGCGCCAGATCGCGTTCCGCGAAGCCAACGACCATGCCCAGGGTGCCGCGTTTTCCCTGGCCGATCACGCGGCGCGGCTGTTCGAGGTCGCCGATATGGCCCTCCACATGACGACGCTGGCCCTCGGTGGGCAGGACTGGGACGAGGCCGAGCGTTCGAAGCCCCTCTGGACCGAGATGCGGACCACCGCCGAGGCGCTTCCCTACGTCAGCGACCTTTGGCTCAACGACGAGACCGGTCGGCTCCGCGTCGGCACCCTCACATTCCCGACCGCAGCATCGAGCGCGCTCGATCGGCCCACCTTCTTGGCGGCTCGCGACGGCGACGACGGGCTCCTGATCGGCGATCCCCTGGTCGGACGCCTGACCCGGGCACCGACGTTCCTCATCGCACGCCGGCTCTCGATCGGCGACGACCAGTTTCGGGGGATCGTCTCGGCGACGGCGGACCTCGGCTATTTCACCGGCTACTGGCGTCGGCTCGACCTGCCCAACGACGAACATGTCGCCCTGGTCAGGCCGGCCAGCGATCGTCTGCTGGTACAATACCCTGACACGGTCGCCCTGCAGCAGACCGATCCCGGCCTCAAGCCGGCCGTGACCGACAATCCCGGCATGGGACGCTACGCTCCGGCGCCCGGTCGCTTGAGCTATTATCACCAAGTCGGAACGCTGCCGCTCTACATCACGGTCTCGTTCAGCAAAGGCGCCGTCGAGGCCGCGTGGCAGGAGTGGTTGTGGAGCTTTCTGGTCTTCCCTCTGGCCGCCTTGCTGGCGGTCGCGACCATCATGGTGCTGGCCCGCCGCCAGGCCAGGGTCGAGGCTCTGGCGTCCTATGAAGTGCAGCGGGCCCGTGGCCAGCTCGCCTCCGCCAATCAGCGCCTCGAGCAGCGCGTCGCAGAGCGCACCGCAGAGCTGAGGGAAAGCAACGCCGAGATCCAACGCTTCGCCTATATCGTGAGCCACGACCTCCGGGCGCCGCTCGTCAACATCATGGGTTTCACCTCGGAACTGCAGCGGCTGCGCGACGACGTCTTTCCATCCGCGGCTGGTGCCGCGGCCGGAACGGCGCCGTCCGTCGCCGCGCTCGCCGGTGCGAGGACCCGACCGGGCGAGACCTTGCGCGACGATTTCGACGAAGCGATCGGCTTCATCAGAACGTCGATCGACAAGATGGACCGTCTGATCAAGGCCATCCTCCTGTTGGCCCGCCAGGGGCAGCGGGTCTTCGACCCCGAACCGGTCGACATGGGGATGCTGATGCGGTCGATCGCGGACGGTGTGGCGCACCGGGCGCAATCCTCCGGAACGACCGTCGCGATCGCAGCACTGCCGCCGATCACGATCGATCGGATCGCGGTCGAACAGGTTTTCTCGAACCTGATCGACAACGCCGTCAAATACCTGCAGCCCGGGGTTCCCGGCCGGATCGAGGTCACGGCGGATGTCGTAGGAACCAAGGCAGAGTTCCGGGTTTCGGACAACGGGCGGGGCATCCCCCCCGGGGACCACGACCGGGTCTTTGAACTCTTCCGGCGTTCCGGCCCGCAGACCCAGCCGGGCGACGGCATCGGGCTCGCCCATGTGCGGACCCTGGTGCGCCAGCTCGGCGGCAATATCTCTCTCGAGTCAAGCGTCGGACGGGGTAGTACCTTCACGGTCCTTCTGCCCCTCGCACCGGAAGGATAGCCGGCATGATCGCGCTCACCCAGGCCGTCTCCATTCTCATGATCGAGGACGACGAAGGCCATGCCCGGCTCATCGAGAAGAACATCCGGCGTGCCGGCGTCGGCAACGAGATCCTGCATCTCAAGGATGGGTCGAGCGCCCTCGCGTTCCTGTTCGGGCCGGACGGCAGCAGGGGACGGGCCGAGCACTCCCCCTTCATGATCCTTCTCGATCTCAACCTGCCCGATATGAGCGGCGTCGAGATCTTGAAGCGCATCAAAGCCGACGAGGCTCTCCGCCGCGCCCCCGTCATCATCCTGACCACGACCGACGATAAGGCCGAGATCGAGCGCTGTTACGATCTCGGTTGCAATGTTTACATTACGAAGCCTCTGATCTATCAAAACTTCGCCGAAGCCATCGTACAGTTGGGACTGTTCTTGTCCGTCATGCAGATTCCCGAGCAGGTCTAGCGTGACAGGGCACCGGCTTCTCTATATCGACGACGACCCCGGTCTCGGCCGGTTCGTGCAACGCCAGTTGCAGCGGCTCGGCCACATCGTCGAGATCGCGACCGATGGGGAGGCGGGTCTGGCCCGCGTCGCGCAAGGCGGCATCGATGCCGTGGCGCTCGACCACTACATGCCGGGCCGCGACGGGCTCGACATCCTCGACGCCATCCGGGCCCTGCCCGATCCGCCTCCCGTCATCTTCGTCACGGGCACCAGCGAGAGCAGGATTGCCGTCTCGGCCCTGAAGGCCGGGGCCACCGACTACGTGGTCAAGGATGTGGGCGGCGAGTTCGTGGAACTGCTCGAAGCCGCGGTCCGCTCGTCGGTCGCCAGCGTGACGCTGAAGCGGGAGAAAGCCGCCGCCGACCGCGCCATCCTCGAGGCGCGGGACCGTTTCGAAGCCCTGGCGGCCGAGCGGCAGATGCTCATGCGCGAGGTGAACCATCGGGTCGGCAACAGCCTCCAGCTCGTGGCGGCCTTCCTGCATCTCCAGGCCAACGGGTCGGCTTCGCCCGAGACCAAGGCCGCGCTGGTCGAAGCCAACCGCCGCGTCCTGGCGATCGCCCAGGTACACCGGCGCCTCTACACCTCCGACGACGTCAAGGCCGTCGCCCTCGACAGCTACCTCGCGGCGCTCGTCGGCGATCTCCGGGAATCGGCGGAGGGGATCGGCGATCTCCTGTCCCTCGATGCGGTTCCGATCGTGACGGACGCCGATAGTGCCGTCACGATCGGGGTGATCGTCACGGAGCTCGTCATCAACGCCATGAAATACGCCTATCCGGGAAGCAGCGGGCCGATCCGGGTCAGGCTCGAAGGGGCGGACGCGCCTTCACACTGCCGCCTCGTGGTCGAGGACGACGGCGTCGGCCGCTATGCCTCGACCCCCAAGGCGTCGGAAGCCTCGACCGGGATCGGCCGGACCATCATCGACGCCATGGCGTCGAAGCTGTCGGCCACCGTGGCCTACGAGGGGGCGACCGCCGGCACCAGGGCCGTCGTGGCGTTCGCCGTCGCCGATCCGCAAAGCCCCGGTTCCATGGCGGCGATGGCTCCCTCGGTCCCGCCGTCCCGAGCGGATCACGCCGAGATCTTGCGCTGACCGATCGCCTGCACGGCGAGGCTGAGGAGCGTGAACAGGATCTGCGCCGCACAATGGGCCGTATTGCTGGTCGCATCGTATTGAGGCGCAACCTCCACCACGTCGGCCCCGACGAGATCGAGGCCGCGAAAACCCCGCAGGAGCTCCAGGGCTTCCCGCGGCGTCAGTCCCCCGACCTCGGGGGTCCCGGTGCCGGGCGCGAATGCGGGATCGAGGCCGTCGACATCGAAGGAGACATAGGTCGGGCCGTCGCCCACGACCCTTCTGGCTATGGCCACGATCTCCGGAATGCCGAGCCCGGAGACCTCCTCGGCATGGATCACCGTCATGCCGCTGTCGGTGGAGAATTCCCAGAGGTACTCGGCTCCGCCCCGGATGCCGATCTGGATCGTGCGCCGCGGATCGAGGACCCCTGCCAGCACGGCCTCGCGGAAGGGGCCGCCGTGATGGAACTTCGAGCCCTCATAGCGGCCCGACGTATCGCAATGGGCGTCGATATGGATCATGCCGACGGGTTTCGTGGCGCCGACCGCCTTCAGGATCGACCCTGAAATGGAGTGATCACCGCCGACCGAGAGCGGAACGACGCCGGCCCGGACGATCCGCTGATAGAAGCTCTCGATATCGGCGTGACAGGCCTCGAGCGAGAACCGGGAGCGCATCGGCACGTCGCCGATATCCGCCACCCGGGCCTCCGCCAAGGGCACGCGCTTCAGCACGTGTTCATAAGGGCCGATGCGCTCGATGGCGCGCACGGCCCGCGGACCAAGCCGCGCACCGGCCCGGTTGGTGACGCCAAGATCCATGGGGACGCCGACCAGCACGGCTTCGAGCCCGTCGAAGCCCGGCAGGTCCGGGGCGTCGGGGCGGTAGGGCGCTCCGCAGAACGTCGCGACACCGCTGAAAGGCCAGGCGCGCCGGTCGCCCTGGAACTGCGTCTCGGCGACACGCCGGAAAGCGGGGTCATGAACCTCGCCTCCCATCCCGGTTTCGTATTTGGCGCGCAAGCGCGCGAGGTCAGTGTCCTGGTCCATGGTTCCGCTCCGCTGCAGTGCCGTACACTCCAGCGGATCGGATATAGCCCTCGAAGGAAAAGCGGAAGCGCACGGAAGTCCGGACGCCTCGCCCCGAGCGCGTCAATTGTCGGGGTTGATGCCGTTTGGAGCATTCTGCCCCGGGAGCCGCTGTCGCTGGCCCGCACCCTGCCCCTGTCCTTGAGGTCGCTGTGCTCCGGTTCCATTCTGGCCGGCTCCTTGGCCCGGCGAAGGCTGGCGGAGGCCTTGACCATCTCCTTGTCCCTGGCCGCGCGGCACGCCCTGCAGACCCTGTGGACCGCCCTGGGGACCCTGG
>CAXUOD010000281.1:0-5646 GCA_964252585.1 uncultured Lichenihabitans sp. | reverse complement strand
GCTCTATGCGGCGGTCGCCCTCGGGACTCACGCGCCCGAGCAGCTCGGGATCGGCGGTCTCGTGGGCCTGCTGCAGCGCATGGTGGCGCTGGGGACGGTGGCGCTCGGCCAGACGGTCGTGATCCTCTGCGGCTCCATCGATCTGTCGGTCGGAACCGTGATCAGCGTCGCTGCGGTTGCGGCCTCCGCCACCATGCGCGGCAACTCCGCCATGATGGTCCCGGCCGTGCTGGCGGTGGTGCTGCTGTCCCTTGCGATCGGGGTCGTGAACGGGTTGGTCATCACTCGGCTGAAGGTCTCTCCCCTCATCGCCACCTTGGGCCTGGGCCTCGTGCTACAGGGGATCCTGTCGGCGAACGTCAAGGATTTCGCGGGGTCGGTGCCGACGGCGTTCCAGGTCGTGGCCTATGGTGCCGTGGGTCCGCTGCCATGGTCCGTCCTGGCACTCGCCGTGTTTGCGGTGATCGGCTGGTGGATCCTGCAGCGGACGCGGTTCGGTGCGCATGTCTACGCGGTCGGCGGCAACGCGGCGGGGGCGCGCCTCGCCGGCATCCGCACCGATCTCGTGACGCTGCAGGCGCATGCGCTCTGCAGCCTGATGGCGGGCCTCAGCGGGCTCTACCTGGCGAGCCGCCTCGGGTCCGGTGCGCCTTGGATCGGCCGGGACGGAGTCTACGACCTCGAGTCCATCGCCGTCGTGGTGATCGGCGGGACCCTGCTCTCGGGCGGTCGCGGGGGCGTCTGGGGCACCGTGGCCGGGGTGCTGCTGTTCGCGGTGATCGATGCCATGTTCAACATGCTCGGCGTGCCGGCCTTCCCGAAGCAGATCCTGCGCGGCGCGTTCGTCATCGCGGCGGTCGCAGCCTACGCGGCCCGCAGCATGGGGCACGGCGCATGACGATCGCGCTGAAGGAAGGGAAGCCTCGCGCGAAGCGCGACGGTCCCGCGACCCGCGTCAACATCGGGCTGATCATCTTCGTCGTGCTCTACGCCGCGGTGGCCCTGAAGCAGCCGTCCTATCTCGAGCCGGCCGGCTTCCTCAACTTTCTCCGCCGTGCGGCGCCGCTGGCGATCCTGGCCGCCGGGCAGGTGTTCGTGCTCGTGTCCGGCGGCTTCGACCTGTCGGTGGGCTCGATCGTGACGTTGACCGTGATCGGCGCCTCGATGATCACCGGCGGTGACCCCGGCCGGACGGGGATGGCCGTTGCCGCTCTCTATGCGATGGGGCTCGGCATCGGCCTCGTCAACGGCATCGTCGTGGCCTTCCTCAGGGTTCCCTCGATCATCGCGACGCTCGGCATGCTCCTGTCGGTGAACGGGATCGCCATGATGTGGTCCGGCGGTTCGCCGCGCGGCTACCTGCCGGACAACTTCCGCATGTTCGGCCGCTTCGTGTTCCGCGAGGTGCCGCTGACCGGCACCTTCCCGCTGTCGGTCGTGGTCCTGGTGGTCGTCGCGGCGCTCGCCTGGTGGCTCCTGCAGGGGACCGTGTTGGGCCGGCGGATCTTCGCGGTGGGCGACAATCCGCGTGCTGCGGAACTGGCTGGCGTGCGGGTCGGCGCGACCCGCATCGCTGTCTTCGTCGTGTCGGCCCTGGCCGCCGTCACGGCCGGCATCCTGTTGGGCGGTTTCGCCGGCGTCTCGACCGACGTCGGGAACGGGCTCGAACTCCAGGCCATCGCGGCCTGCGTCATCGGCGGGGCCCGGCTGATGGGAGGACGCGGGACCGTGGTCGGGGTCGTCGCGGGCGCCCTGAGCCTCACCGCGCTGTTCACGCTACTGAACCTGCTCGGCCTGCCGCAGGCCCTGCGGGATACCGCGCAAGGCGCGATCCTGATCGCCGCCGCTGCCTCGGGTGCCATGCGCCGGGGCCGGGAAGAGTGACCGAACGATCAGGCCCAACGAGGCGCGATCGTGGAAGAGGGAGAGAGAAGGATATGGGTAAGTTTTGCAGACTTCTACTGACCGCCTGCGCCATAGGGCTCGTGGGCCTGGGTGCGCGGGCGCAGGACTTCGATAGTCAGAAGGACTTCGATTACGCCCAGCAACTCTTGAAGATGACGCCCGAGGGGCCGGCGGGCAAACCATGGGAACAGCATCTCGGCGGGAACGAGATCGACACGTCGAAGTATAAGAAGCCTGGTCCCTACAATGTGTGCTTCTCGAATGCGAGCATCGACAATCCTTGGCGCGTCGTCGGTTGGACCGACATGCAGGCCCAGGTCGACATGCTGAAGAGCGACATCAAGTCGTTCACCGCCGCGGATGCCCAGGGCAAGGACGACAAGCAGATCTCGGACATCAATTCGTTCGTGACCAGCGGCAAATGCGACGTCCTGATCGTGTCTCCCAACACCACCGCGGCGTTGACGCCGGCCATCGAAGCGGCCTGCAAGAAGCTGCCCGTCGTCCTGTTCGATCGGGGCGTGCTGACCGATTGTCCCGTCACGTTCGTCAACCCGATCGGCGGCTACGGCTGGGGCATCGTCACGGCGAACTTCATCGCCGAGAAACTGCCGAAGGACGGGAAGGTGCTCGCCCTTCGGATCCTGCCGGGCGTCGACGTGCTCGAGAACCGTTGGGCGGCCGCGAATCGCATTTTCAAGGACAACAAGATCAACGTCGTCGGGTCCGAATTCACCGGCGGCGACAACGCCAAGACCAAGAGCATCGTCGAGGACTACATCAACCGCTTCGGCAAGATCGACGCGATCTGGATGGATGCGGGGGCGACGGCCGTGGCCGCGCTCGAAGCCTTCGAGGACGCCGGCCAGCCCTTCCCCGTCATCACAGGCGAGGACCAGCAGGACTTCCTGCTCAAATGGCAGAAGGATCACCTGACGGCCATCGCCCCGTCCTATCCGACCTACCAGTGGCGCTCGCCGGTCATCGCAGCGGTCAAGATCCTGAAGGGCGAACCGGTGATCGGACCGACCTGGAAGCTGCCGCAGCCCGTGATCACCCAGGCGACGCTCGACCAGCACGTCGACCCCAACATGCCGCCGCTGTTCTACGCGCAGTGCGGATGCCAGGACATGCCGGGCTACCCGCAGCGCTGGGGCGGCAAATGAACGGCACAACGGACTCCGGTTCTCCGAGCGCCTTGTCCTGAGCGGAGCCGGCTTGCGGCTCCGGCACGCAAAGCGTGTCGGGGAAGCCGGCGGAGAGCGGCCGCGGAACGCGGCCGTGTCGAAGGGCCTGTCCCGAGCTGGTCGACGCGGCGCTCCAGGGCACCTCCCCGAAGCGGCATGACCGAGGCCGATGCCCTGCGTGCTTCGACACGGGCCTTTCAGGCCCGGCTCAGCTCGAGGATCGGTGGCACCGGTTCGGCGCCGAAGACGGACCGGAGGTGCGCCAGGCCGTTTCGGGCAAGGGCATCCTCGCTCTCGGCCAGGGGGCGCCACAGCGACACGGCCCTGGCGATCTCCTTGATGCTGGGCGTGAAGGCCTCGATGACGACCGGTCCGGCATAGCCGGTCTCCCCGAGAGCCGCGACGATCTCCGGCCAGGGCAGATGGTCCTCGCCCGGCGTGCCGCGGTCGCTCGAACAGGCGTGGAACGCGACGATGTGACGGCCGGCGCGGCGGATCGCGTCCGGGATGTCCTTTTCCTCGATGTTCATGTGGAACGTGTCGAGAAGAAAGCCGACGTTGGGACGGCCGATGTCGTCGATCAGCTTGAGCCCTTGGTCGACGGTGTTGACGAGGTCGGTCTCGAAGCGGTTCAGCGGCTCGAACCCGAGCGTCACGCCGCAGGCCGCGGCCTGATCGGCGGCCCGACCGAGGCCCGCGACCGCCCGGTCCCATTGTGCCCGGCGCGCCGCCGGATCGAGCATCTGCGTGTTGCCGACGCCGGCATACATCGGGCCGAGCACGACCTCGCTGCCGAGCCGGGCCGCGATATCGATGCAGGACGCGAGGTACCGGCCGGCATTGTCGCGGACCGCCTCGTCTGCGGCGCTCATGTCGCGATCGGGCCCGAAGGCACCGCAGACCGTCACGCCGATCCCGGCGTCGTCGAGCCGGCGTCGGATGCGGTCCGTGTCGATCGCGGCCGGCTCTTCGACACAGATCTCGATCAGGTCGAAGCCGAAGTCCGCGACCTTGCCGATGAGGTCGAGTGTCTCGCTCGAGAAGGGAGACACCCAGATGAACGTGCTCGCCCCGTACCGCATGACATCCTCCCGCCGCCGGCGTTCAAGCGCCGTGCTGCTCCGCTGCGCGCGACGTTACTAGCAAGCGCGGATGGGGCAAAGACTGCTTTCCCGCTCCCGACGGCGAGGCTCGCGGACCGACGATCCGACCCGGCGGCAACGCCCTTGCCTGACCGCTGCCCCTAGTGCGGTGCGACCGTCGCACGAATGAGGCCAAGTGCGTTCCCGAAGCGGGCGACCTCGCCCAGGGTGTTGTAGTGCACGAGCGACACCCTGAGCGCGCCATGGTCCATCCTCAGGCCGAGCCTGTTCATCAGACGGGGCGCATACATGTGGCCATCGCGGATGCCGATATCGGCTTCGGCCATGGCGTCGGCGACCTGCTGCGGAGACAGGCCCGGAACATTGAAGCAGAAGGTCGGGACACGCTCGGGAGCCCGCTTGCTCTCGGCGATTCCGTAGACGGTCGCGCCATGGGCATGGAGGACGTCGAGCATGGCGCGCGAAAGCGTCTGCTCGTAGGCGCGGATCGCCTCCATCCCGGCCACGATGTCGCCGCGGCGTGACCCAGTCCCGCCTTGCGTCAGGGCACGGCCGACGCCTTCGACATAGCGCACGGCGGCGCTCATCCCGGCCACGTTCTCGTAAACGAAGGTGCCGGCTTCGACCTTGTAGGGCGGCACGTCGGGGATGAAGTCCTCGCGGAAGGTCGGCAAGGCTTTCAATGCGTCGAAGCGCCCCCACAGGAAGCCCATATGCGGCGAGAAGGTCTTGTACCCCGAGCAGACGAGGTAGTCGCAGCCCCAAGCCTGTACGTCGATCGGCCCATGCGGGCCGTAATGGACGCTATCGACGAAGAGCTCGGCCCCGACCGCATGAGCCGCCTTCGCGACCGCCGCGACATCGACGAGAGTGCCGAGCGCGTGGGAGGCCGCCGTGCAGGCGACGAGCCGCGTCCGGTTGCCGAGCAGGGGCGTGAGGTCTTCGACGTGCAGGGTGCCGCCCTCCCGCATCCGCCACCAGACGATGCGGGCCCCCATGGCTTCGAGCGCCGTCCAGGTCGCGATATTGGCGTCGTGGTCGAGATCCGTGACCACGATCTCGTCCCGCGCCCCAAGACTCTGCGCGATGCCGAGGCTCACGAGCCGAATAAACGAGGTCGCGTTCATGCCGAAGCAGACTTCGGCGGGGTCGTTGGCGTTCAGGAACAGCGCCACGCTGGCCCGCGCCTCCGCCATTGAAGCGTCCACGGCGCGGCTTTTCGGGTAGCGGCCCCCGCGCTGCACGTTGTGCATGACGAGGTGGTCGGTCACCGCATCGAGCACGACGCGAGGGATCTGGGCTCCGGCCGCATTGTCGAAGAACACGAACGATGGGGCCTGCTGCAAGGCCGGAAACTGCAGGCGCAGGTCGGCGACCGGGAAGTCGGGAGACACGATGGGGTCGGTCCTTTCGACGGAGACGCCTGCGCCGGACCCTTCGGGGCCCGGCGC
>CAXUOD010000280.1:0-5732 GCA_964252585.1 uncultured Lichenihabitans sp. | reverse complement strand
CACAAGGACGGCCGCATCTTCTGCAGCAGGCTGCACGCCGAACTGCTGGCGATCGACGGCATCTACAAGACGGCAGACGAGATGGACGCCCCGCTGCGCGGGCGGGCCATCCAGGCCTGGACCAACGGCGATACGCTCGTCATCGCGGGCCTCGGCTGATCATGGAACGATCATGGATTTTGTAGGAGGGATGGGCATGTCGCAGGTGGTCGTGGTGACATCGGGCAAGGGCGGCGTCGGCAAGACGACGTCGACGGCCGCGATCGGGGCCGCCCTGGCGCAGGGTGGGCAGAACGTCGTCGTGGTCGATTTCGACGTCGGGTTGCGAAACCTGGACCTGATCCTCGGGGCCGAGCGCCGGGTGGTCTACGATCTCGTCAACGTGATCCAGGGTCATGCGAACCTGTCGCAGGCGCTGATCCGCGACAAGCGCATCGAGACCCTCTACCTGCTGCCCGCCTCGCAGACGCGCGACAAGGACGCGCTGACCGAGGAAGGCGTCTACCGGGTCATCCAGGAACTGCGCGAGCGGTTCGACTGGGTGATCTGCGACAGCCCGGCCGGCATCGAGCGCGGTGCGCAGCTGGCCATGCGCTACGCCGACCTCGCCATCATCGTGACCAACCCGGAAGTCTCGTCGGTCCGCGACAGCGACCGCATCATCGGCCTCCTCGACTCCAAGACCGAGAAGGCCGAGCGCGGCGAGTGGATGGAGAAGCTGCTGCTCCTCACCCGCTACGACCACGCGCGGGCGCAGCGCGGCGACATGCTGAAGACCGAGGACGTGCTCGAGATCCTGTCGATCCCGCTGCTCGGTATCATTCCGGAGAGCCAGGACGTGCTCAAGGCCTCCAACGTGGGTGCTCCCGTAACGCTCAACAATCCGTCGAGCGTGCCGGCCCGAGCCTATCTCGAAGCCGCGCGGCGCCTGCGCGGCGAAGCGCTCGACGTCACGATCCCCCGCGACAAGAAGGGGATCATGGGCATGCTGTTCGGAAGGAAGGCCGCATGAAACTGCTGAAGTTCCTCGGCGTCCGCGATTCGGCCCCGGTGGCGCGCGAACGGCTGCAGATCCTGTTGGCCCACGAGCGGTCGCTCGTCGGCCGCTCCGACCTCGTCGCCATCCTGCGCGAGGAGATCCTCAACGTCATCGCCAAACATTGCGCGATCGATCGCGACAAGGTGCGGGTCAAGATGGCCAAGGGCGACACGCTCTCGACTCTCGAAGTGGACCTCGAGATCCGGGCGCCGGCAACCGGCGCGATCGCGCTCGCGTCCTGATCTTCCCGGCGGGGGTTCCCGTGAGGATCAGGCCATCGATGATCCGCCCTGCGTCGTTTGACACCGATCCGACGCCTCGACGGTGATCCCGTGATCGACCCCGACATCCGGGCCTTCGTCGAGGAGAGCGAGCGGTTCTACCCGCCGGATGCCGCGCGCCTGCCCCTGGCCGAGCAGCGCCGGCTCTACGACGACTATGCCCGAGCCTTCGCGGTCCGGCGTCCGGAGGGGGTCGAAAGTCGGGAAGCGGCGCTGGCCGTCGACGGCCGCACGATCCAGCTCCGGCGCTACACGCCTGCGGGCACTCCCCATGGGCTCGTGATCTATGCGCATGGCGGCGGCTTCATGCTCGGGTCGCTCGACAGCCACGACGGGATCGTGGCGAGAGTTGCGGCCGAGACAGGAGCCGTGGCGATGGCCATCGGCTACCGGCTCGCGCCCGAACACCCGGCTCCGGCGGCTCTCGACGACGTGCTGGCCGTGCTGGCCGCGGCGAGATCCGGACGATCGCCCTGGCCCGATCTGCCCCGGTCTGGTGTCGTGCTGATGGGTGACAGCGCCGGTGCGACGCTGATGGCCTCGGCGACGCTGGCGGCCGAACGCGCGCAGCCGGGCGGATTGGCGGGCTTGGCTCTCGTCTACCCTGCCTTGGGCTACGAGCCTGCCGAGCCGGCCCGAAGCGAGGAGGCGCGAGCCCCGATGCTGACGCTCGACGAGGTCCTGTTCTACCGCTCGGTCTACCTCGCCGGCCGTGCACCGCCGCCCGGCACCTTCGTTCTCGACGAGCCCGACTTGCCGCGTTTCCCGCCGACGGTCCTGCTGCCGGCCCAGCACGATCCCTTGCGCGACGACTGCACGGTCCTGGCGGAGCGCTTGCGCCGCTCCGGGACGGACGTCGCGCTGGAGCCGGGGACGGGCCTCGTGCATGGCTTTCTTCGCGCGCTCGACCGAGCGCCCGCCGCGGCCGAGCCTTTCGCACGGCTATGCGGCGCCCTGGGCCGGTACCTGCAACGGCCTGCGGAGGCGCCGAAGCGTTGATCGCCAAATCATGCGCCGCAATAGGGTGTCCTGGATCCGAACATCGCCTAGCATGAGCCGATCGGGTGATCGCAACGGAGTACGCTTCATGAAACGGACCCTCTCGGACCCAGGCGCTCTCGACCGTCGCGAACTTCTGACCGGCGCGGCGCTGATCGGGGCCACGGCGGGGCTCGGGGCTCTAGGCCAGGCCCGGGCCGCGGAGGCGACGCCGACATCGGGCGGCACCCTCAAGCTCGGCATGGCGGGCGGCGCCACCTCGGACAGCCTCGATCCGCGGACGATCACCGATTGGGTGCCGGTCAACCTCGCCTATCAGGTCATGAACGGCTTCATCGAGATCGACGAGAACAACCGGCCCACGCCGGAACTGCTCGAGCACTGGGAATCGAAGCCGGGCGCTGCCGATTGGGTCTTCGATGTCCGCAAGGGCGTTACTTTCTCGAACGGCAAGACGCTGGACGCGGACGATATCGTCTATTCGCTGAACCTGCACCGCGGCGACACGAAATCGGCCGCCAAGGCGACGCTCAGCGACATCGCGGAGGTGAAGGCGCTCGGCCCGAACCAGGTCGGCATCACGATGTCGAGCGGCAACGTGGATCTGCCTTATCTTCTGTCCGATTACCACTTCTTCGTCGTCCCGAACGGCTGGTCGGACTGGATGAAGCCGGTCGGTACGGGCGGCTACACGCTCGACGTCTTCGAGCCCGGGATCCGTTCCATCACGAAGAAGCGGGCCGATTACTGGAAACCAGGACGCGCGCATGTCGACGCGATCGAGATCGTCTGCATCAACGACACCACGGCGCGGACCAATGCGCTCGTCTCGGGCCAGGTCGACGTCATCAACCGGCTCGATGCGCGAACGGTCGACCTCGTGAAGCGCAAAGCCGGGTTCCAGGTGATCCGCAACCCGGCCGGGCAGCACGCAACCTTCCTGATGAACGTCCTCGACAAGCCCTACGACGACAACAACGTGCGGCTCGCCTTGAAATACGGCATAGACCGCCAGAGGATCATCGACACGGTGCTGCACGGCTACGGCGTCCTCGGCAACGACCATCCGATCCCGAGGACGAGCCCCTACTACGCGGCCGGCCTGCCGCAGCACAGCTACGATCCCGACAAGGCCAAGTTCCACCTCAAGCAGGCGGGCCTGACCGCGTTGCCGGTGACGCTCGACGTATCGGACGCGGCCTTCACGGGAGCGACGGACGCGTCGCTGCTCTACCAGGAAGCCTGCAAGCCGGCCGGCATCGCCATGACGGTCGACCGCAAGCCGACCGACGGCTATTTCAGCTCGGTCTGGATGAAAGCGCCCTTCTGCGTGTCCTACTGGGGTGGACGCCCGACCGCCGATCAGATGCTGACGATCGCCTACAAGTCGGACGCGGCCTGGAACGAGACCTTCTGGAAGCGCCCCGAATTCGACAGGATCCTGCTCGCGGCGCGAACGGAAGCCGACGATGCGAAGCGTAAGGCCATGTATTTCGACCTGCAGAAGATGATCTCGGACGACGGGGGCGCCGTGATCCCCATGTTCATCGACTATCTCGAAGCCGGGGCCTCTCGCGTGAAGGGCATGGCCCCGCATCCGCTCTTCGACCTCATGGGTCAGCGCATCGGCGAGAAGGTCTGGCTCGAAGGCTGACCCCGCTTCTCCGGCGAAGCTTCGACACGGCCCTGCGGGCCGGGTCAGCATGAGGTTCGGTAGGGAATGACGCAGGTGAGTCGATGAGGATCCGAGGTATCGAGGTCCCTCGTCCGGAGCCGACCGCGCCACGCGGTCGTGTCGAAAAGCCTGTCCTGAGCTTGCCGAAGGGACGTGCCGGGACCTCGGGCAAAGGCCCTGCGTGCTTCTTCGGGCTTCTCAGCCTCAAGGACATAGGAGGTCCGGGTTAGAGACCACCAAAGCTTTGGCGGCTTCCCTCGACCGCGACCTCGATCCGCCCTGACTGAAGCCGCGACAGGCCGCCTGACGCCCGCGCCATGGCGGTGTCGTCCGTCACCACCTCATGAGCCGCCGCGCGCAGGCTCGACCTGACCGACGAATCGAAAGCCTCCTCGATCCACACGGCCGTGCCCGGTCCGTCCTGTGAGGGCCCGAAGGCGAAGCGAGGAGCCTTTAGCGCGTCCTCGAGCCCGGCGCCGAGCAGCAGCCGGCCCGCCACCTGCAATACCGACGTGCCGGCCCCCGGTCCCGTCGTCCCGAGGCTCGCGATGCGCCCGTCTCGCGATGCCGCGAAGGCCGGAACGGAAGCCAGGGGCGGCTGCTGCCCCGGCCCCAGCAACGGCCCGACATCCGGATCGAGCGCCAGGGCCGCCCCGCGATTGCCGAGCAGGATGCCCGTGCGGCTCGACACGACGCCCGATCCGAAGGCACCGCCCAGCGACTGGACGAGCGCCACGGCACCGCCCTCGCGATCGACGGCACCGATGAAGATCGCCTCCTCGGCGAAAGGCATCGCGCCCCAGGGCAGGGCGGCGCTGGCCCGACGACGGTCGATGCGAAGGCTTTCTCGCTTCAGCCACTCGGCGTCGACGAGGCCCAGAGGATCTCGCCCGGCCCGCAGTTCGTCGTCGAAGATCTGTTTTGCGAATTTCGCGCTCTCGATGGCGTCGTGCCGGTGCTCGAAGCCATCCAAGCGGCCATGACCGAGCTGCAGAAGCAACCCGAGCGCGAGCGCGAGCTCGATCCCTTGCCGGTTCGGCGCCACGTCGAGGCGCTGGCGGCCGAGGTCGAGCGAGGCGGGCCATCGCCAACGGGCTTCGCCACGGCGCAGGTCCTCGCGACCGAGCGGGCTCGAGAGCTCCTCGAGATCTGCGGCGAGTTCGCGCCCGACATCGCCGCGGTAGAGATCCTCCAGCCCGGCTTGGACAAGGTAGTCCAATGTCAGAGCCAGCGCGGGTTGGTGCGACAGCGTCCCGGCGTCCGGCACCTTGCCGTCGGCCAGGAAGGCCGAAGCGAAGCCCGGCAGGGATGACATCTCCGGAGCGGCATCTTTTCGGGCCGCCACGTCCGGAAGCGACAGGATGCTGCCCGTGCGGGCCGCCTCCAGGGCCGGTTGCAGGAGGCGCGACAGGGGCATTCGGCCGCCCTGTGCGGTCGACAACTCGTAGGCCGAAGCCCAGCCCGCCACCGCCCCCGGGACCGTGAGGGTCGCCTCCGCGCCCAGCAAAGGCACGATGTCGTGGCGACGGAACAGCGCGCGTTCGACGCCGCGCCCGGTGAGGCCCCGCGCGTCGAGCACCCGCACGACGCCGCGAGGTCCTGGCTCGCGAATGAGCCAGAGCGCATCGCCGCCGAGCCCGTTGCGGTGCGGGACCACGACGGCGCTCACGGCCGCGGCCGCGCTCGCGGCTTCGATCACGCTGCCGCCCTCGATCAGCACGTCGCGCCCGGCACTCGC
>CAXUOD010000279.1:0-5829 GCA_964252585.1 uncultured Lichenihabitans sp. | reverse complement strand
GAGCGTCGCCTCGGCCGCGGAATGGGCCATGCAGACGAGGAGCAGCGGCACGAAGCCCCAGGCCACGAGGTAGCCGGAACCGATGATGCCGGCCAGGGCTGCGGCGACGGCCAGCACGAAGCGACGGGTCCCCACAGCATCCGCGAACCGGCCCAGCATCGGTCCGGCGACGATCCGCACGACCGTCCCGGCGGCCAGCACCGTGCCGATCTTCTCGATGGCGAGACCATGGCTTTGCAGGAAGGCGGGAAGATAGGCGGATTCGGTCCCGTAGGCGCAGAACAGGGCCGCGAAGAGCATGAGATAGCCCGGCAGCGCCGAGCTGCCGAACTTGACGGGAGGTTTAAGGGTCGCGGCGCTCGTCGTTGCTGTCATGGTGGATCACGGTGCCGTGCTCTCGGATGCGATCAGCGGGTCGGACGCCGCGTGCGACCCGGATGCCGTCGTCAGACGCCAGCCGGCGAGCCAGAAGATCAGGCCTGCCACAGCAACGCAACCCAGGAGCAGGAACGCGGCCCGGTAGCCTGCGAACTGCGCCACGAGGCCCGCGAGGATCGGGCTCAGCGTCGCACCTGCCCCATAGGCCGTCATGACACCGCCGAGCCCTGCGCTGGCATGCCCCGAATCGGACATGACGTCGACCACCAAAGCCGGGATACAAACGCCGGCCAAGCCCATGCTCAGCCCTTCAAGGGCCTCGATGGACGCGATGCACCAGAGATCGCCGTTCCAGGCCGCGAGGCAGGCCCGGATCGCCACGAGGGCGAGAGCGGCCGCCAGGAGCGACACGTCGCCGAAACGCTTCGCCAGGCGGGGAACCGCCAATGCGGTGGCCATCATGCAAAGCTGAGCCGTCACCGTCATGGCCCCGGCCGTGAGACTTGGGTTCCTACCCTGCTGGGCGAGGGATTGCGCCAGGAAGGGCAGCATGGCGCCGTTCGCGGTCTGGAACGCGAAGGCGGCGCCGCCGAGCACCAGCAGGGGGTGGCTCGCCATCAAGGCCCGCCACGTCGATCGCGATCCCGGATCTCCGCCACGGGCGGCCTCGTGATCGATCGTGCCGGGATCGATGCGCAACACCACGGCCGTACTGGCAGCCGCCATGATGGCGATGGCCAGCGCCACCCAGCCGAGCCCCAGCCAGTAGCCCAGCGCCGCCGATAGGGCCGCATTCACGGCATTGCCGGCATGGTTGAACGCTTCGTTCCGGGCGACGCGCCGGCTATAGACCTGCTGCCCGACGATCCCCAACGTAAGGGCCGCCACCAGCGGGGCGAGACTGGTATCGGCCACGCCGATGATGACCTGGCCGAGTGCCGTGAGACCCAGCGACGAGGTCGCGACGATAAGGGCGGCACCGATCGCGATGCCCGACACCGCGGCAATGACCGCGGCGCGCTTGGCCGTGATACGATCGATGAGCGAGCCGAGCGGCGTCGTAGCGGCGATGCCCGCCAGCCCGGCGATGCTCATCGCGATGCCGGTGCTGGCAGGGTTGAAACCCCGCTGCTGAAGGAAAACGCCCAGGAAAGGGCCGAACCCTTCCCTCGCGCCCGCCAGCGCGAAGTTGAGCGCGTCTAATCCCGTACCTGAATTCATGGGTATGTATGCAACTCGCCTGACCTCATCCCCCGAAAAACTGGAGGCCGACGGCAGCATTCAAAGAGGATCGCCCTGCGCCCTATGGTCGTAGTGAGCCATGCATCGGATGTTGCGCGATTCCAGCACCATCGGAGTCCGGCCCGAGCCCTCACCCCCTGCTCCGCGCTGACCGCGTCGGACGGACGAGACGATCGATGAAGTTGCGGAGTTCGGTCTGGCGGCGCTCGGGTTTCGTTACCTCTTCGTCCAAGCCCAGGCGCCATGCGAGGTCGCGGCGGCCGGGCTCAGTGTCGAGAGCATCGATCAGAGAGGCGTAGCTTTCGACGTCGTCGCGGCTTCGCGCCAGATCCTGGTCGAGGAGATCGCTGGCCTGCCGCCGGATCGCATCGGCGATCTCCGACAGAGGCAGTTCGGGATGATATTGCACGCCCCAGAACACCCCCGGGCCGAATCGGATCTCGGCCCCCTGTATGCGCGTGACCCTGTTCGTGGCGAGGAGCGTCGCCCCCTCGGGCGGCAGTTCGTCGATCTCGTCCGAATGGATCGCGGCTGCGTCATAGACGTCAGGGCGACCGGCCATGAGGGGATGGTTGCGTCCGGCGTCCGTGACCATGATCCGCCGCGCGAAGGCCGCCTCGTGTCCACGCCGGTTCGCACGCACGCTGCCGCCCGCCGCCACCGCAGCGACCTGGAGGCCCACGCAGGACCCGAAGCTCGGGGTACCCGACGCGAAGACGGCCCGCATGAAGTCGAGCTGCCGCCCGACCTCCGGCGTGGCTTCGTAGAGGTGCATCGGAGAGCCCGACAAGAACACCGCGTCATAGGCCGCGAGATCGAGCGGCAAGGCCGCATCGGCGTCGATCGGCCTCACGACATCGCAGACCGATCCCGGCGCGATCGTTCGAAGGGTGTCGACATAGGTTTCGCCGCTGCTTCGTCCCGTACTCTCGCGGCGGCGATCTCGGGCCTCCATCGTTTCGCTCTCGGCCACGAGGAAACGTTCTGATCTGGACATTCACTTCCGCAAGGCTGGAGGAGTCATGCCCTCGCCGCGACCGACGACGCACCGGTCGTGGTGGATAGGCATCCCCCGTCATATGGCGATGCGATCACCCTGCACTAGTGCGGCTAGGCGCCCGAGAGGCGTCGCGGGACGCTTCACTTGGAAACCGCCTCGGCAGCGGCGCGCTCGTCAGGGTCCTCCGCGGCCAGGAAGCGGATGAGCTTGGCGTTGACCCGCTCCGGCTCCTCGAGATGAAGCCAATGGGTCGCACCCTTGATGATCGACAGCTGCCCATCGTCGCAGAGTTCGAGCGCCGCATGGGCAACGTGATGCTCGAGATAGGCATCGTTCTCGCCCCAGAGCACCAGCGTCGGCGGCGCGATCCGGGCCGGTCGACGCGTCTTGCCGTCGCGAAAGGCCCGATAGTAGTTCAGCATGGCGGTCAGCGAACCGGGGTGTTCCCAGGCCTTGACGTAGCGGTCGAGTTCGCCGGGCTTGAACGTGTCGGGTCTCGCTCCCGCCTGGATCATGGTGCGGAGACCCGCGAAGCCGAAGGCACCGAGCGTCAGTTCCGGAATACGGGGCGTCTGGAAATAGGCCACGTAGCTGCTGCGGAGCGCCTGGGTCGGGTGCTTCAGGATCTGCCTCGACCAGAGATCCGGGTGCGGCGCATCCATCACGACCAGGCGGCCCAATCGATCGGGATGGCGCGCCGCGGTCGCCCAGGCGACGATCCCGCCCCAGTCGTGACCGACGAGATGAAACCGGCCGGCTCCATGGCGGTCTGCCAGCGCCACGACATCGGCCACCAGCCTATCGAGATCGTAGGAGGCGACGTCCTGCGGCGCGTCGCTGAGGTTGTAGCCCCGCATGTCGGGGACCACCACGTGGTAGCCTTGCTGGGCCAGAGGCGTGATCTGATGCCGCCAAGCCCACCAGAACTCGGGAAAGCCGTGAAGAAGGACAAGGAGCGGTCCATCCGCCGGCCCGGCCTCGACCACATGCAGCGATAGGCCGTTCACCGCGTGTCTGAGGCCCGTCCAGCCTGCGTCCATGTTCGCCTCCCTGCGATATTGGTGACAAGCCGATGCCGCCGATCAACGTTCCGACATGCGCTACCCGTCTCGAAGACGGGCTCTCCGGGCGGTGCATCCCTTGCGTCGTGCCTCGCCAAAGCACACCTTCAGCACGCAAGCAGGGGCGCAGGAGGCCGGCATGACAGCTCTGTCCATTCTCGATCTCGTCCGCGTGACCGAAGGGACCGACGCCCGCGGAGCCCTCGACAATGCCCGCGACCTCGCGGCTCATGCGGAGACCTGGGGATACGGGCGGTTCTGGGTCGCCGAGCATCACAACATGGCGGGCGTCGCCAGCGCCGCGACCGCGGTGGTGGTGGGCCACATCGCGGCGGGCACGCGGACCATCCGGGTCGGCGCCGGCGGTATCATGCTGCCCAATCACGCCCCGATGGTGATCGCCGAGCAGTTCGGCACGCTGGCGCGGCTGTTCCCGAACCGCATCGACCTCGGCCTCGGGCGCGCCCCGGGCACGGACCAACTCACCGTTCGCGCGTTGCGGCGGACACTCACCGGTGCCGACGATTTCCCCCAGGACGTGCTCGAGCTCCAGTATTTCTTTCAGCCGACCGAGCCGAACCAGCAGGTGCAGGCGGTGCCGGCCGCAGGGACCAATGTTCCGCTCTGGATCCTGGGCTCCAGTACCTACGGGGCGCAACTCGCGGCGGAACTCGGCCTGCCTTACGCATTCGCGTCGCATTTCGCCCCCGAACTCCTGCTGCCGGCGCTGCGGATCTATCGTGAGCGGTTCAAGCCGTCGGCCCAGCTGGCCCGGCCGCACGCCATGGTGGGCGTCAACATCGTCGCGGCCGAGAGCGACGCCCGCGCCAAGCGATTGGCAACGACCCAGCAGATGTCCTTCGCCAATCTCCTGCGCGGTGCGCGAGGCCTCAGCCGGCCGCCGATCGACGATATCGATACCTACTGGTCGGCGGGCGAGAAGGCGCAGGCCATGCGGATGCTGGCGCGCTCGATCGTCGGATCTCCCGAGACGGTCCGCGAGGGCGTTGGCGCGCTCGTGGCCGAGACCGGCGCCGACGAACTGATGATCGTTTCCGACGTCTACGATCACCAGGCCCGCCTGCGCTCCTACGAATTGATCGCCTCGACCTTGGGCGTGCGGCACGACGCAGACCCCCGGATGGCGGCGGAATAAGTGGTGAACCGTTTCACTCCAAGTGGATAGACTCAAGCACAAACTGCCACCTTGACAACGGCCGCGGCACAACTGTCAGCGGGCGATTTCGATCTGCCCCATCATCCCGGGCCAGTCGGAGTAGCCGGTCTTGTCGCCGCCGTACCAATAGGCCTTCGGCGCGTCGGCCAGGGGCGCGCCGCTCCGCAGTCTGTCGACGAGGTCAGGGTTGGCGATGAACGGCCGGCCGAAGCTGATCAAGTCGGCATCGCCGCCGGCGATCGTCTTGTCGGCCAGCTCCAGGGTGTAGTTGTTGTTGGCAATATAGGCGCCCTTGAAGCGCTTCCGCAGGGCCGGATAGTCGATTCCGTCGGGATCGCGGCTCATCTGGGTCACGCCTTCGATGTCGTGGACGTAGACGAGGCCGAGGCGGGACAGCGCGTCGAGATAGGTCCCGTAGGTCGTCATCGGGTCGCTGTCGAGCGGGGTCTCGCCGGGCATCGTGGTGCCGGGCGAGATGCGGATCCCGACGCGATCTCCGCCACCCCAGACCTCGGTCACGGCCGCCACGACGTCGAGCGGAAATCGCAACCTGTTCTCGAGACTGCCGCCATAGCGGTCGGTCCGCTTGTTCGTGCTGTCGCGGATGAACTGTTCCAGCAGGTAGTTGTTGGCCGAGTGGATCTCGACCCCGTCGAAACCGGCCTCCTTGGCGCAGCGGGCGGCGTGCCGATAGTCCTCGACGATGGCCGGGATCTCGTCGGTCTCGAGGGCGCGCGGCGTGACGTGATCCTGCAGGCCGGTGTTGGTGAAAGCCTGGCCTTTCGGCGCGATCGCCGAGGGGGCGACCGGCAGGGCGCCACCGTGCAGGCTCGGGTGCGAGATGCGGCCGGTGTGCCAGAGCTGGAGCACCATGCGGCCGTCTCGCGCGTGAACCGCTCGGGTGACCCGCTGCCACGCCTCGACCTGGGCGGGCGACCAGATGCCGGGCGTCAACGCGTAGCCGCGCGCCT
>CAXUOD010000278.1:0-5839 GCA_964252585.1 uncultured Lichenihabitans sp. | reverse complement strand
CGGGAAGCCACGATGCGCGATGCCCTGCTCGATCCCCTGAGCCGGATCCACGGCATTTCGTTCAAGGTGTTGGCCATGGCGCTGGCCGAACTGCTGCTCGCCGGCGATCCCGGTCGGGAACGCTGGGTGGCGGCGGGCGCCGTCATGATCGCGGTCGACACCCTGGTGCATAACTGGCTGCACCGCACCGGCATCGCCCAGGCGATGGGGACCACGCACCCTTACGGGCGACTGTGCTACGCGCCAGGCGGCTGCGCCGAAGTCCTGGAGGGTTGCTCGAGAGAGATCGATGCCCGTGCCCTCTGCCCCGAGGGTCCCGCCTACTTCCCGCGTCTCGTGCAGCACGCCATCTGGCGCTTCTGCGCCGAGGGCGGCCTCGGCATCTGCAACGGCAATCAGATCAACGACCGCATCGGCTGCCTGCAATTCGATTGCCCGCTAAGCGCGGCCTGCGCCCGCCTTCCCCTGCTTTGACGAGGAACTCGACAAGCCGAAGGTAGGCCCCGAGAAGCGAAGCCAAGTCAGCCATGTTAATGAATTCTTGTAAGTCGTGGTTCTGGATTTGCTAATTAGCGTCTGAATTCAGCGCTTCGTACAGGACGGTTAGTAGCTCATATTTAGCTTGTACTCTCCGGACCTGCCTATAGAATCAACCCTGTCAGCAATCAGGCTTTGAACCGTCTATGCCGATCCGTGCCGAGCATCGTGCTCTGTATCCTGACGACTGGCCGCAACTGTCGGCCTCCATTCGTTTTGGGCGGGCCAACGGTCGCTGCGAGGGCTGCGGCCGGCCGCACGGCAAGCTCGTTCTTTGCGTGGCTGATGGGCGTTGGTTCGACCGCCAGGACGGCTCCTGGCGCGATGACCGCGGCCGCTGCACTACCCGCCCCGACAAACCCTACCGGCTCCGTTGGACGGTAGTCCGGCTAGCGGCCTGCCACGTCGACCACAATCCGACCAACAGCGAACTCGAGAACCTCGCTGCCTGGTGTCAGCGCTGCCATCTGCTGCATGACCGGCCCGAGCACCGCCGACGGGCTGCCATCACGGTTTTACTCCGCCGAGCCTCGGGCGACCTCTTCCTCGGCCCTTATCGGATTTAGCCAAGACGATTGCCAGTGGCGGAAACGTGCGTGACGCTTGCACGATTCCTGTAACATGTTACGAAACGTCATGACACGAATGATCCGCGACCCCGTCCCTCCCCCGAAGCGCATGGCCGGCTATCGGCAGCGGATGCGGGAGGCCGGGCTCCGTCCCGTGCAGATATGGGTGCCGGATACGCGCTCGCCTGCTTTCGCCGAGACGTGTCGTCGCCAAGCCCGCGCCGTGGCCGCTCATGATCCGGCCGGTGACGAGATCATGCAGTTCATAAGTAGCGTGGCCGAGTGGCTGGAGCCCTGATCCAGCGTGGCCAGTTCGTGACGGTCGCGACGCCTGGCGATTACGGCAAACCGCGACCGGCTCTTGTGTTGCAGAACGATCTTTTCGCCGAGCTGCCGTCAGTGGTGCTCTGCCCGCTCACCACGACGATCCGGACCGATGCAGACCTATTCCGGCTGGGGGTGAAGCCCTCACCCAGCAATGGTCTTCGTCAGCTCTCACAGATCGCCATCGACAAAATCACCGTTGTGCCCGTCGCGAAGGTCGGCGAGGTGATTGGCAAGGCCGACGATGCGCTCCTGCTGCGGGTGAACCGCGCGCTTGCCCTCTTCCTCGGCATCGTATGAGTCCGAGCCGTTAAGACCTCGTTAACACAAAAGCGCTTGCCCGAATCGGAATAATACGCATGCTCACGGCGCAGAGGGCGCGAGGGCCGAAAAAACCGTGACGAGCGCAAAACGGGTCAATCAGGCGACTGAGCGTTCCACGGAGTCCGTGAGCGATGCGATCGGCACGCACGCCAACGTGTTGAGTTCAAGTCTGCAAGCCATGACGGAGGCGCTGTTCCCGCCGACAGCGAAGAAGACGCTCCGTCGTTTCACGTCCGGCGAGGCGGCGAGATTGCTCGGCATATCGGACTCCACCTTGCGCAAGATGACATTGGCTGGCGAGGGCCCTACCCCGGACCTGACGGAAACCGGTCGTCGGCTTTACACGCTTGGCCAGGTGAGCGAGATCCGGCACCGGCTGTCCTCGACGATGCGCGGGCGCGACGCGCGGGAGATAAATCCGAGACGTGTCGGGTCGGATCATCTGCAAGTCATTGCCGTGGCCAACTTCAAGGGTGGCTCGGGGAAGACGACGACCTCTGCGCACTTGGCCCAATACCTGGCGCTGCAAGGCTTCCGCGTCCTCGCGCTCGATCTCGACCCGCAGGCCAGCCTGTCCGCCCTGCTAGGGGTCATGCCGGAGTCGGATGTCAGAGCGAACGAAACGCTTTACGCGGCCATCCGCTACGATACCGGCAAGCGGCCGATGTCCGAGGTGGTCAGAAAAACCTATTTCGATGGCCTGGACCTCGTCCCGGGAAACCTCGAATTAATGGAATTCGAGCACGCCACACCTATGGCGATGCGGGCCAAGAGTAATCACGAGCTGTTCTACACTCGTATCGCCCGCGCGCTCGATGAGGTTGCGAACGACTACGATGTCGTGGTCATCGACTGCCCGCCGCACATGGGGTTTCTCACCTTGAGTGGTCTTTGCGCGTCGACGGCGATGGTCGTGACGATCCATCCGCAGATGCTGGACATCGCCTCGATGAGCCAGTTCCTCCTGATGTCTAACGACCTCCTCTCCGTCGTGAACAGCGCCGGCGGTGAACTGCGGTACGATTTCATCCGTTATCTTGTGACCCGCTACGAGCCGCAGGACGGCCCCCAGACCAAAGTCGTCGCCCTGCTCCGCAGCCTCTTTGGCGATCACGTCCTGACAAATCCGATGGTGAAGTCGGCCGCCGTCTCGGACGCCGGTCTCACCAAGCAGACGCTCTACGAGATCGGGCGGGAGAATTTGACACGATCGACCTACGACAGGGCGATGGAGGCACTGAACGGGGTCAACGGCGAGATCGCTGGGCTGGTAAGGAAAGCGTGGGGCAGGCCGTGATGCGGTTGGGAGTTCCCAACCATTCAGGAGGCGTTAAGTGAGCCGCAGAGCAACGATTGACAATCTCTTCCTCGGCAAGACCGCCGGCGGGGCATCCGCCGCGAGCGATCCTGGCCGAGTCCGCACCGGCGCCATAGCTGCGATGGGAACGTCGCTGAAGGAGCTTACCGCAAGCGCTTTGTCCGCGTCGAGAATGCAGGAGCAGCTCGAAAACGGCGATGCCGTGATCGAGATCGACCCCGCCGACGTCGACGCATCTATGGTTAACGACCGGCTAATTTCCGAGATCGATCCCGACTTCGACGAGCTGGTGGAAAGCCTGCGCGTTTCAGGCCAGCAGGTGCCGATCCTGGTCCGGCCCAGCCCGTCCGCAGCGGGGCGCTACCAGATAGCGTATGGACGACGCCGCATGCGTGCAGCCGCGAAGCTCGGCATCAAGATAAAGGCCATCGTCCGCGAGATGACCGACGCCGAGCTGGTGATCGCCCAAGGCAAAGAGAACCTTGATCGCAAGGACCTGTCCTTCATCGAAAAGGCGATGTTCGCCCGTCAGCTCGAGGAGCAGGGCTTCGAGCGGCCGGTGATCATGGCAGCCCTGTCGACCGACAAGGGAGACCTGAGCCGATATATCACCGTTGCCAAGACAATCCCGCAGGATGTGGTCAAAGCCATAGGTCCGGCATCGAAAGCGGGCAGGGCGCGGTGGATCGCGCTGGGCGGGAAGCTGTCCGTGCGCGCGACGCCGGTGACCCGCACGCTTCAGAGCGCCGAATTCAAAGCGCTGGACAGCGACGGGCGTTTCGCCCTGCTGTTCAGTTCGATCACCGAGCGGCGTGTCGCGACGGCGCAGCCCTGGGTGAATGACCGCGGCCAGAAGGCCGGACAGGTCGAACAAAGATCGGAAAAGGTCGTGGTGACGATCGACGAGCGCGTGGTGCCGGACTTCGGCAACTACCTGGCTGGTCGTCTCGACGAGCTTTACGCCGACTTCCTGAAACGAAAGGAGGAGCAAGCCGCGTGAAGGACTGATGACGGTTTAACCCGGCAAAGAAAAGGCCCCCGAAACGTCTCCGCCCCGGAAGCCCATTCTCGCGTTTAAGCACCGAGAGGATTGTCCCTTCCGTGCATCGCTGTCAAGCTGCGACGCCTTCGGGTGACCGGATTTCTGCGCCCCAAACGAGTGCAAGGATCATGGATCATATCACGACGCCCTTCGGGCGGCGCACGCTGTCCCTTGGCATGGTGGCGGCGCAGGTCACCGCGCGAGACGTGGAAGGAAAGGCTGCGCATAAATGGAAGACGTTCCGCGCGATCGCGGAATGCAAGGAGGTGATCGGCGTTTCGGACCGCTCGCTGGTGGTGCTGAACGCGTTGCTGACGTGCCTGCCGGAGACGGCGATGACGGCGGGGGATCTTGTCGTGTTCCCGTCCAACAGGGCTCTGTCCCTACGGTCGCACGGCATGGCCGAGACGACGTTGCGCCGTCACTTGGCCGCGCTCGTGCAGGCTGGGCTCGTCGTCCGGCGCGACAGTCCGAACGGCAAGCGTTACGCGCACAGGGGAGAGCAGGGGATCGAGCAGGCTTTCGGCTTCGACCTGTCACCGGTCCTGGCGCGCGTGGAGGAGTTCGAACGACTGGCGTCTGAAGTCACGGCGGCGCGACGGGCTGCGGCGATGGCGCGGGAACGCGTCACCATCTACCGGCGCGACATCGCCAAGATGATCGAAACAGCAGCCGCGGCGGGCATCGCTTGCCAGGGCTATCGGGCGGCCCTTGTCGGCCTTTGTGTGCGGCTCCCACGCAAGGTGACGCTTGAGAACGTAGCGCGGCTCGTCGACGCCCTTCATGCGCTTTCGATCGATCTCGGGAAGGCATTGGAAGCACTGGTGGAAGTCAAGAATATGGTTGGCAATGACGATCATATCGGCGCGCATAACGAGAATTCAAATGCAGAACCAATAATTGAAACTGAACCTGCTTCCCGAGAAAGCCAAGAGGTGCGGTCCGAGAAGTCCTTACCGTTGGGCGTCGTACTCCGCGCCTGTCCTGATATCGCGATGTACGACAAGGGCGGCGTCCGTACCTGGCGCGACCTGATCACGACAGCCGGGCTCGTCAGGGGCATGCTGGGGATCAGCGCGTCGGCGTGGGAGGACGCCCGGCATGCGATGGGCGAGGAAACCGCTGCGGCGGCCGTTGCCGGCATTCTTCAGCGCGCCGAAGCCATCAAAAGCCCAGGCGGCTACCTGCGAGGACTGACCGAGAAGAGCAGGGCAGGGGAGTTCTCAGCCTGGCCGATGATGCTCGCGCTGCTTCGCGCTGGTGGTCATTCGTCGCCGTACTCGATGTCCGGGTAGTCCGGAACCAGATCGTCGGGCTTGAGCGGCGGCGGCTCATAGGGGCATGGCCTCGGGCTCGACCGGGAAGGTCATGTCTATGATCTCGTGCCCGTAGCGGTCGGTCTTAATCCTTTTCTGCTCCGGCTCAGCGGGTCGCTGCGGCGTAGGCTCAGGCATGCCAAACTGCTTTCGGGCTTCGTCCCTGGCCAAGGCCATCTTGCCGAACCCGAGGTTGGTGGCCTCGGCGATCAGAGCGGCGAGGAAAACGGACTTGTCGCAAACCCCTGGACGGGTTGCAAATCGGGCTCGGTCGATCCCGGTTTTACGTTTTGTAACCTGCGAAAGTCCGAAGCAGAACCCGAGCAGCCGGTTCTGCTCGTGGACCGTCCAGGCGCCGGCGAAGCCGAACCCCTTGCGCAGCCACAGCATGGCTTCGAACCCCTGGATG
>CAXUOD010000277.1:4285-5844 GCA_964252585.1 uncultured Lichenihabitans sp. | reverse complement strand
TCGACCTGAGCCGGAAACTCCGGGTAGACCATCGAGACGATCGGCATCTTGATGACGGTGAAGACGAGATCGTTCTCGTCCTCCGCCATGAGGTCATCGCAATCCGGATCGTCGTGACGCAGGGTCCACGATACCTGAGCGACGTGCCTGCCCAATGCAGCGAAAGCGTCGAGCAGATTGAAAACGACCTTGGTGCCGTCGCCTTCCTTGGCTGCAGCGCCCGCGTCCGCGATCCTCTCGCGCAACGCCGCCTGAAGCGGTCCGTTGAGGCTCATCGGTGCGGCTCCCCGGAGATCCGCTCGGCGACCTCGCGTCCGAGCGGCGTCAGTTCGAAACGCGGCTCGACCGAGTCCGGCAGATCATCTCCGGTCGCGAAGACCTCAAGGACTCTCATCGTGCACTTGGTGCAAATCGCCGTAGCGCTGTTGCTGGAAGCGACGAGACGATCGACGTCGTTCTGCGACAGGCCGCAGAAGCTGCACCGGCAGATCGACATCATGCTGCTCCTCTTCAATCAATCGCAGGTCTAGTTTCGGGTCGACCTCACTGGCGACCTGCCGATGCTCGTTTGGAAGGGCAACCAAGGATGCCGCGTAGTTTGGGATTGACTGGTGCGATGCACGGGAGTGCTGAAAGATCTGCGGCCACGATGCAAATCGGCGACCGCAATGAACGCACTGCAGGTGCCGCCTGCAGATTGGGATAGAGGCGTACCTGACCATTAGGCGACCTCGCTTTCTGCGGTCTCGTCGAAGACCTCGGGATGGCGAATGCGCCCGAGCTCGATCGCCTTGTCGATAACGGTAGGCGCGATCTCGCTGACGATCTTGAGCAGCAGTTTGCTCCGATTGACGGACTCCTGCCGCGCCTCGGTCATCCTGACCGCGTGCTGCTCGGCCTTCTGCTGCCGGACCAGGGCAGCCCGTCGCGCCTGGATCTGAGGCATGGCGACCTTCTTGATACGCAGGGCATGCCGTGCCCGAGCCCGCCAATCCCGACAGTCCTCGGCCGAACCCTCATATGCTCGGCCGAGCTGTCCTTCGATCGCCGCGACGGCCGCGACGACCTGGTCGAAAACTTCGTCGGCCTGCTCGACGCTGCAGATCTCGTCGACGGTAAGGCCCGGCAGGATCTCCAGGCGGGTGTGAGTGCGGACGTCGCTCATAGTGCGTCGTCCTCCGTCACCGAGCACCCGACCGCGCTCAGCACGATGGCTGCGCGGGTGGATGGCTGCGGGGCGCCGGCCCAACCTGCGGGGCCGTAGTACCGCCCATCAGACCACTGCCAGTGAAACTCGCCGCCGGGCGTGTCGAACCACACCTGCTTGCGGATCTCTTTGCTCGCCTCGATTTGGTGCCCGGCCATTTCGAACGCCGTCATGCGGTGCTCGTATTCGAGCCACGTCAGGTAGCTCTGCATCAGGTGCGGCGTGACGGGCACGGCCGCGGCCGTGGGATTGCCGAGGATGGTTACGCCGCCGCCTATTAAGGGCAGGCTGGCGAGGCCGCGGAGAAAGTCGCGACGGTCAGTCATGAGCGCCTCCCGTCAGGGGGCATCCG
>CAXUOD010000277.1:1920-4185 GCA_964252585.1 uncultured Lichenihabitans sp. | reverse complement strand
ACATAGGCGGCGAGCCCGGCCATCGTCGTCGGCACGACTTGGTGCATGTCGTACCGAGCTTCAGTCTCGGCGTCGCCAGCAGCACTCTGCCTTTCCGCGATGTCGTATGGAATGCGCACCATATTGGCGCTTTCATCAAAACTTGCTTGGAACGCCGCTTCGGCTGCACGGTGTCGCTTGATCGCAGCGAATATCGGATCGGGGTCGGCCGCCAAGGCTGGCAGTGCGGCCACAGGAGCCGCCGCGAGCGCCATGGCACCGAAGATGGCCGTGCGCCTGCAGAAGATTGTTGGAGGTTCGCTGGTAGACGGGCTGTCGCCCGGGAGGGTATGCACATGCTTGGTCATTGTCGTTCTCGCTTGGGAATGATGATGGTCAGGACTGCCGGAAGTCTTTGGTCGGAGGACCGGCAGTCCGCATGGGTGTGAGTTCAGGCGGCCTCGGCGAAGAGCGGCCCCTTGAACATCTGCATCTCGAAGCCGGGCGCGCTGAGCGCCATGGCGAAAGCCTCGATCGCCTCGCGCTCGGCTCGCGCATGCTGGCCGGTCCGCTGGAGGAAATCGTGCGTTGAGACGAGATAGGTCAGGTCATGCGGCAGTAGCTCGCCGATGTCGCGTGCCTGGAGCGCGAGGATCAGCGGTTTGACGTTATGGTGCTGCCCGAGGTCGATGCTGACCCATGAGCGATGCCGGTCAGCATCGTCAGCATCTTGCGGAGCGACGGCGTAGGCCGCCCTGCCAGCCTCGATAGCTCTATCGATCAGTGCCTCGAAGTCCGCCGTGGCGAGCCACGTGTAGAAGCGCTTCTCGCTCGCTTCGTGCAGCGCCTTGGCTCTGGCGATGAACTCGGGATCGTCGAACTCCGGGAACTGCGACGGCTCCTTAGCCTCGCTCCCCGCCTTCTCGATCCCGCGCTGCAGGACCGCGATGGGCTCCTCGCCGATCGATCGCATCAGAGCCTCGATGTGGGCGGAGGCAGCGACGTGGATCTTGCTGCGAAGCTGCTCCCGATCGTCGTTGCCATTCCACATGGCGAACACGGCCCGGCCCATGTACTCGTCGGCGATCCGTTCGTCGTTGAGGCCGGTTGCCAGCATGGCTTCATAGGCTTGGTCGAAATGCGCTTGGACGCGCTCGTATGGTCGCTTTTCTGCTTCAGTCATGGTGGTGGTCCTGGTTGAAGTGATCAGCCCAGCTGGCGTCTGATCTGCAGCGGGTGATGGCGGAGCGCGGCTCTACCCTGCGCTGATAGCGGTGGCGCTTTGGTCGACCCCACCTGGAACCCGTCGGCTCCGATCGGGCTCAGGTATTTTCGCGACGCGAAGATGGTCCCGGCGACCTCGACCGAGAGCCACTGGTTATGGAGGTCGTCGTACGTCGAGAAAACGAGACTATCCCGATCGAACGGCAGCCACCGGTTGTCGACATAGGATCGCGTCTCGATTGCAATGCACTCGGCCACTGTCAGGGGATCGGAGCGGCACCACCAAGTGGCGGGATTGCTCTTGCCCTTGGCCACAGCGTGCAATCGGGCGACATGGCCGAGCGTCCATTGCGGGTGCCGGTCAGGCGCCTCGGCCCAAGCGAAGAAGTTACTGCGATCGAGGGTGAAACGGACGTGCCGCGCTCTTCCGGTGCGGTAACACTGACCCCTGTCGGCCGAGGCGGTCATGTCGCCTTGCGGCTCAGTCGTCGCCCAGAGGAAGTCGGGATCCGGGAAGCCGCCGATGCGGTTCGCGCCGGGACGGAGGAAGCCGTCTTTCAGGATCCAGGGCAAGCGAGCGGTATCGGTGTGATGATAGACTGGCCCGGCTTCGGTCACGGCCAGAGATGGCCTTTCGAGGAGTGACAATGCTGCCATGATGGCGGTCTTTCTTCGGAAGATTGGTTGGGAGTGATCAGCGGTTAAGCGACGAAGTGGTTGATGAGCCCGCGTTGGCACTGAGCGCGAGGTGATCGAGATGAGGCGACAATTGTCGGAGGAGATTGGGATCGAGCAGCTGACCCCCACTGTTCACTGGGTGCTGGTCGTTGTCGGCTGCGGCCTACTGTTCGGGCCGTCGGTATGGATCGCGTGGCCCTGGTGAGGCGTGTTTGCGACGAGCGAAGCAACTTACGCATGTGCCCGTCTCCGCTGGTCGAGAGCGGATCGGCCCGGTTCGGGCTCTCCGAGCGGAATGACGCTGGCAACCCGACGGTCAGTCACGCGGGTGTGCGCTGAGGGCGATCGGGGTTCCAGGACGGCCTTAACCGTCGGCTCGAACCG
>CAXUOD010000277.1:0-1820 GCA_964252585.1 uncultured Lichenihabitans sp. | reverse complement strand
GGTACCTTCGGCTCCAGGCCGGTAAGAGCGACGGGAGCGATAGGACGAAGCGCTCTCATTGCTGCACCGGGGCCGTATGGGTCCGGCGGAGTCGTGGCTGGCGGCCTCACGACCGGCACCCCTTGCTTTCTTCCGTCGCCATGGCAGCGCCGAGGTACTCGCTCACCTTTTCGGGCTTCAGCCCAGCGGTAAGCTTGGTCATCGCGGCCGTGACGGCCATGACGTATTTGAGAGGTAAGTCGCCGCCGCACCGGCCGCACTCGGCCATAGCTTGGACCATGCCCGACGCCATGAAATGCGGGACGGTGGTGACAAGACCATCGTTCGTGGCAATCGTCTTGGCTTGGCCCTTCCATTCGCGCTGCATGTCTTGTTTCGCTTGCCGGCGCATCCCGCTCGGGAGAGAGAAGCAGTGCATTGCGTCTTCGAGCGCGACCCATGGGAACTCTTGCCCGCCCGAGGGCGGCGCATAGAAGCGCATGTTGCCGAGGCCGATCGCGGCCACGTGGATGGGGGTGACGACGCCGCCCATCACTGCACCACCCCGGGGTCTCGGGACACGAGATCCTTCGCGAGGTCGATAGCTACCTGGAGCCTGGCGTAGTGTGCCAGGAGGCGGCGTGCGATGACATCCGAGCCTGGGTGAGGACCCCATCCGTGAAGTTCAGCCCGCAACTTGCGGAGAAGCATGTCGGCATCGGCGATGACCTCGCGTATTGCGATATCCAGGCTGTCGAGCCGCTTCTCCTCGTCGGTTCTGCTGTCGGTCATCGCAGCACCTCGGCTACATGGGTTCGATGGGTGACCGGATCGGCCGGGCAGATCGTGACGTAGGTCACGCACCACCCGGCCAACATCAGGCTGAAAGCGATTGCGGTTAGCGCGTGGTCGAGGAGGCTTGGGTCGGGCTTTCGGACGTGGAACATCGATCGCTCTCCAGGTGGAGGTCGTGACGGAACGGGCAGGGGATCGTGGTGCTTTGGGTGCCTTCTCAGGAGCGAGAAGGACTACGGGTCACCCGGGTAGCTCGTGAGAACGGACCGGCATCTCGCTACGAGGCCTCCCGTCGCGCTGCCAGCTCGAAGCAGCATTCGTCGAAGGTCCAGTGCGGGTAGGTGCTCCAGATCGGGCGTACGGCGTCGTAGGCATCCCGAAGCTGCTGCAGATGGGCGGCGTCATCGAAGATCTGCTTTTCGCGTACCCCGATGATCCGCATGAACTCCATCTGATTGAGCTTGCCGGTCATCTTGATGGTGTTGCTTTCGGGATCGACCACGTAACCGATGTGAAGGTTCGGAAACATCTCGGTCTGCCCGCGCGAGGTGGTAGCTCTACGGGCAGCAGGCCCCTGTTTCTCGGCCGCCTTCTTGCAGAGCTGCATCGCTCCGCGATGCGCTAGGTGGTGGATCCCGTCCTCGTCGGCTCGCTCGACGACAAGGGAAGCGGCGGCGCGGTAGTCACGAACGCCATCGCCCTTCTCCGTTTCGATGATGGCTTGCGAGACCAAGTCACTCAGCTGCGACACGGGATGCTCCTTGGATGAGGCTCCACTCTTCTGCAGCCGAAGCGAACCATCGCGAGAGATCGTGAAGTTCACCGACTGTGAGGCAATGGGAGAGTTGTGGGGGATAGCGGCGCATGGCGGCGCGCGGACCGCCGAGCGGAATGATCTGGTCTTTCACCGAGCGGATGGCGTGATGGATGGCCGTGTCGCCGGTGATGTACGGACCGCGGCGCGGAACCGTCGCGATGTCGTCCGGTGACCATACGGGCTGATCGGAAGCGACCCGATCGCGTACCGCTTCCCGGATCGCGGCCTT
>CAXUOD010000276.1:0-5851 GCA_964252585.1 uncultured Lichenihabitans sp. | reverse complement strand
AAGACAGAAGACTACAAAAACGATCGGACTATCCCAATCACGTGGTATGCGATCGTCTCCTCACATAACGAAATATACCTGCCCTTCTTTGCTGGCTCGTATATCAAATTCAGAAAGACCTCGCCAACAAGCTGATAGGGTGAAACGTGCCGGGCGACTGGAACCGTGTGCTAAGCAGTATCCCGTGTCTGGGGCGTGGTTCTCAAGGCCGAGCCGGAAGAGGTCTTCTGCAAATCAGGGTAGATGAGTCTGGGGTAGGGTCTCGGAACCCGACTTTCAACGGTTGGCATACGCGCCAGAAGCCCTATTTCCGGAGCAGAAGTTTTGAACGACCTGTCTGAACCGCTCCGGATTGTCGGTGTTGAGGAGCACGTCGACTTTCCGTGGTTGACCAGTCGACTTCCCGAAGCTCCCGCGATAGACCGCGGCTTCCTGTCCCGCGATATGCCGTTCGGAAAGGCGAGCAATGGCGACAAACTAGCCGACACCGAGCAGCGCCTGCAGGCGCTGGACGCTAGCGGCGTCACCGTCCAGATCCTCTCCCATGCGGGTCCTGGGGCGGAACTGCTCGCTCCCAAGCCGGCGCGAAATTGGGCGCGGCGGGCCAACGAAGCCTTAGCGCAACGCGTCGCTGCGCATCCCGACCGCTACGCCGGTCTGGCGCACCTGCCGTTGGTCGATCCCGATGCGGCCGTCGACGAACTCGATCGGACGGTCTCCGAGCTTCGGTTCAAGGGCGCGCTGATCGACGGCTCGACGAATGGGCGCTACCTTGACCATCCGACGTTCGAGCCGCTGCTGTCCCGGGCCGAGGCGCTCGATGTGCCGCTCTACCTCCACCCCGCGCCGTCGCCCAAGCTGGCGCGAGACGTGCTTTACGGCGGTCTGCCCGGAGATTTCAGCTTCTGGATGGGGGTCTCGGGATGGGGCTGGCACGCCGACACCGCTGTTCACGTCCTTCGGCTCCTTCTCTCCGGCGTGTTACAACGCCACCCCGGGCTCAAGATCGTGATCGGGCACCAGGGCGAAGGCCTGCAGACGATGATCGCGCGGCTCGATCAACAATTCCACCAGTTCGCCGGCTTCGACGCCGTCCCCAGCGAAGTTCTGCGCCGACACCTTTGGGTCAGCATGAGCGGGTTCTTCGTCATGCCGTCGTTCATGGCGGCATTGGACGCATTCGGTGCGGACCGCTTGCTATATTCGGTGGACTACCCCTTCGGCTCGCTCTCGCAGGGGCGCGCCTTTCTCGACCAGCTGCCGGTCGACGGACCGACGCTCGCCAAGATCGCGCATGTTAATGCCGATCAGCTTTTCAAGCTGGACGTTTGATGGCAGTCATGTCGGTCGGCTTCCGGAATGCTGCTTTGGCGGTAATGACTTACGACATCAGGCGCTGGAACCCGCCCCCAACCTCTCTCACCAGCGTTTCATGAGCGAGCGCTGTCACAGCGGGATGGCGAAGCAGATATCGGCTGAGGACGAGGCCCGCAATCTGCATCACGATGAGGGCCAGCCGCTCAGCCTGTCGCTCTTCCGGGAGAACCCGGATGATCTCCACGGCGGCCTGCTGCTCAACCAGCTCAGTGAAGCGTCGGCGAGCACTTTCGTGCGTTGCGGCCGCCCTCAGTAGCGCGGTCAGCTCATCGCCGGAGTCCCACCTCTCCAAAACGTGGCGCGCCAGCGCCTCTCCACGGACTTCGACGGCGACTTTAGTGAGGTCTGGCATGCGGAAGTCGATCGCGGCCGCGGTCGCGAAAAGGTTCTCCTTGGCACCGAAGTAGCGGATGACCATCGAGGGGTTCACGCCTGCGGCGGTCCCGATCGCTCGGATGGTGGCGCGTTCGAACCCTTCCTCGGCGAAGAGACGCCGCGCTTCCGCTAAGATGCGGTCGCGCGTGGGCTGGGAGCGAAGCGGCTTGGCCATGCGCCCTCATCCCCCGACTCTACACGGCCAGGCAACCACGTGTTTGCGAACAGGCGTTTGCAATGGGACGAGACTGGGCTATTGGGGTCCGGCCATCACCGTCCGGAGCCTTAGATGCCGACAACCCCGTACACGCTTCAGCGCCGCGTAGAGCGGTTCCGGGACCAGCGATGGCTCCTGGACAAGGTGATCGAGCTGGTCGGACCCGAATTTGATCAGTCCCGGCTTCAGTATTACAGCGCACCCATGAGCCCCGACCACCGCGGGCCGGTCATGGGCCTCAACAGCCTCATACATCGTTGGGAGGACCTCGCTCGCGAATTCTCAGCTTTGGCCCGGCGCTACGAGTTACAAGCACGATCCGCGCAGGAGCAGGGTCACGAGATTACGGCTGGCGACGGGTTCTTCAGTGCTGCAGTGATGTACGGAGCCGCCCAATGGCCGATCTTCTCCAATACAGACCTCAACCTCGCGCTCGAACGCAAGAAGACCGATTGCTATCTCGAGTATTTAAAGTCGGCTGACCACAAGATTGAGGCGGTGGAAGTGCCCTACGGTGATCGAACGCTGGCCGGTTGGTTCCACCTTCCCCCCAATTATAATGGCGGTCGACTTCCGTGCCTGGTGATGGTGTCTGGCATGGATGCCTTCAAAGAGCTGCAGATCAACTCTTCGGCGGACCGTTTTCTGCGCAGAGGCTTTGCCTGCCTCATGCTCGACGGGCCCGGGCAGGGTACCTCGCTCACCCGAGAGATTTGGTATGATCCCGATCGTTATGGCGAAGTCGGTACCGCCGCTTTCGAGGCAATGGCGTCGCGCGAGGACGTCGATCCTGGGCGGATCATGGTGTGGGGATTGTCGTTCGGCTCCTTCTGGGCCACGCAGATGGCGGCAGCCGAGCCCCGCTTCGCCGCCTGTGCGGTCATGTACACCTGTTTCCAGCCCCATAATTGGCCCTTGTTTGAGATGGCCGCGCCCTCGTTCAAACAGCGTTTCATGTACATGACTGGCATCGCCGACGAAGATGCCTTTGATACGTTGATGGTCAAGATGAACATCGCGGAACTCAGCCCCAAGCTGCACATGCCTTGCTTCGTCATGGCCGGCGAGGACGACTCGCTGAGCGACATCGCCTGCACTGTGGAGCACCTGGACCGGGTCGCGGGGCCAAAGACCCTGGTCATGTATGCGGGCGAAGAGCATGGAATGGGAGGCTCTCGCTCGTCGCAGCTTGGCAGCCCGTTCTTTCCCTTGCTCGCGGACTGGCTTGTCGACCGCGCAAGGGGGAAGCCGCCGTTATCAACCTACAACGTCGTCGATACGACCGGGCGCATGCATTCTGAACCGTGGGGGGATCAGCGAGAGTACCAGTATGGCGCGCCTCTGGGAGTGGCGCATCTGTTCGAGGATACGCCGCCGCCCAGCGTGGCCTAGCGGGCAATCCTCTTGTCGGAACACGATCATCGCTTTAGGCGGCAGTATCGAGGCTCGTCGGCGCTCGGCGACTGCCGGTTGGCGAAGCCGACACCTGAACGCCGGATGAGCTTGCGCGTACGCCGACGTTCAGTCGGTCCGGTCCATCTCGCCAATATCCAGATCGTTTGGAGCTCGATACGCAAACGCTGAAAGCCAGCCCGCTCGCGGTCGTAGGCGCGGTTCTCGTACTCGCGCCGCGAGCGTTCGCCCGGCCCGCGCCGACGTCGTGGACCTCTGTGGCAGACGAGAGTGTCATCGACCTGCCGCTCGGTGCCGGGCTGACACAGCGGGTGCTCTACGACGCTCCGGTTCACCCACGCGCCACCCTGGTCATGCTCCCGGGCGGCTCGGGCGAGGTCGGGATGCGGCGCGACGGCGACTTGCGCCACGACGACAACTTCGTCGTGCGCACGCGAGGGGACTGGGTAGCGAGAGGCTATGCCGTTCTCATCCCCGACACGGTCGATCGAGCCAACCTGCGAGGCGTACGGAGTTCACCGGCCTATGCGGACCTCGTCGACGGGCTCGCCACTTACGCCTATAGTCGAACCCACGCGCCGGTGTTCCTGTTGGGGACGAGCCAAGGCACGATCGCGGCGATGAACGGGGCGGCGCACGGACGGCCCGGCTTGATCTCGGGCGTGGTGCTGACCGAGTCCGTCTCCGTCCCGGGCCGCCTCAGCAGCGAGACGGTGTTCGACGCCGATCCGCAGGACGTCGGCGTGCCGGCACTGGTGGTCGCCAACCGCGACGACAGCTGCGATGTGGCTCCACCCTCGATGGCACCTCGCATCGCCGCGGCTATGACCCACTCTCCCGACGTCCGGGTGCTAGCAATCAACGGAGGCCTGCAGCACTCTGAGAAGCCATGCGGGTCGCTTTCACCACACGGCTATTACGGCCTAGAAAGGCAGGTGATCAGCGCGATAGTCGGATGGCTGACAGCGCACGGCGGCTGATCGCGAAGCGTATCGCTCGAGGCGGCGCTGTTGAGCCACGCCGACCGGCAAATGGATGGTGCCGGTATCTGCCTTCGTATGGTATCTCTGTGACTCAGAATTTGTCAGGCTGGGTTCCGCAGGCGACGCGCCACCGACCCTCATGGCGTGTTGACGCTCATAGACGTGAGGCTGTCCGATCAGACGTGAAAGAGCGAGCGGATCCATCCTAGAAAGGCACCGTAGGGTCGTCCGCGTATCAGCATGATTGCAGTAGTCCCTAGGGTCCCGTACAGCAATCCCGACCCCGACGCTCCGCTCACCGCGATGATCGCCGCGTAGTTGGGAACCTGAAAGCTTACCAAAGCAAAGCTATCCCGGAGAAGGCGCGATAGGCGGTCAAGCGTTGCATGCCGCATGATCCAGTCTCGCCAGATCCCATACGGGCGCCCAACCGGGATCATAAGTGCCGCGCCGAGTAGCCGGGCATGCCATACCTGCTCCCAAGCCATCCCAGCGATGAAGTGCTCGTTAACAATCTTGGTAGTAGGAACAAACAGGATCAGAGCTGTCGTATCAGCGACGAAGACGCGGTTCATTCTCTAGCCTCCCGCTTCTTGTAAGGCCTGCGCTTCGCGGCTGACTTGACATCGGTCGCTTCCACCAGCGCCGTCACCTTCTCCAAGCTTCACAGCCGATCCGAGAACCCGACCGCCATAACTGGAGCAACGCGCAGCGGCTTATGAATGCGGACGAAGTTGTACCATACCACGTGGATCGCGACTACGTGCGGCGTGGTGGTCAGACTTCCCTAAGAAGGCGTTCGTCGGCGGGTGCCTCGAGCGGGCCAAATGCCGGTCCTGCAACGATAGTGTACTCCGCCTGCGGATGTACCTCGTCAACGCTGCGCGCAAAGCACTGGGCCGTTCAACGCGATCGCAGTCGCCAAATACGATGCGCACGGGGCCGGTATAGGCGCGGAGACGCCGATCCACGGCCGCGAGCATCCTGCGCTCGGCCCAACGACAACTCGGCCATTTCGCTGGTCCGTTGGGACGTGGAAGCGGAGCTCGCTTCCAAGCCGGGCCGCCTGAACGCCGCTGCCTCGATCGGTATCGAGCGAACTTCCGCAGGACCGGTTGGTTATCCTGTTACACCGTGAGGATACGGAGCGATCGCCATCGTGCAGGCCCTTGACGATCCAGCCGACGGCGCCGGTCTCCTAACTCCCGCGCGCCTTGCCACGCTGCTGCCGAGCCAGCCCATTCTTTCGAGCCCCGCAGACGGCTGGTTTGGGGTCGTCCTCCAACGCTATCGGCACCCGCCGAGTACGCTCGATGTTCCGGGCCTACGCGACAACCTTGTCGTCGATCACCTTGTTGGGCCGGTGCTGACGGAGGACGTTCGTGGGCAGCACCTCGAGCGGCGATGGACGAACGCCGGCCAGGTCAGCGTCACCCCGGTTGGCGAGCCCGTCCGACGAGTTGTCATGGGCCGTCCGGACGTGGTC
>CAXUOD010000275.1:0-5924 GCA_964252585.1 uncultured Lichenihabitans sp. | reverse complement strand
CTAGGTCGCCTTGGCGCTTGAAGCAGCCTCGATCTCCCTCAGCCGGTCCTCCTGTGCACGAAGAACGAGTTCGATGAGGTCGAGCGCTCGCCCGATCGATCTTGTGGCGCCGTCTTTTGTGGCTTCCTTCTTCACGGTCTCAATCGTGGCGCGAAGGGTGGTCAGGTTCTCCTGGCGCATGCTCGCCAGGGCTACAGAGTTCGCCATCATAGTCTTCCAGATGAGGGAGGGCATTCACCCCGTCGTATCGACGCCGACCTTCAGGAACGAGGTGCGGTGCCTGACTTTTATTCCAGCAAGCGGTGTTCGCCAGCCCCTGTTCTCTGCGTCTTGCAGGGCAACCCTCGGCGAAGGTGGCCGTGCCTTCGTTGCCTCAGCGACGAAGGGGCCGGAGCCGCGGCACAGGCGGTCTCCCCGTAAGGCGACGATGGCTTGGTGCTTGGCCTCGCCGCAGCGACTCGGAGAACGGGCCGGAGAGGCTAAGAAGCTCTCGAAAGGGGCGTGAGGCTATCCCTCATCGAGTTGGCCACGAACCGTGTAGGGGCGCCCTGCAGGACCCAAGAAGGCCACCTGCATCAGCAGCGGATGTCGCCATCACGGCAGGCCGAGCGCGTCCATCAGCTTGCCGCCGAGCCCTTTCTCGGCTTCGTTGGCGGTCCTCGCCTCGGCCGGCTTTCCGACGTGATGCTCGGCCGCGTAGGCCTCAGCTTCCAGCTTCGCGACCGCAACGGTACGCTCGACGCTTTCCGGCGGCACGCCATCGGCCCAGCCCGTGGTGATCTCGCCGGAAGTGGAAGGGACGTTCAGCTCCGCCATGGCGAACCTGATCCGGTGCCCCTCGGCGGTCGTGACCGTGACCGTCTCGCCGTCGCTCTCGATGTTCGATGCCATATGACCCTTCCGGCGGCCCGCGCCGGATGGCGAGTGGATCGCCCGTGCGATTGAAGATAGCGCGGCGCGTCCCCGCCACAAGGTGGTCCACCACACAGCCGTGGCCGAACTCGACGTCTCGCCGCAGTTCCGGCCGGAAGACGGGCCGACGCCGCGGCAGCGTCCACATCGCTCGATTGTCGGTGGCGACCGCGACGTCCTGTTGGGCACGGGATCTCGCCGCGGCCGCCTGAGCCGGCCCGAGGCGGACGTCGGCTCGTGAGAAGCTATGGATGCGAACGCCTGGAGTTTCGACCGGATGCGAAGAAGTTGGTTAGCTTGGACCGCGACGGCGGCCGGCCATGTCGCGCGCGTCGTACCCCTGCGCTCGGGAGCCGGACTGCGCGAGTTTCCGCCCCATCGCGTCCCGCGCCGCCAGGCACCCGACCGAGCCCGCAATGAACGATGGGCGTTCACGTCCGGCCTGCGGTGGCACTTGCGGAAGCCGACGCTCCATGAGCATGATCGACGTATCGCGGCGGGACGACCGCGGAGGATTTTCCCCCTGTTTGCCTGGTCGGTGCAGCAGGCCGCGCCGCCCCTGTCTCAGGCGATCTCGAGGTAGGCCGGCTCGAACACCGCCAGTTTCGCGAGCGCGGCGTGGTCGATGACGTGCATGACCCTGCCGCTGAACTCGACGAGGCCGTCGCGACGGAACTCCTGAAGCACGCGGTTCACGTGCACGGTCGACAGGCCCAGCACGTCGGCGAGCGCGGCCTGCGTCAGGTCGAGCCCGAAGCGGTCGCCGTCGCCGAGGCCGACCTTGCGCATCCGTTCCTGCATCTCGCAGACGAAGTGGGCCATGCGCTCCCTGGCGCTCCGCCGGCCCATCCCCACCATCCACTCGCGGGCGATCGCCTCGTCGCGCAGCAACTGTCGCCACAACGCCCGGCGCACCTTCGGATCGGCCCCGTCCGGGTCGTCCACGTGAGGCGCCGGGATCTCGCCGAGCACGCTCGGCGCTAGAGCCTCGACCGAGTAGTCGGCTCGGCCGCGCATCACCGCTTCCAGGTCGCATACGTCGCCGGGGATCAGGATGGCCGTGATCTGCCGACGCCCATCCGGGAGCAGCCGGTAGCGGCAGGTCTGCCCTTCGAGCAGCAGGTGGGCCGCGCGCGGCATGTCGCCCTGCCGCACCACGACCTGTCCCCGCTCGACCACGGCCTCGCGCGCCACGACCCTCCGCACAGGGTCGGCGCCGTCCAGCTTCGGGCGGGGTGCCCGGTTCGGCTCCGGTGCGGCGTCCACCATACGCGACATGGCTCGGATTTCTCTTCCTCTCGTCGTGGAGCGAAATTTCTCACAGGTTATCGTCGCGTTCCATACGCGGCGCCAGAATTGTCCACTTGCGGACGGAAAGGCGTCAGGCCGGACCGAGCAGGCACCCGTACTCGGCCTCGGGCACGCCGTAGCCGTCGCCGGCCGCCTCCAGCAGTGCCGCCCGGTCGCGCACCGCGACGACGCCGTCCAGCGCCTGCAGGGCCGTGGTCACGTCGGCGCGCCGCACCCCGAGCATCAGCGACAGGACCTCGTGGGTCAGCGGGAAGTCCTCGCGGTCGGCTCGGTCGTGGCACATCAGGATCCACCGCGCCAGGCGCTCGCCGACGGTGAGGCGCCCGTTGGCGAGCACGCTCTCCACCACCCGCACCGAGAACGCCTGGACATAGAGCAGCAGGTGGTCGTGCACCGCCCGGTGCTCGCGCAGCACGCGCCTCAGCGCCCCGGCCTCGACGGGAACGAATTCCCGATCACCCACGAGTTCCTGGCCTTCATGCTGGGCGTGCGCCGGCCGGGGGTGACGACCACGGTGCACATCCTGGAGGGGGCCGGGATGATCCGGGCGCGGCGCTCGCGCATCCAGATCCTCGACCGCGCCAAGCTCGAAGCCGCTGCCGGGGACAGCTACGGGGGCGCGGAGGCCGAGTACCAGCGCCTGATCGGGCCCGGAGCGGTGTCCTGAACGGTCGCGGCCGCCTCCGGGAGGGATGAGCCGCGGCGGGACGCCCGCATACGGCTCCACTCTCTGGTGTTCGACGATCGAGCGCTGATGCGGCCGGGGACGGAGGACGCGCGGTCTGGGCAGCCAGGCTTCGGCGATCAGCCCTTCCCTCGAAGCGTCCCCCCGAAGCCCGTTCGGCGCAGCCGAGCGGATGGAGGTGCATCCCCGATCGGGCCGTTGCGCACGGAGGACGACGTGGCGACCCGGACCGGGGCGCCCGTGACGACGGGGCTATGATCTCACGGCACGGGCGGGGTCGACCTCGTAGGTCCACACGCGAAAGCTTTTCAGGTCGTGTAGCCCGAAGCTCGTGATCATGGCGACATCGGCGGCGTCGCGGCCGCGCGCGACCACGATGCGCCCGATCCTCGGCACGTTGTTGCGAGGGTCGAACGTTCGCCAGGCCCCGTCGAGATACACCTCGATCCAGGCGCTGAAATCCATGGGGTCGACGACCGGCACGCCGATGTCTCCGAGGTGGCCATTCACGTAACGGGCCGGGATGTTCATGCACCGGCAGAACGCGACCGCGAGATGGGCGAAGTCGCGGCACACGCCCACCCTCTCCTCGTAGGCCTCGTAGGCGGAACGCGTCGAGCGCGCGGCTTGGTAGTCGAACCGAATGTGGCCGTGCACGAAGTCGCAGATGGCCTGGACGCGGGTCCAGCCCGGCACCGTGCCTCCGAACAGGTCCCACGCGGTCTGGCTCAGGCGATCGGTCTCGCAGTAGCGGCTGCCCATCAGGAAGAGGAGGGCCTGATCGGGGAGCCCGGCGACGGGTGTCTCCACGGCATCGGGCAGGACGGGGTCGAGCGCGCCGCTGTCGGCGATCGTCGCGTCGCCGCGCAGGGTGAGGTCGCCGGCGGGGGCCACGAGGCGGCGGCACAGGTTGCCGTAAACGTCGTGGTAGGTTCGCACGACGACGTACGGCTCCGTCTCGGCCTTCTCCGGCGCCTCGAGGTCCTGCAAACGGTCGGCCTGGACCGACATCATGCAGATCAGCGCTGTCGGCCGGGGGCATGCTATGGTGATCTCATAGCCGTAACGGATCAGCATGCGACGGCATCCCTTTCGAGAGAACCCGGGGTCAACCCGGAACTCGCGCCGCGCGCCGGATCCGTCTCCGCCGCGCTCCCTTCATCCCTTCGCGGGCTAATACGCACCGCGCGAAGCACGGAGAGCGGCTCGAGCGAAACCCGCTCATCGCATGAAGCGAGAGAACGCCTGAGCCCGCCGAGGTGTCAGCCTCATTCCCCGCCCATTCTCCTCATCGCCGAGGAATTCTATCCCGGCAGACTCAAGAGCGCCTTGAACTATGCCAACCGTGGCCGACGTGACGACCGCTCGGGCATCGCCGATTCGCTTCACGGTCAAAACCGACACCCCGGCCGCTCTGGCGAGATCCATCAAAGACCAACCGAGCATGCCGCGGGCGCCGCGGATCTGTGCGGGGGTGATCGTCGACATGCTCTCTTGCTCCCATGCTGCACCGTCGAGCTATCTGGAACCAAGCTCGTCGCATGCAAGCCGGCCACGTGGCACAAAGCGCTCATCGCTGTTTGGCGCCGACCATTTCAGGTGCATGGTGAGTGCGAACTCGTTATAGGTGACAGATCGTCGCTTCGATCTAATGGCATGCGGCGCCTGGGGGGCTTGTACCCTTGCCTGAACGGCGAGGCGGCACATGCCCCGGTACTATTTCGACGTCACGGACAATCGCGGGCCTCACCGGGACGAGTTCGGAACCGATCTGTCCGACTTCGACGAAGCGCGGGAGCAGTGCCAGGGTCTCCTGCCCGACATCGCACGGGAGGAGCTGCCGGACGGCGAGTTGCACACCATCACCTGCGACGTGCGGGATGACATGGGCCGCGTCGTGTACCGGGGTAAGATCACCTACGAAGGCATGTGCGATCCAGGTTGAAAGCGGCTTACCTGGTCGGCTGTGACTTCCCGTCCGGCTTTTCCTCCGCCGGCCCATGCCCCGCCGTTTTTTGCACCGCAGCATCGAGGGCGTTCGGGGGGCCGCCGCAGCCGAGTTCGCGGATCGCGTCCCAGGGCGTGGTGTATGTCCTGGAAGGGCCACCACGGTCACCGGTTCGGGCCGGGGTCGGTCGAGCGGCGCGGCCTCAATAATCCATCCCGCCCATGCCGGGGCCGCCCGCGGCGGGTGCGTCCTTCTGCGGGCGGTCCGCCACCATGGCCTCGGTGGTGATCAGCAGGCCGGCGACCGAGGCCGCGTCCTGCAGGGCCGTGCGGACCACCTTGGCGGGGTCCACGATGCCGGCCGCGATCATGTCGACGTATTCTTCCGTCTGGGCGTTGAAGCCGTAGGTCTCGGAAGAGTTCTCGCCGAGCTTGAACACCACCGTGGAACCCTCGACACCCGCGTTCTCGACGATCTGCCGGATCGGGGCCTCGAGCGCCTTGGCGACGAGGTTGATGCCCGACTGCACGTCCGGGACGTCGCTCTTGAGCGCCAGGACAGCCTTCTTGGCACGCAGCAGCGCCGTGCCGCCGCCGGGGACGATGCCTTCCTCGACCGCCGCGCGGGTGGCGTTCAGCGCGTCGTCGACGCGGTCCTTCTTCTCCTTCACCTCGACCTCGGTCGAGCCGCCGACGCGGATCACCGCGACGCCGCCCGCGAGCTTGGCCAGGCGCTCCTGGAGCTTCTCACGGTCGTAGTCCGAGGTGGTCTCCTCGATCTGCGCCTTGATCTGGGCGATGCGGGCGTCGATGTCCGCCTTCTGGCCGGAGCCGTCGATGATCGTGGTGTTGTCCTTGTCGATGCGGATGCGCTTGGCGCGGCCGAGCATCGGCAGGCCCACGGACTCGAGCTTGATGCCGAGCTCCTCCGAGATCATCTGGCCGGAGGTGAGGATCGCGATGTCCTCGAGCATGGCCTTGCGGCGGTCGCCGAAGCCCGGCGCCTTGACGGCTGCGACCTTGAGGCCGCCGCGCAGCTTGTTGACCACCAGCGTGGCCAGCGCCTCGC
>CAXUOD010000274.1:2180-5940 GCA_964252585.1 uncultured Lichenihabitans sp. | reverse complement strand
GCCTGGCGCGCCGCCATCCAGTTGACGTTGCCGCGCAGCGTGTTGATCTCGCCGTTGTGGGCTACCATCCGATAGGGATGGCTCAGCGACCAGGATGGGAACGTGTTGGTCGAGAAGCGCTGATGCACCAAGGCCAGCGCCGAGGCGAAGCGCTCGTCGCCGAGATCCTTGTAGTACCGTCCGATGCGGGTGACGAGCAGCAGGCCCTTGTAGACGATCGTGCGGGACGACAGCGACACGGGGTAGAAGCCGGCTGTCCGTCCATCCGTGAGCCCGTAGACCGCGCCCGAGATGACCTTGCGCAGAATGAACAGCCGGCGCTCGAAGGCGTCGCCCGCAGGGGTCCCTTCGCCACGGCCGACGAAGAGCTGTCGGCTCACGGGCTCGCCCGCCTTGACGCTTTCGCCGAGCAGCGACGGATCAACCGGCACATCGCGCCAGCCGAGCAGCACTTGGCCCTCGTCGGCCACGGCTTTCGCCACGATGTCTTCGACGATGCGGCGGCCTTCGGGGTCACGTGGCAGGAAGAAGAAGCCGACGCCGTAATCGCCTTCCGCCGGCAGATCGATCCCGAGCCTCTCGGCCTCGGCGGCAAAAAAGGCATGGGGGATCTGCACCAGCATGCCGCAGCCGTCGCCCGCATGGGCGTCGGCCCCGACGGCACCGCGATGGTCGAGGTTGGCCAGGATCTGCAGCCCCATTGCCACGATCTTGTGCGACTTGCGGTTTTTCATGTCGGCCACGAAGCCGACCCCGCAAGCATCGTGCTCGTTACGCGGATCGTAGAGCCCCTGCGCGGGCGGCAGGCCGGGATCGACGACGGTCGGGGGCGTGGTGGCGTGGATCGATCGCAGGCTCGACGCCGCCGCGCGCTTGCGCGAGTCGCGGTTTGCCGATGCCGCGCCGATGGTTCTTCCCGCGTCCATGCTCATGGAACGACGCTCCCTCTGCATCCTGAAGTGACGGGTCGAGCCCATCGTCCGCTCGTGCCCATGGCGGAGATGGCCCGCCTTCCGTCCGGTCGAGGCGGTTCCTGCCCCCGATCCGCCCTAAAAATGCCTGCCGCTAGGGCAATAGACCTGCATCGGCCCCGTGTTCGGTCAGCAGCACTGTCCTATTTAGAGCCGGTCTAGGTTGCAGGAAACGCGTCGCCGCACAACAGCTTTTTTGCCTCATGCAAAGAGCATGCGCGGGCTGGTCGGCCCGTTACCGTCTCGATCCCGAGCGACGCCCCCTCACGTCGGGGTGCCCGATCGGTCCCGCTCGCGTTTCAGGGCGCCGGCATACCAGTCGAACTCGTCGAGGAAGCGCGTCATGGACTCCACGAGCCGGGGCTCTTTCGCGGCCCCCTCCTCGTCGAGGGCTTGGCCGATCCGGGGAATCGGAAACAGGCTCGGTATGCTGGGCATGCCGAGTTCGGCGAGGGTCATGCGCAGTTGCATGGCGGCTCGCACACCCCCGAACGCCCCCGCCGAGTAGCTCGCGATGGCTGAGGGCCGGAAGAAATACTCCTCCAGGAAATGATCGAGAAGGTTCTTCAGCGCCGGCGGGATCCCATGGTTGTATTCGGCGCTGACGACGAGAAAGCCATCCACCTCGCGGTAGAGCGACGCCAGCCTCTCCAGATTTTCCGGCGCTTCGCCTTTGGGATATTCCTTGTACATCCTGTCGAGCAGCGGCAACTTGAGCTCCATCGGGTCGACGAGGGTTGCCGCATGACCGCGGAGCGCGAGGGTGTCGAGGAGCAGGCGCGCGGCCCGGATCCCCATGCGGTCACGCCGCACGGAGCCCAGCAGGACGGCATAGTTGAACTGCATCGGCACCTCCCTTCGTGGTCGCGCGGACCCGACCGACCCCGATCCTATCGGCCCGCCGTCACCGTCGCAAACCGGGGTCCCGCATGGTCCGGTTGACGGTGGCCGACGACGCCATGCTGGCCGGCCGCGACGGGGCCGCGGCCGCGATGGCCATGCGGATCGTGGTCGGCACGGCGCGCATGCTCGGCGCTGCCGATCTGACCGACATCGCGTCGGCTCACATCGATGGCTGCCTTTATCACGGTGACAGCGGCACGGCCTTCGCCGAGCGCCTCGTCGAAACCGGCGGCCGGGTCCGCGTTCCTGCCACCCTCAATGTCGGCGCGCTCGACCTGCTCCATGCTGGCCGCGTCAGGCTTCCGGCCCATCAGGCGGACATGGCGCGCCGCATGATGCGCGCCTATGTCGAGCTTGGATGCCGCCAGACCTGGACCTGCTCACCCTACCAGGCCGGGCATCGCCCCGCCTTCGGCCAGGACGTCGCCTGGGGCGAGAGCAATGCCGTGGCCTTCTGCAACTCCGTGCTCGGCGCGCGGACCAACCGCTACGGCGACTTCCTCGATATCTGCGCCGCCATCGCGGGACGGGCGCCGCGGACCGGGCTTCACCTTGCGGAGAACAGGCTCGCGACGGTGCTCGTGGACGCCGTGGCCCTGCCGTCGGGCCTGCTCGACAGCGACGTCTTCTATCCGATCCTCGGGTCTTGGCTCGGCCACACCGTCGGGACCGCGGTGGCGGCGATCCGCGGGCTGCCCCTGGTCGGCGAGGATCGCATGAAGGCGCTCGGGGCTGCCGCGGCCTCGACGGGCGCCGTTGGTCTCTTCCACATCATCGGCACCACGCCCGAAGCGCCCGACGAGCACACGGCCTTCGGCGGCGTCCCCGCCGCGGAGACGATCGAACTCAGACCGGCGATGATGGAGGAAGCCCGCCGCCGCCTGTCGACCGTCACTCTGCCCAGAGGCGAACGGCTCGACGCCGTCGCGATCGGCAGTCCCCATCTCTCGGCGAACGAACTGCGCGCGCTGAGCGCCGGCTTGGCCGGGCGGCGCTGTGCCGTTCCGTTTTACGCCTGCACGGGCCGACATGCCTTGGAGGCGATCGGCGCCGACGGAACGCGAGCGGAACTCGACCGGTCGGGTGTTCTCGTCGTGGCCGACACCTGCATCGTCGTGACCCCGATCCTGCCGGCGGGCGGCGGGATCCTGATGACCAACTCCGGCAAGTTCGCGCATTATACGTTGCCCAACACGGGCTTCGATGTCGTTTTCGGCACGACGGAGGATTGCGTGGAGTCGGCCGTGACAGGGCGACTGGCCGATGGGGGCAGCTTTGCGCGCTGAGATCGTCCTCGGCGGGAGCTTGCCGGCGACGGGCCCGGTTCTCCGTCTCGATGAGCCGCTGAGCTTCTGGGGTGGCGTGGATCCGGCGACGGGGTGCCTGTCCGATCCCCGGTCGCCGCTCTGCGGCCACTGCCTCCGCGGCACCGTTCTGATGATGGCCGAGCCTCGAGGATCGTCGTCGAGCAGCGCCGTCGTGCTAGAGTTGCTCTATCGAGGGATCGCACCCGCGGCCATGATCCTCGGGTCCGTCGATGCGATCATCGGGCTGGGGATCCTGGTCGCAGCCGAGATGGGCTTCGGGCTCTGCCCTTTGCTGCACCTTGCGGCCGAGGAGCAAAGGTCCTGGCCGCAGGGCAGTATCGTCACGATCGGGCCCGATGGTCGGCTCGACCGCGTTCAAAGGACCGGAGGAGTCAGGGTTTCGGCATGTCCGTCTTGAAGGCCTCCTTGACATCGTCCTCGGTCACGCGAGCCGATGGATCTCCGGTCTGGTTGAGGTTCTGCTCCTCGGTCCCGTCTCCCATCATGCCAGGATGGGGATCGACCTTCGGCTTTTCGGTCTTCGGTGCAGCTTTTTCGTCCGACATGATGTGTCCTCCA
>CAXUOD010000274.1:0-2080 GCA_964252585.1 uncultured Lichenihabitans sp. | reverse complement strand
CCGACCCCTGGACGAAGGACGCGGAAGCGCGGCTCTCGGCCCTCTTCGACAAGGATGTCGCGGTGGTCTTGGTCGGAACGGGAACCGGCAGCAACGCCCTGGCGCTGTCCGCCATCGTGCCGCCCGGCACGGCCCTGTTGTGTCACGAGGAGGCCCATGTCAGCGAAGACGAATGCGGGGCGCCGGAATTCTACTGCGGCGGCGCGAAGCTGGTCGGCATCCCCGGCGTCCAGGGAAAGGTGACACCCGAGGCGCTCCGCACCACGCTGGGCCGATTCCCGGGTGGCGTCGTGCGTCAAGTCCAGGCCGCTGCCCTGTCGCTCTCGCAGGCCACCGAGGCCGGCACCCTCTACTCCCCCGGGGAGGTGCAGGCCGTTTCCGCCGCGGCGCGCGAGGCCGGGCTGTCGGTGCATATGGACGGGGCGCGCTTCGCCAATGCGGTCGCGGCGCTCGGCGTCCCTCCGGCCGAGATCACCTGGAAGGCCGGGGTCGACGTGCTGTCGTTCGGCGCCACCAAGAACGGAGCGCTCGCCTGCGAGGCGATCGTGTTCTTCGAACCCGACAAGGCGGCCGACATCTTGTTCCGCCGCAAACGGACGGGGCAGACGCTGTCCAAGGGTCGCTTCCTGGGAGCCCAGATGTCGGCCTTTCTCGACGGCGACCACTGGCTCGGTCTCGCGAGGCAGGCCAATCGGGCTGCCGCCCGACTGGCCCGGGGGCTCGAAGCCGTCCCGGGCGTGCGTCTACCCTGGCCCACGCAGGCCAACGAGGTCTTCCCCATCGTGCCGCGGGCCGTCGACGAGGCATTGCGGGAGGCGGGCGCGCGGTACTACCCCTGGACCACCCGCTCATTGACGGCCGATCTCGCCCCCGGCTCGGACCACATGATGATCCGGCTCATCTGCGCCTTCGATACGACGGATGAGGACGTCGACCGGTTCGTCGCCGAAGCCCTTCGTGCATCCGCGGTTCATCCCGCCTGACGTAAAGTTCTTGTTAACAGGCCTGTCCGCTATCGCGGTCGCAGGACCGCCGTATTAGTTACGCAGACATGAAACGTCAGCGTCGGTCGAGGGGGTCGGACACCATGGGTGATCGTCGGAACGAGCCGGTTCGGGCCGGGATGCGGCTCCTGCCTGTGCTGGTCATCGGGCTTGGCTTCGGTTTAGCGGCTCTGCCGCAATCCGCCACCGCGCAGGTGTTCGGCGGCTGGGGCAATGGCGGCTTTTGGAACAACGGCGGCAATGACGATGGTTTGCAGCCTCGCCAGGTCCGTCGCTCGATTGCCGAGCAGGGCTTCCGTGTCATCTTCCCCATGCGCCGCAACGGCAGTGTCTTCGTCGCCGATGTGCTCGACCGGCGCGGTCGGCGCGAAAGGCTGATCGTGGCTGCGGCCGACGCACAGATCCTGCAGCGCTTCTACCTCGACGAATCACGTGGTCCCGGCGCGGCCCCGGGCGAGACGGAGCAACAACCGAGCTTCGCGTCGCGCTTCTTTGGCGATACGGACGGCGGCATGACGCCGCCCGCCCCGATCCCGTCGCTCGGGCGCCGACCCGGGGTGCCGAACGAGAACGCCACTCCGGCGCGCCGTTACGGTGATCTCGACGATAGTGGCGACACCGCCGTGGTGCCGGCCCTGCCGGTCCGGCCGCAGCCACCGATCAAGACCGTCAAGCCACGTCCGCGGGTCGTCGAACGTACGCCGGATTCCGCCGGGCCGGTCCGCCTGCCGGGCGCGGTCGACGCTTCGCCCTTGACCCCGGCTCAGCCATCTCCTGCCGCATCCCGACCCAAACTCGTTGAACCCGCGCGGACTCCGTCCGGACCTTCGCCTACTCCGAAAGTCGCGAGCCGCCCGGACGCACCGCCGACCGCGCAGGTTGCTCCGCCGACCCGCCGACCCGCCGACCCGCTCGCGCTTCCCGGCACGCCGAACGCCACCGAAGCGTCCACGCCCCCGGTCCGTTCCGTCTCGGGCGGGATCACGGGAGCCCCGGCGGCTGCTCCCTTCGTGGGCGGCTTCGCGGCGCCTCCCGGTGCCTCGTCGATGAAGGGCACGTGGTCGGGGAACTTGGCG
>CAXUOD010000273.1:2471-6019 GCA_964252585.1 uncultured Lichenihabitans sp. | reverse complement strand
TTAACCGTGCTGGGCATGGTGGCCCAGATGGAGCGCCGCTTCATCAAGGAGCGTCAGCACGAGGGCATCGAGCGGGCGAAGAGCGAGGGCGCCTACGCGGGCGGCAAGCGCCGGCTCGACCACGACCGGATCAGGGCACTGCACGCCGCCGGCGATGGACCGGCTGCCATCGCACGGGCGATTGGCTGCTCCCGGATGCAGGTCTATCGCGTGCTTCAGGCCGGCGATGCTTCACCCTGATCGAGGGCTTCCATCCGTCGGCCGGTTTCGACCCGAATACGCCGTTTGAGGCGCATCTCGCGTGCTCGAAAGCGGACCTGCGAGTGTATGATGAACCCGGTGGTGGAGTGTCCATGCTGGTCACTGCAGCATGTTTCGGTCGGGTCTTGGAAGCGGATGATGGGACCTCGCGATGTTTACAGATGACCTGGAAGGCACAAACGAGGCTAACGCCCACTCTGTAATGCGGCGGTCTGTAATCCGGATTGTCCCGCCCCGGTGATCTCGGTGATCGTGCCCCATGGAGTGGTCCTGATCGTCCCGGCCCAAGCCGAAGACCGTGGTGGCCCTCCCAGGACTTGCACCACCCCGAGGGGCACAATCATTTGAAGCGGACCCGCATCTATGCCGCGAGTGCCGGAAGTTCGCTCCTGCATTGACTCGGCGTCCATCGCAGTGCAACGTTCGATCTACTACCGCCAAAAGTGGTGTCCGATGCCACAGGAAGTCCAAGAACTGCCGGTTCAGCGCACGATTGATGCGCTCTACGACGCTGCCGTCGGGCATGAAACGTGGAATATAGCGCTACACCAACTAGCAACGTTGTTCGGTGCTGGGTTCGCTGACCTCTGCAGTTGGACGCACGACAGGCAACACGTCAGCGGTCTCGCGCATGGCCTCGATCGCAATGATTATGATGACGTTCTGCTCGGCTTCTGGTTCAACCGGAACGTTTGGGGCCGCAGGATGCCGGCGCGTTTTCCCGGCGAGGTTCTCTCCACCCGTAGCATGGTTGCACGTGAAGATCTTCGCCGAAGCGAGATGTATCAGGTCTACCTCGAACCACGTGGACTCCATGAGGGACTGCGTTTCACCTTGTGGGCGGACGAAGTGGGGCTCGGCGATGTGTCGCTCCTACGATCCTGGTCGGGCGGTGCCTTCGGGCCCGCCGAGGTCGCGCTCGGCCGGGTGATCATCCCGCATCTTCAGCGGGCCACGACCATCACCCGGCGGCTTCGCGCAGCGGATTTCCGTCTCGACGCGGCGAGCGGCGGGGCTGCCGCGGGTGACATAGCCGCCATCGGCTTCGACCGCAGCGGAAGGCCCTTCTGGTTCAACGCGACCGCTCGTCAGATGGTGGAACGGGGAATGCCGCTCCGGCTGGCCTCCGGACAGCTGAGCGCCGCGACACCGGCCGCCACCACCGCGCTCGCATCGGCGGTCGCGCAGGCGGTCGCGGGCCGGCAGGGCGGTGCCGTGACGCTGCCGAGATCGGACGCGCAAGGCAGCGTCAACGCCGTCGTGGTCGCCCTGTCGCACCGGGACGATTGGTGCCTGCCGATACCGCCGGCTGCGATGATCTATCTGCGTGTTCCCGATCCCGCTAGACCGGATATCGAGGTGCTACGGGCCCTGTTCGGTTTGACGGCGGCAGAAGGCGAACTCGCTCGCGACCTTCAGGCTGGCGCCACGATCGCCAGGATCGCAGCCCGGACGGGCCGTAGTCAGAATACATTGCGCACCCATCTTGTCCGCTTGATGCAGAAGACCGGGACGACGCGGCAGGTCGACTTAGTTCGCGTCATCGACCGGAGTTCGGCGCTCGGCATCGCTCCGCGTCTCGGGCCGGAGAAGCGGGCCGGAGATCCACTCGCCCCGATGCCTCGTCGCCGCGCGACCACGCCGGACACCTGATCGAGGCTATGCCGACCCTCGGGTCAGCGCGTCACGGCGACGAGGCACGGGCCTCGCGACCAGCCTGAATCCTGCTGCATCGGCCTGTAGCTCAGGACGCGGAAGCTGGCATTGGCGGGAAGCGTGTTGCCGTTGCTGACGAGCGTGCGCCCGTCGCTCAAGTCCTGCTGACAGGTGAGTTGCATCCGCACCGTGGTTTTGGCGGTGCGGGCCGGCGCCGGCCTGCCGCCCGAACAATTGCCGTAGCAGTCCCAGGCCCCGTGCCGGAAACCGTGGCGCGCCCAGTCCTCCTGTCCGCTGGTCCAGGAGTCCGCGATGGCGGCGGTCGGAAGCAGGAGGCTGGTGGCGACGAAGACGGTACAGGGCCTGATCATGCGGGGCCTCCGAAGCGCGAGGTTGGAATGCGGAGCGGTATCGCGCGCCGCCGGTCAATCGGGCTCGCTGGTGTCGAGCGTGTCGAGCCTGCAGCCGGTCGGCAGGGCGAGATCGGCACCGTCGAGCATCAGTTCGGAATTCGTCACGTAGAACCACAGCTTGCGGCCGATCCGGCTCTGCCCGACGAGGCAATAGCGCGCTCCGGCGGCGATGCGCCCTCCCGTTTTGACCAGCGCGGGCCGGACGGCGCCGAACTTGACGCCCTGGGTGGCGCGCGTGACCTCGCCCACGCAGGACGGGCCGACGCCCGGGGAGCATCCCTCGGCCCGGGCCGTTCCGACCGCGACGAGACAGCTCAGGAGCGCGACGGCCGTGACTTCGCTCCGGTTCATGCTTGTGCTCCAGGAGACCGGTCCTGCGGTCGGGCCAACAGGGCGAGCAGCAGGCGGGCCTCGAAGGCCGACAGGCCCGGGAAAGCGGAAGCCAGGCGCGCCACGACGCCCGCAACGTGCGGGCAGGCGAAGCTCGTCCCGGTGAAAAGTTGCGTGCCGCCACCGAGCGCCGGAGCCTCGACGTAGACTCCGCGTGCTCCCACCTCGACCGGCTCGCCCCAGATGTAACGGAGGCGCTCGGGCTCGGCGAAGCCTTCCATCCCGACCGCGATGACGCTCGACAGGTGGGCCGGGTAAGCTACGTGGCCGAAATTGTTGGCAGCCGCCACGACGATGCGGCCCTCGTAGAAGGCACGGTCGGCGAGGCCGCCGAGCCGCGCCTGTCCGGCCGCACCGGTCGTGCCGAGGCTCATGTTGATGACGTCGAAGCCGCGGTCGAGCGCGAAGCCGAGCGCGCCTGCGAGCGCATCCGTCGAGGTCCGGGCTTCTGCGCCGAACACCCGGATGCTCGTGATCTCCGCCTCCGGCGCGAGTTCCGCGACGATGCCGGCACAGGCCGTGCCGTGGCCGATCAGGTCGACCGGTGGAGCCGCCTCGCAGCGAACCCGGCCCTGGCTCTCGACGATGTCGAACTGCCCGGCGATACGGCCGGCGAGGCTCGGATGGCGGCCGTCGACGCCGCTGTCGAGGATCGCGACCCTGATGCCGCTGCCGCGGCTGTTCCGGAAGGCGGCGTGCAGCGCTTCGGCATCGACGAGGGCCCGCAAGGCGGGCGCATGCTCAAGCGACGACATCCTGGAGCCTCCCTTCCGTCGCGAGCGCCGCCACGAGGGCGTCCACCGCCCGCCGATCTCGGGGAGCGAGCGC
>CAXUOD010000273.1:0-2461 GCA_964252585.1 uncultured Lichenihabitans sp. | reverse complement strand
ATCTGGCGCCGCAACGGCCGCTATCCGGGCGCCGGGCGCGCGCGCCGCCAGGGTGCTTCCGAGATCCGCCGCTCCGTCATCCGGCGGGGTCGTTCCAAGCCGGAGCAGCAGCCCCAAACCCTCGGCCAGGTCGGCGGCGACCTCCCCGGCTTCGGCGAGGTCGCCGGGCGAGAAGGGCTCGGTGGCGCGAGGCGACGGCGGCGGGCGGCGGTTGGCGAGGGTCAGGACGCCGAGGACGACCCCGTGCCGGTCGAACACCGGGATGGCCGCGAAGGCCCGGGTGGGCCGGGCCAGGAGGTCGTCCACGCCTTTGAAGTGCCCCGTCTGGCCGGCCGCGTCCGCCACCGCGAGGGCCTGTCCGGTGCTGAAGGCGATCCCCGTGAAGCTCGCCACCACCGGCACGGGCGGCGTCACGTCCCGGGCCAGCGCCGAATTGGTGGAGGCGAAGAAGACGAGGCTGCCCTGATCGCCCTGCACCAGGATGGACGATTCCTCCGCATGTACCGCTTCGCAGAGCCGCAGAAGCCGTTCGGCCAGTTCTCGCCGTCCAAGGGCGGCGAGATGCGTCGAAAAGGGACCCGACATCGTCATACCTCCCAGGCCGGGGGCCGCGCCGCCCAGCGTGCCAATTGCAGCGTCCGATACATGTCCGCGAGACGCTCGTGCCAGGCTGCGCGCGCGGCACGGCCCAGCTCGTCGTCTTCGTCCCACCGCGGCTGATTGAGGCCGTCGCGCCTCGCTCCCGGCGGCTCGGGGCGGGCCGCCACCCCGTCGGGCGCAGGCGTGAAGCTGCGCCCCGATCCGACATCATCGAGCGCATCGCGGGCGCGAGCGGCGGTTTGAAGGATCTCGCCGACTGGGAACAGGTGGCGCTCGCGACGGATCACGACGCTTCGGGCGCCCGTGGTGGCGAGAAGCTCCGCGACTCTCTCGTCCGTGCCACCGGCTGCAGCGAGCGCTACGCCGACGATGCGCCCGGGCAGCCGCTGGCCGATGCTCGCGGCCAAGTCGGCGGTGAACGCCGTCATGGAGACCGAAGACAGGAGCAGGTCGCAGGTCGTCGCCGCGGCGAGGTCGGACAGGATGGCATCGACGGTCGCAGGCTCAGCCGAGGCGAGCGCGTCGAGTGGCAACTCGAGCGCGAGCCGGCAGGACAGGCGGGCGTTCAGGACCTCCACCTGCCGCCCGACTGCACTCGGCGCGCGATCCGGGCGCCAGCACGGTGTCTCGTGGAGCGCCAAAGCGCCGGTCGCGGCCGTGAGCCGGGCCAGCGCCGCTTCTGTTCGGGTCGTGTCGCGACCGGTCCCGAGGGCAAGGGACGGCCCCCGCCAGACGATCGGACGGGCCGCCGCGACGGTCTTGAGCCGCGCGAGGTCCGGGTCGAGCAGCCCGCGCCGCGCCTCGTCGAGATAGGCATCGAGCGGCACTTCGACGAAGGCGAAGGCGTCCGGGTTCGCTAAAATCGTCGCGTGAAGGAAGGGATGATAGGCGATGCCTACACCCGACGGGCTTGGACGATCAGTCTTCACCATGGAACTGCCTTCGACGGAGAGCCGCGCGCCGCACGAGACGGTGCCGGTGAGAACCGGCGGTTGAGGCGAGGCAACGCTCTGCATCCCGAGCTGGGGCGTGCGGACCTGTAGCCCGCACGCCGTCCGGCTCACCAGTTGAGCCAGCGGTTGCCCCAGTAAGGGCCGTAGTGCCAATTGAACCATCGCCAGAAGTAGGGATCGACGTCGCTGTCCTGGCCGGCCGGTTCGGCCGAGGTCGAGGGGGCCGGGACGCCGCTCGCGGGCGGCGGCGAACTCGGGCCGTGGAGGCCGCTCGGCAGCACCTGGATGATGACGGGGCTGCCCCCGGCGGGGGCGTTCATCGGGGCCGTCGAAGGGCGGCGTCCGCCGTTGGGGCCGCCCTGTGGAGATGACAGCCCCGCCTTGGTCAGCACGTCCTTGACCTTGTCGCGGGGGATCTCGAAGGACGCGGCCTGTTCCTCCGGCACCTCGTAATATTTACCTTCTATGGATCGAAGAAGCGGCATGAAGAACTCCCGGATGGCGACGAGCGGCGTCGGGTGCTTGCGATCCTGGGTGTAGCAGCCAACCCTCCGGGTCGAACCTCGCCGAAGGGATAGGCCGGCATCGGCGCGGGCGAACCTCTGTCGCCCGGCACCGGATCGCTCAGTACCAGTAGTTGGACCAAGTCCTCCACCAATAGTAATACCAGTAGGGATCGACCTCACCGTCAGGCTGCCCTCCAGCGCCCGCCGGGGCCGGGCCACCGCCCGGGGCAGGGCCGCGGAGGCCATTGGGAAGGACCTGGATGATCACCGGGCTGCCGCCCATGGGGGTCCCCATCGGTGGGCGTCCGGAAGCAGGTCCGGCTCCCGGGGCGCCTTGTGCGGACGGTGCCGGTGCGGCATGGGCCAGCACATCCCGCACCTTCTCGCGCGGCACCTCGAAGG
>CAXUOD010000272.1:1875-6090 GCA_964252585.1 uncultured Lichenihabitans sp. | reverse complement strand
GCGTCGGTGCGATCGTCTCGGTGCAACGGGAAGCCCTGAATGGCGTAGCGGCCGCAGCCTCGGCCTTCGCCGACGCCATCGAGGCGCTCGGTACGGTTCTCGAGGCGGGCGGCCGCATGGCTTATGCGGGCGCCGGCTCGTCCGGCATGATCGCGCAGCTCGACCGGCTCGAACTGCCCGGAACCTTCGGCATCGGCCTCGACCGGCTGCCGGTGATCCTGGCGGGCGGTCCGGAGTCACTCCTGGCGTTGGCGGGCGAGGCCGAGGACGATACGACGGCGGCCGAAGCCGCGGTCGACGGTTGCGGGCTCGGGCCGGGCGACGCCTTGGTGGCGGTGTCGGCCAGCGGCTCGACCCCTTTCACGGTCGCGGCGCTGCGCCGCGCGCGGCAGCGCGGCTGCGTCACGGTCGGCTTGGCCTGCGTGCCCGGAGCGCCGTTGCTGACCGAGAGCCAGTACCCGGTTTCCGTCGAGACGCCGCCCGAGATCGTCGCGGGGTCGACCCGGATGGCGGCCGGCACGGCGCAGAAATGCGCCCTCAACATCCTGTCGACCGGCGTCGCGTTGCGGCTCGGCCATGTCTACCGGGGCCTGATGGTGAACATGAGCCCCGACAATGCCAAGCTGAAGCAGCGCGCCGTGGCCATCGTGGCGCGGGCCGCGGCGGTCGACACGGAGCGGGCCGCAGCGGCGCTGGCCGAAGCGGACTGGTCGATCAAGACGGCCGTGACGCTGTGTGCCGCCGGCATCGGCGCCACCGAGGCCCGGGCTCGCCTGGATCGGAGCGCCGGCCACATACGCGAGGCGCTGCGGTGACGAGCCCGCGCGCCAGATGGACCGTCGACAGCAATCGGCGCGAAGCGCGCCATGGAGGACGTGACATGACCAAGACGACGACGAGACCCCGAGCCCTGGCGGGTGCGGCCGTACTGAGTATCGCGACCCTTGCCGCGCTGCCGGCGCGGGCCGCCGATGCGACCCTCACGATCGAGAGCTGGCGCAACGACGACCTGCAGATCTGGCAGGACAAGATCATCCCGGCCTTCGAGAAGACCCATCCGGGCATCAAGCTGAACTACCAGCCGACGGCGCCGAAGGAATACAACGCCGCCCTCAACTCCAAGCTCGACGCCGGGACGGCCGGCGACATCATCGCGTGCCGGCCCTTCGATGCGTCGCTGGAGCTCTTCAAGAAGGGTCAGATCACGAGCGTCAACGACATCCCGGGCATGAGCGACTTCGGCCCCGTCGCCAAGGCCGGCTGGTCGACCGACGACGGCAAGACGACGTTCTGCGTGCCGGTGGCGGCCGTGCTGCACGGCTTCATCTACAACAAGGACGCCTTCGCCAAGGCCGGCATCACCGACGTGCCCAAGACCGACGCCGACTTCTACGCCGACCTCGACAAGATCAAGAAGGACGGCACCTACGTGCCGCTCGCCATGGGCACGCCCGACCAGTGGGAGGCCGCCACCATGGGCTACCAGAACATCGGGCCGAACTACTGGCATGGCGAAGAGGGCCGCAAGGCGCTGATCGCCGGGACCGAGAAGCTGACCGACCCGGAATGGGTGGCCCCCTTCACGGAACTGGCCAAGTGGGGCCCCTACATGGGCGACGGGTACAAGGCCCAGTCCTATCCCGACAGCCAGAACATGTTCACGCTCGGGCGGGCCGCGATCTATCCGGCGGGCTCCTGGGAGATCTCGCAGTTCGATGCCCAGGCGCAATTCCCAATGGGCGTTTTCCCGGCCCCCGTGCCCAAGGCCGGCGACCCCTGCTACCTCTCCGACCACGTCGATATCGCGTTCGGCGTGAACGCCAAGACGAAGCAGCCCGAGGCCGCCAAGGCTCTGCTGACCTGGATGGCGTCGCCCGACTTCGCCAAGCTCTATTCCAACGCCCTGCCGGGCTTCTTCAGCCTGCAGAGCGAGCAGATCCCGGTCGAGAACCCCCTCGCCAAAGCGTTTGTCGCGTTCCGCGACAGCTGCAAATCGACGATCCGCTCGACCTACCAGATCCTGTCGCGCGGCACGCCGAACCTCGAGAACGAGACCTGGGTCGAGTCGGCCAATGTGATCAACGGCACCGATACGCCCGAGCAGGCCGCCGCGAAGCTGCAGAAAGGCCTCGACAGCTGGTATCACCCGGCGAAGTAGGGCTCGCCCTTCTCCCGTGAGCGGGAGAAGGTGGCAAGGCAAAGCCGTGACGGATGAGGGACTCCCGAACCGTCGCGCCGCCCCTCATCCGGCGCTTCGCGCCACCTTCTCCCGCGATGCGGGAGAAGGGGAGACATGCTCATGACCGATCTCAAGCAGCTTGCGGTCGACGCCCCGTACCCGGCCCTAGAGGCCGTGGATGCGGGCGCTGCGACGCGCCGGATGCGATGGCACATCGCGGTGTTCCTGGCGCCGGCCCTGCTGGTCTACACCGCGATCATGATCGTGCCGTTGATCGATACGCTTCGGCTGGCCCTCTACACGCGGGTCGAAGGCGTGTCGCATTTCGTCGGACTCGACAACTTCCGGATGCTCTTCGGCGACGCGCGCTGGTCCTTGCATTTCTGGCAGGCGCTGCGCAACAACGTCTACTTCTTCGTCTTCCACATGGTGCTGCAGAACCCGATCGGCGTGGCGCTGGCGGCCCTCCTGTCGCTGCCGCGCCTTCGCGGGGGAGCGTTCTACCGAACGGTGTTCTTCCTGCCCACGATGCTGTCCTTCGTCATCGTGGGGTTCACCTGGAAGCTGATCCTGAGCCCGATCTGGGGCGTCACGCCTTCGTTGCTGGGCGCCCTGGGCCTGAAGAGCTGGTTCCATCCCTGGCTCGGGCAGGAATCGAGCGCCCTCACCACCTTGGCCCTGATCTCCGTCTGGCAATATGTCGGCATCCCGTTGATGCTGATCTACGCGGCCCTGCTCGGGATCCCGGAGGAGGTGCTGGAGGCGGCGGAGCTCGACGGCATCACGGGCTTGAGCCAGTTCCTGAAGGTCAAGCTGCCGCTCATCTGGCCCACCATCGGGATCTGCTCGATCCTGACCTTCGTCGGCAATTTCAATGCCTTCGACCTGATCTACACGGTCCAGGGCGCGCTGGCCGGGCCCAACTTCTCGACCGACATCCTGGGCACCTTCCTGTTCCGCACCTTTTTCGGCAACCAGCTCCAGCTCGGCGACCCGAACATGGGTGCCGCCATCGCCACCGTGATGTTCGTGATCATCCTGTGCGGCGTCTCGATCTATCTCTTCGGCATCCAGAAGCGGATGCGGCGTTACCAGTTCTGAGGGGCCGAGCATGAACCGAGCGCGTTCGTCTCCGCTCAACCGGGCCGCGGTCCATCTCGTGCTGATCCTCTACACGGCCCTTTGTCTCGGGCCGGTGCTGCTCGTGGTCTCGAATTCCTTCAAGACGCGCGCCAGCATCTTCGGCGCGCCGCTCATCCTGCCGGGCCCGACGACCTTCGACCTCGCGGGCTACAGGACGGTTCTCGGACAGGGCGTGTTCCTGAACTATTTCCTGAACAGCCTGATCGTCACGGTGGGGTCGATCGCGGCCGTGCTGCTATTCGGCGCCATGGCGGCCTTCGCGCTCAGCGAATACCGTTTCCGCCTGAACACCCTCCTGGGCCTGTTCCTGGCGCTCGGCATCATGGTGCCGATCCGCCTCGGCACGGTGGCGATCCTCGACATGATGGTGGCGGCCCGCCTCGTCGACACGCATCTCGGGCTGATCCTGATCTATACGGCGCAAGGCTTGCCGGTCGCGGTCTTCATCCTGTCCGAGTTCATGCAGGGCGTGTCGAAGGACCTCAAGGACGCCGGGCGGATCGACGGCCTCTCCGAATATACGATCTTCTACCGGCTGGTCCTGCCGCTGGTGCGGCCCGCACTCGCGACGGTCGCGGTGTTCACCATGATCCCGATCTGGAACGACCTCTGGTTCCCGCTGATCGTGGCGCCGGGCGAGGCGACCAAGACGGTGACGCTCGGCGCTCAATCCTTCATCGGCCAGTTCGTGACCAACTGGAACGCGGTCCTCGCGGCCCTGACCCTGGCGATCCTGCCGGTGCTGATACTCTACCTCCTGTTCTCCCGCCAATTGATCCGCGGCATCACGGCGGGAGCCGTGAAATGACGATGCTGTCGGGACGACGACCCCCACCCCCCCCCCCCCTCCCACCGGGCGACGGGCGGGGTCGGGCGGCCGGGCGGGCGGGGCC